>JAPOOX010000181.1 GCA_026713185.1 Gammaproteobacteria bacterium
CTCCTCCAGCTCGGCGCTCCGACATTAGGCTTACGCAAACGAACACCCCAAAGCCATCTGCTGTGTGTCGGGAATAGTGTCTGTTTGATAGCATCGTACGGGGTGGCTGCCCCGAAACCCGGGATTAGAAACAATTTGTTTGATGAGAGCCTTCAGCGGGCAAAAACTCGCTCGCTGCTGTCGCGAAGCAAACAGGCCGGCTAAAGTGGATGTTCTTCGTCATAATTGATGAGAGTGGTGATACTTGGTTGGAACTATCTGTGCATTGCCTTTTCTGAAGGCATAAAGCAGCAACTGAGTCAGCACGATATTACCATCAGATCGATACTTACCTTCCATGAAAGCGCGCATACCGTCCATATGCCCCATGAGCAGATTCCAGCAGGTTTGATGACAATCCAGGAATAGAGTGACAGTCGGATCTGGAGTAGAACCCACATGGAAATAAAAGGTGTCAATGAATATTTCCAGAAAAAATGGTTGGTCGTGGGTAAACGAAAACTGGAAACGGATTTCATTTCCTGGCAGGAATCCAGGACGAAAATGGGGTGATAGCAGTTTCGACCTGGCAGCAAGAATCGATTCAAGTGTAGAAGGGCAATCTGATTTGTTGTTCACAAGTTATATATTTAACCAATGCCCGAAATGGCCTTACATGGGCTCTTTGCAGGTAGATATTCAGGACTTTGAAGAGTATCAGTAATCAGAAAGTTATCAAGTGTGATAGGATTGCCGTTTTTTTAATCGTCAGGGGGATCAAGCCTTGGAATTCCTGTTCGAATACGGACTGTTTTTCTCAAAAGTAATTACATTGCTGATAGCGGTGATAGTGCTTGTTGCTGTAGTCGCAGGGTTCAGTCAACGCAATCGTCAGCCCGAGAGTGGGCACATTGAGGTAACAAGTGTCAATGAAGCAATTGATAATCTCACCAGAAATCTCAAGCATCTCGTCCTGAATCCAGAGGTCAGAAAACAGGAACAAAAAGAGGAAAAGAAACGGGCCAGGGAGGAACGTAAGCTGCTGAAGAAAACCTCCGGGGATAGTGGAGAGGAGAAGTCCCGGGTGTTTGTCGTGAATTTTACAGGGGACCTACAGGCTTCGGCTGTCAGTGCTTTAAGAGAGGAAGTCACTGCCATTATGTCGGTAGCGCGTAAAGGAAAAGATGAAGTCGTTGTCCGACTGGAAAGTATGGGCGGAACTGTGCATGGTTATGGGTTGGCGGCGTCACAACTGAAACGGATTACCAGTCAGGAGGTTTCCCTGACAGTAGCAGTTGACAAGGTGGCTGCAAGCGGCGGTTACATGATGGCCTGTATCGGCAGCAGGATCATTGCCGCACCCTTTGCTATTCTCGGTTCCATCGGTGTCGTTGCTCAACTGCCAAACTTTAATCGTCTTCTGAAGAATAAAGATATTGATGTGGAATTGTTGACAGCAGGTGAGTACAAGCGAACCTTGACCATGTTTGGTGAGAATACGAAGAAAGGTCGTGAGAAGTTTGTCGACGAGCTTGAAGATATCCATTTACTGTTCAAGAATCTGATTGCCGAGAACCGCCCGCAGGTCGATGTGGAGAAGGTGGCTACAGGTGAATCATGGTACGGCACTCGTGCCCTGGAGCATGATCTGGTAGACGAATTGATGACCAGTGATGAATTTATCAGTAACAAATGTACCGAAGCGAATGTATATCTGGTGAAGTATGTAGTACAAAAGAACAAGCTGGAAAAAATTATCGAACGGTTTACCAGCATATTGTCAAAGACATTTGGGATCAGAAGCCAGTTGGATGTGCCGTTGGCACAGGCAGACAGTATGGACAGATTCCGCATATAGAGGCAGGACTAATGACTGAATTCAAGGCATTAAGGGTAAATAAAAACGATGAAGGTGTGACTCACGAGATCGTACAACGATCAACTGATGATCTTCCGTCTGGTGATGTTCTGATCAGAGTTTCGTTTTCATCTGTTAACTACAAGGATGCCCTGTCTGCCAAAGGTTTGCCGGGAGTTACCCGACATTATCCCCATACACCAGGTATTGATGCTGCAGGAATTGTCGTCGAGACATCTCACGAGGGTTTTAAAGAGGGTGATGAAATCATCTGCATCGGATTTGATCTGGGCATGAACACTCCCGGAGGCTTTGGCGAATACATTCGCGTTCCAGGTGAGTGGGTAACAAAGTTACCTGCCGGGCTGACCCTGAGAGAGTCCATGATACTGGGTACGGCAGGTTTTACTGCAGCACTGTGTCTGGACAAGCTGGAACGAATCGGAGCAAGTCCGGATGATGGTCCCGTTGTGGTAACGGGCGCCACCGGAGGAGTAGGTTCTGTTGCCGTCAGTTTGCTGGCACATGCCGGTTACGAAGTGACAGCCAGTTCCGGTAAATCCGATAGAGTGGATTATCTGAAGGCACTGGGAGCAACTACAGTTATCGACAGAGAAGCGCTGAGTAGGGAGAATCCCCGGCCGATGCTCCCGACAGCTTATGCACACGGGGTAGACACGGTTGGTGGAATGATACTATCCAACGTTGTTCGGAGTCTGCATTATGGCGGCAGTGTCGCTATCTGTGGTCTGGTAGCCTCACCGAATTTTGAAATTACGGTGCTGCCGTTCATCTTGAGGGGTGTAAACGTTTTGGGGGTCGACTCCGTTGAGTTGCCGATTGTCTCCAAGAATTTGATCTGGCAAAGACTGGCAAATGACTGGAAACTCGATTCGTTGGCCCGGATGACCCAGGAAACAGACCTGGCCGGGGTTTCAGAGGCAGTGGACAAGATTTTCAGAGGTGATGTTACCGGCCGGACTCTCATCAAACATGACGAAGAAAATCCAGGTTAGCCGGCCTGTTTGCTCCGTGACAGCGGCAGGGCGAGTTTTTTAGCCCGCTGAAGGCTCTCATCACCCTTTGACGTCCTGGCAGATAAGATTCTGCTAATCCCGCCTCAGTTCTTCAGAAATTCCAATGGGGGTTGGGTATCGCAGAACGATCAGGTAAGAAGACACCAGGAATGTCAGTATAGCCGTTGCCTGTATCAGGTGTGATGCATTCTCACTGATCAATGCATGGGATGTGGCAATAAATGCGATAAGTAATGAGAACTCACTGATCTGCCCCAGTCGAAATCCTACTTCCCAGCCCATGGCCACCGACTCACTGATTCCACGCAACAGATAACGGAATACCAGAGGTTTGGCCAACAGGATAACCGCAGCCAGCAACAAGGCAGGGAAGATGACATCCATCAACAGTTCCAAATGGAATGAAGCGCCTATTGAGAAGAAAAACAGTACCAGGAAAAAATCCCTGAGTGGTTTAAGATCTTCAGCAATGTGGAACGCAATTGGACTGGTGGCTATGGATACTCCGGCGATAAAGGCGCCAATTTCCAAAGACAAGCCGGCAAGTTCCGCAATGACGGCCAGGCTCAGGCACCAACCCACTGCGATGAGAAAGATGTATTCATGGAAGGCGTCAAATCGTGTCAGCAGCTTCAGTAAGACGTATTGTACAAAGACATAGGCAAACAGAATGAGTAACGGCAGACTGATCAATACACCGATGACCTTGGCTGCGCCACTGAATTCCAGAGATCCACTGGTTATTACCAGCAGGACAATGATGGCGATGATATCCTGCAACAGCAACAAACTCACGAC
>JAPOOX010000117.1 GCA_026713185.1 Gammaproteobacteria bacterium
TCATAGTTGGGTATTTGGGAAACACCGTGATGAAACTCGAGAGTCTCAGATTCGGCAACTGCAGAGGCTGACCACAGGGTGAACAGCAACAGGACTGCAACATGGGATTGCTGCACCACAGCTGGCATGGCATTGGTGAGTAGCGTGATGAGTTTTTCATTTGTTAACACTTTAGTTTTATTCCCATAGCCTCAGAGCGACGGGTGTTTAATAATAATGTATTCATCGACTGCTATGTTTTCAGTAGTACTGGTGACGGGGTTCGACCCGGGCCACCAGACGTCGATGCCATTGATCACATCGTCTTCACCCAGACCGAAGTGAAGGGTCGCGGGACCGTGGGACAGATACGCATTGCCAAGTTGTACTTCATTGATCCGATTACCTGAAGCGGTCCTGACGGTCACCCTGGCGCCAATGGCCTCAAGGTTTTGTTCGATGCCAACGAGGTCAATACCGATGAAGTGATTGTCGTTATCGTGATCGTTGCGGAACACGGTCGGTGAGTTGCCATTGTTGGCGATGAAAATGTCGACCTTCCCATCGCCATTGTAGTCGGTGCAGATCAGACCGCGACCCTGGGCAGTGTGTATCAGCCCCAATTCCGTCGCGCGGTCGGTAAAGGTGCCATCGCCATCAGACATGAACAAGCGGGATGCATCGTCTTCGAACTCGGGTTGATCGGGCATCTGGAAACCGTTGGTATGGAACAGATCCAGATGTCCGTCGTTATCGAAGTCTGCAAAGCAGGCCCCCCATCCCCAGGCGCCGTCGCGGACACCGGCTTCTTCTGTCACATCCTCAAACCCGTTCGGGCCATTGTTGCGATACAGACGATTCCCGGTACGTACCGGCGGTGTATCAGGCCGGTAAATGCTGGAGACAAACCAGTCCAGGTCTCCGTCCCGGTCATAATCGGCGACCGCGTTTCCCATACCGTTTTCGTCGGAAATGTCCTCGGTCGTCTGATCGTCGAACAGCCTGCCTTCGGCTATGCTACGGAGCACCTGGCTTGATCCGAAGTCACTTGCCACCAGGAGGTCGGGATATCCGTCGTTGGAGAAGTCAGCGAATATGGGCGTGAAGGTGTATTCCGATTCGATGCCGGTGTTGGTGATCGAAATTTCAATCGGCGTACGGTATGACTCATCGTAGAAAGAACCAGTGCCATCGTTATCCCAGAGATACTCGCTGTCGCCGTCGGTCCATCCGGTACCCCAGTGGGTGAAGAACAGATCCAGGTCTCCGTCCAGGTTGTAATCACCCGCCGCCATCGACGAGGTCGCACGCACATGATCGATCATGGTGACGTTGGTCCATGGAACAAAATCGCCTTCGCTGTCGTTAATATAGACCTCGACACCTTCGTACTGTGTGGATATGAAATCCTTCATCCCATCTGCGTCGATGTCGACGAAGTAACCGGCCAGGTCCATCCCATTGAGTTCGATGCTGGTTTCCCGTTCTCTAAACGTGTTGCCATCATAGCTGAACAGTTTACCCACGGTGCTGTGTCCGTGAGCAACGTACAGTTCCATCAAGCCGTCGTTATCGATGTCCGCCATACCCAGGCCACCGGCATTTTTTTCAATTTCCCTGGGATTGTCATCGACCCAGGCGTTGTAACAGAGTCCAAGGTCTGTAGTGACATTTGTGAATGTGTTGGTACCGGTTGGCGTGGCACAGTGGGCGAGGGTGGAATCCATCTCCTCTTCGTCAATAATTCCAACGTCGCCCCCATTGTCTACAGCCGGGGGAGTGACGACCGGTGTCGTAGTACTGCCACCGCCGCCACCACAGGCAGAAAGCAGTATAAGGATGCTGATGAGGATGAATCTTTGCATCAGGGATGTTCGATAGTCATTAGCTGATCTACCACAATATTGTCGACTTCACTGGTTGGATTCCCGGGTCCTGGCCATCGGATGTGAATGCGACTCACCACATCGTCTTCGCCAAGACCGAAGTGCAGTGTCTGAGGTCCCTGGGACAGATACCAGGTGCCGAGTTGCACTTCTCGCAACTGTGCCCCGGAAGTAGCCTCGATGGTTACGCGGGCGCCGATGGCATCGGGATTCTCCCCGGTACCAACCAGTTGAACGGCGATAAAGTGGTTATCATTGTCGGTGGTATTCTCAAATACCGTTGGTGCGATGCCGTTATTGGCAATAAAGATATCGATGCGGCCATCGTTATTGTAGTCAGCACAGATTATGCCGCGACCCTGCCCGGTATGATCAATCCCGGACTCACTGGATTTTTCCGTGAAAGTGCCATCACCATTGGACATGAAGAGTCGGGAAGGGTCGTTTTCGAAGGGGTCATCAAAATTCTGTGCCCCATTTGTGTGGAACAGATCGAGATGACCGTCATTATCGAAGTCGGCAAAACAACTGCCCCACCCCCAGTAACCGTTACGCACACCAGCCTCGTCGGTAACATCCTCGAAGTTGCCGAGACCATCGGCATTGCGATACAGCCGGTTGCCGTCCCTGATACCTTCACCGCTTATATTCTCCGGATCATGGATACTGGACACAAACCAATCCAGGTCTCCATCGCGATCATAGTCTCCAATAGCGCCACCCATGCCATTCTTGTCGGTGATCACATTCTGCACGGTGGCGTCGATGAAGCGAATGCCCGCCTCGTTGCGCAGCACCTGACTGCGTTCAAAGTCGCTGGCCAGCAGCATATCCGGATAGCCGTCGTTATCGATGTCGGCGAAGTTTGCAGTAAAGGAAAATTCGGGAATAACATTATCCAGGTTTTCAGAGGGTTCGCTGTCCACCGCGACGGTGTCGCTCAGATCAACAAATACCCCGCCACCCTGGTTCTGCCACAGGTATTCCGTTAGCGGCTGCGCCGGATCGTAGAAGCTGCCCCAGCGAGTAAAGAACAGGTCGATATCGCCATCGATATCGTAGTCAGCCGCAGCCAGCGAAAATGTTGCTCGCTCGTGGAAGATACCGGGATACAGCGACTCCGAAAAATGTCCTGTCTGATCGTTCATAAACACCTGGGTAGCTTTGTACTGCACCGACACAAAGTCCTTGAATCCATCGGCATCTATATCGACGAAATAACCGGCCCGATCCATGGTGAATGGGTCGATCCCGTTGTTGTCCTCAAGTTGAACGAAGCCGGTACCGTCATAGGTAAACAGTTTTCCGGTTTCGTTACGCCCGTGGGTTACGTAAAGTTCGAAGCGGCCATCGTTGTCGATATCATCCAGCGCGACTCCGCCGCTGAACTCACCGAGTTCCCCCTGATCGATTTGAACGACCTGGTAAGCGAGTCCCAAGGCACTGGTCTTGTCCTGGAACCTGGCAAAGCCACTGGAAAAAGTATCACCGCCCTGGTCATCGCTGTTGTTACCACCAGCCACGGGAGGTGCACTGGTGGTTGAACTGCCGCCACCGCCGCCACAGGCTGAGACCAGCGCAAGCAAAAGCAATGACAGGAAACCGGACCTCATGGGACAAGTTTACCGCAAAAAAAACGCACCGGGGGCGAAAAGCCCGCGGTGCGTGTTAGTTTCGGCGATCTACTGGTTTTGCCAGCTGACCTGAATACCGATTTCTCTGGGTTCGACCATGGTGCCATAGGGACTGCCGACACCTTCCCGCGGTGACCACTGGTGCAGCGCGGCCTGGTCAAGCGTATTCTGCACATAGCCGGATACCCGCCAGGCGGAATTGGCAGACTGCCAGTTCGCCCGGAGGTCCCAACGGGTGTAGTCAGATACCGCGTACGCCTCGACGTTACCGTGTTCCACGTACTGCTTGCTGCGATAGTTTGCGATCGTCAGCAGCTCGAGCGTGCCCCAGTCTGCAGGGAACGGTACATCGTAAGCCAGTGTCAGGGACGTCTTGTGCTTGGGTGAGTTCGGCAACTGCTTGCCATCGAACTCAATCTCGATACCGGTTCCCCAGTAACGATGAACCTGTGGATCACCATTGCCGTCAATATACTCATGGAACTGAAACCCGACCTGGGCGCCGGGAAGGCTGAATGGGTAGATTGAGAGAAAGGGACCAATGTTGGTATCCAGGTAGTTGTAGAACCCGCGCAGCGAGAGGCGATCA
>JAPOOX010000176.1 GCA_026713185.1 Gammaproteobacteria bacterium
GCCTGTCTGAGCCAATCAGGTAATTCAGCGGCAGAACAGTTACACCGTACTGTATGGGCACCGGACTTGTCATGGCTTTCTGGTCACCCAGATTGAGCCATGGTATAGCGTGTTCTTCGGTGGCCTCACGCCAATCCTCAGCGTGCGAGTCCACTGAAAAGCCTACTATTTCAAAACCACGGTCGTGGTATTGCTCACGCAGAGACTTGAGATGCGGGAATTGTACAATGCACGGACCACACCACGAAGCCCAAAAATCAATCAGCACCAATTCGTGTTCATCCAGCACATCATGAAAGCGCACCGGCGTCCCGTCCAGGTCTAATGCGGTGAAATCCTCTGCCAAAACACCGATATCAAGGCTGGCGGCATTGCTTTCGATACGGGTGCGTGTCTCGGCGCGGCGACGCATTGGCAAAACCTGCCGCTTCACCTGTTCGGGCGACAGAAACGGTTCAAGTTCATCCAGTCTGGCAGGAATAGACTTTGATTCGTCGCGGCCGCCAAGCTCCATCGCGAGAAAGCTGGCCAGAGGGTCTTCTATCTGTAGTACCCAGGCATTGAGCGCCTCTTTCTCTATGGACTGCAACGATTCATACAACTGCCAGGCTTCGTCGTTGAGTGCTTCACTTGCTGCATCAATGTCAGCTTCGACAACGCTATCCTCTGCTTCGTCTGCGTCTTCCTCTGCTCCGACTGCGCCTTCCTCTAATTCGTCTGTATCATTCTCTTCTTCAGCTACGGCATCCTCTACTTTTTCAAGTTCTTTTTTGCGGGTCATGACATCCCTGTATTGTGAAAGCGCCTCAAGGTATTCATCACTTTCCTGCCAGGACGACATGAGTTTGCGATGGTAATGACCGCCTTCAACTCTGAGACCTGTGATCCAATCGCCGTAGGTCACCCGCAATTCTTCACCCGGTTCGATGATCAGACGCACGGAACCGCTGGTCTGGTCCTCTACCCGGACTTTCAATGTAACCATACGCGGCGCCCACGTATCTCCACTGACCTCAAACCGGCCATCCACGATGGGCACGGCGGCAAACTGTTCATTCTCCCCGATCAGGGATGTGTATTGCGTCAGCACGACTTCACCAGCGCGGGCGAAGTCGCCCAGATCACCTCTGATCAGGAATTCGGAGTCCGAATCACAGCCAAATGCAAATGCCAGCCAGGCGAAAAGTACTACAGGCCGGAACACTACTGGAAGAACTCTGCCAGCGACTCATCCAGTTTGTGGCCTCGAAGATCCTTTGCCAGAATCTCACCGGTACTGGATTCAACCAGGTAGTTTTTGGGTACACCGGTCACGTTGTACGCCAGCGGGGCTTCTGCATCCTGGCCCATCCCCAGGTTTGGCCAGGGGAGGTCCTCTTCCTCGGAAGCCACTTCCCAGTCTGTGCGGTCATCGTCTATTGTAAATGAGATTATTTCGAATCCTTTATCCCTGTGCCGCGCATATGCCTCCTTCATATGAGGAATCTCGACCCGGCAGGGACCACACCAGGATGCCCAGAACTCCACCAGTACGAGCTTGCTGTTCGCTCTGACATCAGCCAGCTGTACCTGTTTGCCGTCGAGAGTTTCCGCCACGAAATCCCGAATTCCCTGTCCGACCGCGAAGCGCTTCCTTTCTATGGCCCTCTTTGCCTCAGACTCCTCTGCCCTGGCGAGATTTTCCACGACCCAGGGATCCTCCGGGGTCATCCTGGCCAGTCCCCGGTAGGCTTCCAGCATCCATGGACCACCCAGCCAGGCGGTTTCAATCGTCAAGCGACGTACCAGGGGGTCCGGGTGAGTGGTGGAGACCAGGGTTCGACCTTCGGTTTCAATTTCCAGCAGGCGCTGGAATAGCTCCCCGTATCGATCGATGCGTTCACGGTTCTCGGCCTCGGTTTCTCCCTCCACCGCCTGTATTAGCCGGTAGTATTCCCTCTGGGTCTCTATGTACTCCTCGGAAAGACGCCAGGAGTTGTAAACAGCGTCATTGTAATGCCCGCCCTCGATGACAAAGCGACCGGGCCGGTTCATGCGCAACCGCAGTTGTCCGGGTTCTAGGATAAATCCATTCCCCTTGACCGGTGCGAAACGCTGTCCCTGGGGGCCAATTGCATCGAGAACGTAAAAGTACACTTCGCTCGGTTCATCGACAAACGCCTCTACCCGGAATGTACCGTCCGGCTGAAGTGGCGCTTTCGCTATTACGTCGAGAGTTTCCTCAAGCGACTTTGGCTTCCCGGCGCCCATTGCAGACGCTGACATCATGGTGGCGGCGCCCATACCGGCGGTCGAGGGTTTTGGTTTCCACACTACAAAGTTGCCGTTGGAGTAGAACGCCGAAAGGTCACCCTCAAGAACGAAATTCGCCTCTTGTCCAGAGACTGTCCCGGTGCAGGCCGAGAACACAAGAAGCAGCCAGGCTGTCAAGCGCATATTCATATTAATACTCCAGGGTGTGAAGCCCGATTCAATTGCAGGTATCAGGCCTCACAGGGACAGGGTTGATAATTATAAAGACACATGAATCGTCATATTGTAGACTCGGCCATAGAGAGGAGAAGCGTCCGAGGACGATTGCGTTAATTCTTCACCATCATCGTTCACCACACTCGTCTCGCCAAAGGCATTACCCAGGTTATTCACGGTGAAGGATACCCTGGCGCCTTCTGCCCAACCCGGAACACCCAGTAACCCACCATCTACAAAACTGTAGCTTAGCGTCAGGTCGAGAATGGTCGGCGGTTCATAGGTGTTCGTGACACCTCCCAGAGTACTACTGGTTTTGGATTTTGTAGTGACATCCAGACCGGCTTCGAGACCCCGCTGACCCCAGGTAAATTGTGCCGTTGTCGCGGATTTGGGCACCACACCAATAATTGTGTCGCCTTCAGTGTGCCCCAGAACATCGATCACTTCGCCAATTGCAGGATCGATAACAACATCGTACTTGCTGGTCCTGGAATGCCGCCAGGAGAATCTGAAATCCCCGGCTGCGGTTTCCCGGGAGTAGAAGGCTTCCAGATCGACGCCCTCACGATCTACCTTTGACACATTGAACCAGCGACGTTCCTGTATATAGAGGTCTTCTTCCGGGATGTAGAAGGTATTACTCGGCAGATTATCAGGATCGATTTGGAATGCCGAAAACTGGTTGATCCGATCCTTGAAATCCGTCTCACTCCAGGTGACCTTGAGACCCAGTCCGGTAATTGATGGAGGATTATATTCCGCGCCCACATTCAGGGTGTCAGCAGTCTCGGGCTTCAAATCCGGATTGCCACCTTCATAGATGAGGGCGTCCCTGAATTGTAGATCACCGTTGGGCAACTGGACCAGAAGGCCGCGGAATGGAGGTGTAATACTCTCGCTGGTGCGTCGCAGCAACTGGTTGAGTTGTGGGGCTACAAATGATGTCTGTCGATTTAACCGGAATCGCAGGCTCTCAAACGGTGAAAACACAAGCCCGGCGCCCCAGGTAGTGGCGCTGCCGGCGTCGGGGAGGTCATCCGCCTTCTCTGTGGTTCCCAACGCGGTATCCCGGTAAGTGACATCCGGTGCATCATAGGAGTCCCATCGCGCGGACAGGCTCAGTGACAGGCTCATATCCCCGGACATAAGCGGCGCCAGGCCTTCCATGTAAGCTGCCTCATTGGCACGGCTGGCGTCAGTGCTGAAGCTCTCAACGTCACTGATGGGAGATTCGTCAACGAGACCTATTTGAAATTGAGTCTTGCTGTCCAGCACGGTTTCCTGAGAACTGTAACCCACAAGAACACTCACGTCACCGGCAGGCATGGACCACAACGAGCCGCGAAGCAGTGCATCAAAACGTGTCTGCTCGTTTGTGCTGACCGCATTTAAAGGGTCGTTGATGTAAGATGACAAATCACCAAATGGGTTAGCGGCTGGTGGCGCGGGAATAGAGACCCGGCAAAGCCCGAAGCTGAGTGATCCTCCTTTCTCTGCACAGGATTCGGCCGTTTCTCCAAACAGGAATTGTGTGCTGGGAGTCACGCCGTCAGATGCCATACCAGCCATCAAACTCGTCCCGTCAACGCTATTGATACGCAGACTGTCGGTATCCTGCGAGGAGAATCCAAGATTAGCCTCCCATCCCCAGTCGCTGTCGCCAAAGGAGCCTTCCAGGTTGAGGCCGAGATCCAGCGTATCAGAATCGGTTTCTGTCGTTACCCGCGGCAGGTCCTGCCGCTGGCCACGCAGATGAACATTGCGTCCGAAGGGGTTGAATGGATTCCTTGCCCCGAACGTCTGACCGGAAAGACTAATGTAACCGCGATCGTAAGTCGTTTCCCGGCTCTCGTATCGAGCCCTGGCCTCTGCACTGACATAGGCGCCAAAATCCCGGTCTATGCTGAACGTGAAACCGTCTTTCTGATTCTCGGGCAGCACATGCCACCCGGCCTGGGTTTCCACACCCCAATCGGGCTGACCAAACTGTGTGATTTCATCAACGCTGGAATCCTGATTGAATCCCGGGGGCAGGACAGCGTGGGTTTCGGCGATTGCCCGAGACTGATCCTCCGGTGAGAGGGCGTCGTATTCGCTCTGTGTGAGCACATCTCCATTCAGACGATAGAGGACGGGCAGGCTCGTTCCATCTGCCAAACAACAGAAGCGGATGTCGAATTGCGGACCTGCGAACTCCGACCGTTGGAACAGTGTTGCCTGACGATCCGCCCCGTCAAGGCCGGAATGACCGGCATGGTTATAGCTTGCATGGATCCGTGTTTCACCCAGGAGGAAACCGCCCGAAATCGTGCCGAACCATTCGTCGTAGCTGCCGTCACTTGGCTGACTGTAGTTCAGGTCAAGTTCAACGCCCTGATAGTCTTTACGGGTGATAATGTTGATCACTCCGCCGACGGCATCGGAACCATAGATGGCAGAGGCGCCATCGAGCAGAACGTCGATTCTCTCTACCATCGACAGCGGGATGGTGGATACGTCAGTCACACCGCCCAGGAAGCCGCTGTGACCAATACGTTTGCCATCAACCAGAATAAGTGTCGATTCGCTCCCCAACCCGCGCAGATTCACAGTAGACGCCCCGGTAAAATTCTGGACCGTGTTGAGGTTGCTGCCAAATCTCTCGGCAGTGGGATTGGCATTTTGCGGTAACTGACGCAGCACGCGCTCGAGTGTCGACTCCCCGGAGGCGCGTATGAAGTCACCATCAAGGACAGTAAGATTCCCTGCCAGTTCTTCCGGCGTCCGGGCAATTCGCGTGCCGGTCACGACAATCTCTTCGATTTCGGTGAGGGGGATGACAGGTGCTTCCTCAAGTTCGGTGGACTCAACCACCGGCGCCTGCTCAATTTCAGTAGCTTCTGTGGTCTCTGTGGCCTCTTCATCGTTTTGTTGTGCCGTCACCAGCATGGGTGTGGTGACGATGATGACCGCCAGGCAGCATCGGTAGAGAGCCTTCAGCGGGCCAAAAACTCGCCCCGCCGCTGTCGCGGAGCAAACAGAGGCCAGCTTACCTGGATTTTCTTCGTCATGTTTGAAAAGAGAACCAAGGTGCTTGACAGCGGATCGTCCAGGATATATTTGTGTGGTCATGATCTCACTCCTGTTATTTGCATGACATCAAACGTGTCCTGCAAATTATAAGGATATAATTTAACCTGATAGCGTGTTTACTCTAAGAGTTTTGGAGGGGATTGTCTATATCCAGGGTGTCAGTATCCGGGATTAACCGGCACTTTACGGACACAAACCAGCTTAGTATGCTCGATGATATCTGGAAGAAAGAATTAAGGACCTCTATGCGACTGTTCAGACAGCATACAGTGATGTTTGTGTTTGTAACGCTCATGAGTCCATTAGCCGTTGCAGAACCATCGGTTGTGATGCAGGCGCTGAAGTCGGAACTCTCCCGTTCGATTGAGGTCCTTGGCGAAGAGCCGGTACCGCCTTATTTTCTGAGTTTTGAAGTTACGGAACAGGACACTGCCTCTGTTACCGGATCATACGGCGTACTGATTCGCAGCAACCGGCAGCGAAATCGATTTCTGGACGTCGATCTCCGGGTTGGTGGCTACGATCTTGACAACAGCCGGCCGACCAGGGGTCCGGGATCAGGCAGTTTCCGCCGCCGGTCTCTAACGCCCATCACCATTGAGGATGATATCGACGCCATACGCAGCGCTGCATGGATCGAAACCGATAATCAGTACAAGCAGGCTCTGGAACAGTTGATCAAGGTCAAATCCGATGTCCAGCTCAAGGTGGACACAGAAGATCAATCAGCAGATTTCTCCCGTGAAAAACCCCAAAAGCTGCATGGCGAGACGGCAAGACTTGACCTCCAAGTTGCGGACTGGGAGGCAAAGGTCAAACTTTACACGGCGCCGTTCGCAAAACATGGCGACATATACAGTGCCTCAGCTACATTCTCCGCCACTGCCGGGACACGCTGGTTCGTCAACAGCGAAGGAACAGAGATACAGACCTCGGAAACAATCTATCAACTGACCATCAGCGCTCATACGGAGGCAGAGGACGGCATGAATTTGCCGCTGTATGAAACCTGGTCCTCGTTTACAACCAATGGATTACCCAGCGACGAGACGGTACTACTGCACGTCGAGAGAATGATTGCCGATCTGGCAGCCCTCCGTGACGCACCGGTCATTGAACCTTACTCAGGACCTGCCATCCTCTCCGGACGCGCCAGTGGAGTATTCTTCCATGAGATCCTCGGCCACCGTATAGAAGGGCATCGCCAGAAACGGGTTGACGAGGGCCAGACTTTTAAAAAGAAAATAGGCGAACAGATACTGCCGGCGGACTTTACTGTCACCTTCGATCCTACACGTCGAAAACTCGCAGGCTCGGATCTGGCAGGTTCGTATGAGTACGACAACCAGGGCGTCATGGCGCGCCCTGTCAGTGTCGTCAAAAATGGTGTCCTGGAAAACTTCCTGATGTCACGTACTCCTGTCGAGGGTTTCCCCCACTCCAATGGACACGGCCGTAAAGCAACCGGCTTCAAAACCGTATCCCGCCAGTCGAATCTCATTGTGGAAGTAGCCAGACCATTGCGCCACACAGAATTGAAGGAACGGCTGGTTGCAATGATTCAGGAGGAAGGCAAACCTTATGGCCTCCTGATCAAGGACATCCAGGGGGGTGTGACCACTACCGGACGATTTTCGCCTAATGCTTTCCGTGTGCAACCTGTTCTGGTCTACCGTGTCCATCCGGATGGTCGGGAAGAACTGGTGCGAGGGGTAGACCTGATCGGTACGCCCCTGACAACACTGAGTCACGTGGTGGCAGGGGACGACAGGATATCGGTCTTCAACGGTACATGCGGCGCCGAGTCCGGCGGAGTGCCTGTATCGGCGGTTTCACCCGGCATACTTGTGTCCCAGATAGAAGTACAGAAGAAGCCTGAAAACCAGGACAGACGGCCAATATTACCGCCACCGGCAAACAATGAAGATGCAGCGAAAGGGCTGTCGGCAAACAGTCACGGAGACGACGTGTTAATTAATGCCATGCGTGATGAACTTGTCCGTTCCATGCAAAGCCTGAAGATCGAGCAGATGGGGAATCCTTATTTCCTGGCCTACAGGGTCGACGAACTCACAGGCTTCCAGGTCTCAGCGAGTTTCGGCGCGATCAATAACCGCTCGGAAACGAACTCTCGAACGCTTTCAGTGGAATTGAGAATTGGCGACCACAACTTCGATAACACCAATTTCCTGGGTCGTTCCAATTCCGCCAGCTTCAGGTCGATTATTCCGCTGCCACTGGAAAACGATTACTCTGAAATCAGACGACAACTCTGGCTTGCCACAGACAAGGCATACAAACGTGCACAGGACCTGCTGGCCAGAAAACAGGCTGC
Source organism: Gammaproteobacteria bacterium (assembly GCA_026713185.1). GTDB lineage: Bacteria > Pseudomonadota > Gammaproteobacteria > Pseudomonadales > Azotimanducaceae > UBA7455. The sequence continues at coordinate 7,880 of JAPOOX010000176.1, forward strand.
ACTGAATAATCAATCACGTGAAGAAGTCCCTGATTTCTATACCTCAGAGCCCATCACAACCCAAGGCAAAACCATTGTATCGAAACTGACTCCGGACACTGCAGAATCTCTGGTAAGGGAATTGTCTCAACAGTTCAAAGACATGCCGGAAATTAACGATTCACGTGTTGAAGCCGGGATGAACAACCGGCGCAGCGACTACATCAACAGCGAAGGAACGACCTTTAACTACTCACTGCCGGTAGTCTGGGTACAGACGTTGGCTCGAACCCAGTCATCAGACGGAACAGTCCTGCAGGACTTCGATGTGGTTCATCAACGATGGGGTGAACTTCCTGACCTGAAGTCATTGCAGCAAAGGGTGAGTAACATGGGTGACGCATTGAGCACACGTCGTGAAGCGGAATTTGTTGACCGTTATAGTGGTCCGGTACTGTTTGAAGGACAGGCCGCGGCAGAACTTTTTGTACAGGTCATGGCGCCGAGATTACTGGCCATCAGAGTTCCGTTTACCGAAGACCTCCGTATGAATCGTGTAACGGAAGCTGTGAGGAATCCATTTGTGGACAAGATCGGCTCTCGGGTACTGCCAAGATTTCTCAGCGTTCACGACGATCCCACGCTCCTCACGACTAACGGCAGCAGCCTGCTCGGTGGCTATCCGGTGGATGATGACGGAATCCCGGTTACGCCTGCGGTGCTGATCGAAAACGGCATCCTTAAAACTCTGCTTGCAACCCGCAATCCTGTTGCGGGGGTCACTGCGCAGTCGGGCAACAGGCGCGGCATCCTGCCGCTGCCGGGGAACCTGCTGATTACCGGCGAAGGTGGTCTTGCAAAATCGGAACTACACGACGAATTCATGCAACTCATCGCCGAACGGGGTATCGGGTACGGCATTATCGTGCGCCGTATTGGCAATTGGTTGCATAAAATCAACTATCCGACAGATACATTCAGACAATCCGGCGGTGGCGGGCAAACCTCGGTCGAACATCTGCTGCGAGCATACAAGGTGTTCCCGGACGGTCGAGAGGTACCCATACGGATAGCAGAATTGTCTGGAATTAACGCATCGACGTTCAAGGATATCGTTGCGATATCAAGGAAATCGACGAATCATTCCATGATGTATCCTCAGGCAAGCGGTTCCATACTTCTGTATACATCCGCTCTATACGGCATTCCCCGGACCGATGCCATGATTTCGATTGCTACGCCGGATTTCCTGTTCGAAGACATAACGTTAAGAAAACCGCCTGGGAATATACCGAATCCACCTGTCGCCGCACATCCACATTTCGATTCAAAATAAACATTATTCCATGGCTTTTCACCGTTTATGGTGGTTTGGGTACTGGTAAAATGTGACGTGGGAACCGGATAGTGAAAAAGATGTCTATAACGTCGTTTCTTTCCCATGCAATGAGACTGAACAGGTAAAAAATATATGCCGTACAGAGATAACATCTTCCTTCTTGAGCAATGGCTGTCCAGCCAGATTATCGGGCAGGAGAAATTGATCAATCGGCTTTTAATTGCATTGCTTGCCGATGGGCACCTTCTTGTGGAAGGTGCGCCCGGATTAGCCAAGACCAAGGCTATCAAGATTCTGGCTGAAGGTATTGAAGGCGAGTTTCACCGGATTCAGTTCACTCCTGATCTGCTGCCGTCTGACATCACAGGCACGGAAATTTATCGTGTTCAGGATGGAACGTTTGAATTTCAGCAGGGACCCATTTTCCATAACCTGATACTGGCTGACGAAATCAATCGGGCGCCTGCCAAGGTTCAATCCGCGCTACTCGAAGGCATGGGAGAACGTCAGGTCAGCTTTGGTCGTCAAACATTTCCGTTACCTGACCTGTTTCTTGTCATGGCAACACAAAACCCGATTGAACAGGAAGGCACCTATCCACTGCCGGAGGCACAACTTGACCGATTTCTGATGCAGGTCAATATCGACTATCCGGATGCCTCATCGGAACGCAGCATTCTGCAACTGGTCCGCGATGAGGCGATGACGAAGGTCAACGAATCTCTTAAGCCACCACGTATCAATCAGGAAACTATTTTCGGTGTTCGCCAGGAAATCCTTAATCTGCATATGGCTCCTGTAGTAGAGGAATACATGGTTCAACTCACCATGGCAACGCGAAACCCTGAAGCTTACGGCCAGGATCTGGCTTCATGGCTGGATTATGGCGCTTCTCCCCGCGGCACTATCGCTCTGGATCTCTGTTCACGCGCCAACGCTTATCTGCAAGGCAAGGACTTTGTCAGTCCGGACGATGTGCAGTCGATACTGCACGACTGTTTTCGGCATCGCATCATCGTCAGTTTTGAGGCAGAAGCTACCGGTGTGAATTCTGACAGGATACTGGATACCATCCTGCAACGGGTTGCCGCAACCTGATCACAGTGACTTATGGCAAGATTAAATCCAACAAGCAAGTCTGTTAACCGGTTCAAGGCTGCTGATCAGTTCAAACTTGAAGGTGGCGCCTATACTGATATTCGGGGTTTGATACAGTTGCGTCACGCAGCCCGTGTGATTGACATACCGGAATTGAACAAGATGCATAACCCCCTGTCGGGTCTGCTGTCCTCCAGTTTTCGCGGTCGTGGTATTGACTTTGCCGAAGTCCGGATCTACCAGCCCGGCGACGATGTACGCACCATCGACTGGCGTGTTACTGCACGCACTCAGACGCCGCATACCAAAATGTTCCAGGAGGAAAAGGAAAGACCGGTGCTGATCCTGGTAGATCAATCGTCTTCAATGTTTTTTGGTTCAAGGCAAGTCTTTAAATCCGTACTGGCTGCGGAAACCGCAGCTCTCCTTGCCTGGACTGCGCTGGAACGCGGTGATCGCACAGGGGGTATCGTCTTCTCGGAGAGTGGTCACAGAGAGGTTCGACCCCGGCGCAACAAGTCGTCAGTACTGCGACTGCTGCACGAAATCCATGATTACAACCTGGCGCTCAACCGCAATGCAGGCAATGATAACCAGGCCTATCTGACAGAAGCCCTGCACAATGTACGCAGGGTTGCAAAACACGGCAGTATTATTTTCCTGATCTCGGATTTTCAAACATTTAACGAGGAAGCAACCCGGGTCCACCTGCGAGAGTTGTCACGTCACAACGATGTGATCGGTCTGCACATTTCGGACCCGCTGGAGAGAGAACTGCCAAACCCGGATCTCTACACCATAACCAATGGTTCCGCACGATCCCGGATCGATACTGCTGTCTCACGTCATCGAAGAGCCTACCAGGATCAGTATCTGGCTGGTCTTGACACTATTCGAGCTGAATTCGCACGCATCAGATCACCACTGATCGAACTATCCACGGAACAATCACTGGTCAGCAGTTTGTCTGCCAGGTTTTCAGAAACTTCCACGGCATAACATGGACATGTCAACCTATCCGATGCCTGTAGCTGTACCCCTCCAGGGCGGTCAGGGAACCGCCATGGCCGATCCACTGGCACAATTGCGGGATATTCATCTACCCGGCCCGGTCGAAAGCTGGCCACCAGCCATTGGCTGGTGGATACTACTTTTGATAATCCTGTTACTTGTCCTCACAGTATTCAACTGGCTGTACAAACGCTGGCGTGCGAACCGCTATCGACGTGAAGCTCTGAAAGAACTGAGGCAGTTGCACGAGAATTACCTGCAGCATGGCGATGACTTGCTGTATCTTGCACGATTCCAGACATTGTTAAAACGGGTAGCGCTGACGCGATTCAGCAGAGAAGAGGTAGCCAGTCTGACAGGAGAGTCCTGGGTCTCGTTTCTGGATCGAACGTCACGCAGCCAGGAATTTACCATGGGTAAGGGTCAGGTACTGATTGATAGTAATTATTCGCCAGCAACCAAAACGCCGGCAACCACAGTTGACGTTGCCGCTCTTCAGGATCTTGGCGTTTACTGGATCAAACACCATAATCCGGAATTTGCAGCATGATTGAATTCCTCTGGCCCTGGGCGATCATGATCCTTCCCCTGCCACTGCTGTTGTACTTCCTTGTGCCCGCTGCAAAACGTACTGATGCCGCACTACATGTGCCTTTTTATACCGTTGCGGTCGGCTATGCCAGTGATTCCAATACCGGTCAACGACGCAAATGGTTCGGACGACTGATTCTATTGTTAATCTGGCTATGTCTTGTTGTTGCTGCAACAAGACCGCAGTTTATTGGAGAACCCATAGAATTGCCCACCAGTGGCCGTGACCTGTTGCTGGCCGTGGATATTTCCA
>JAPOOX010000193.1 GCA_026713185.1 Gammaproteobacteria bacterium
ATTTGCACCAGCGTCTGCGCGTCCCTCCCGGATTCCCGAGCTTCCCCCGCATGCCTGTAGTCATGCTCCTCCAACTCGGCGCTCCGACATTATGCTGGTGCAAATGAACACCCCAAAGCCATCTGCTGTATGTCGGGAATAGTGTGTGTTTGATAGCATCGTACGGGGTGGCTGCCCCGAAACCAGGGTTTGGAAACAATTTGTTTAATAAGAGGGTGTGTTGAAAATCACAAAAAAGATAAGAGAACACTATGTAGACCTTGATGGGATTCGACTCTGTTATTTTGAAAGCGGACGTGAATATCAGGAAGAGGGTACCTATCTGCTGGTCCATGCAACAGGATTCCATGCCCGATGCTGGGATAGAACCATAGACTATCTGGGAGAGAAACATGTTGTGGCTATGGATATCCGTGGACATGGTCGAAGTGACAAAACTGGTCCGTATACTTGGGATGTGTTCGGTCGTGATCTTCAGAATTTTATTACAGTACTGGACCTGAATAACATCGTTGGCGCTGGACACTCAATGGGTGGGCACAGCGTCACCCTGGCGGCTTCGATGTTTCCCTGGCGATTTGCCAGACTGGTTCTGATTGATCCGGTCATTATGGCGCCAGAGAGTTATAAAGGGAGTGAATATATTCACTAGGACTGGCTGGACGAAGATGGTGGACATCCGGTGGCTCGACGAAGGAATTTCTTTCGTGATGCCAGGGACATGTTCGAAAATTTTGTCGGCAGAGAACCTTTTTCACTGTGGCGGGAAGATGTTCTGAGGGATTATTGTAATTTTGGTCTGTTACCTGACCCGAATGGAGATGGCTATGTACTGGCTTGTCCGCCCACGATAGAAGCATCGGTATATATGGGTAATTCAGCCACGGATATTCACCAGTATATTGAGAAGGTGGAGCTTCCTGTGGTTGTACTCCGAGCCAGACAGGATACATCAGATCGAACCGTGATGAATTTTTCCAAGTCACCCACCTGGGATCAACTTGCCGGTGAATTCAAACGAGGTACTGATGTATATCTGCCTGATATGACACACTTTATTCCCATGCAGGATCCCCAACTGACGGCACGCTACCTGGCAGGGGATATACCGGTTCGATACGGGGTCAGGTAATCGGTTCTCAGGCCCCAGATGGCAAAGTTGCTTGCGACCGGAACTGCTCTGATTTACTCTTCAGTTTGACGAGAACCTGATTATCAGGGTTAGCTTGACCACGGGCAATAGTGGAATTTTGCCCTTCAGGGAACCTGCCTTAAGGACAGGCAGGCAATCTGCACCCGGGAAATAAATGAGAAAATGAATGTCCAGAGAATCCTTTGATTACGTCATAGTGGGTGCCGGTTCCGCGGGATCCGTTATTGCCAATCGGCTTAGCGCTGACCCGGAAAATCGGGTATTGCTGTTGGAGGCAGGAAAAAAATGGCATCCCTGGGTGCCTGTTCCTGTAGGTTTCGCTCGACTGATTGATAATCCTGCCGCCAACTGGATGTATGAATCCGAACCCGAATCGGGCACCAACAATCGCAAGATTCCGGTACCTCGGGGACGACTTCTCGGTGGGTCCAGTTCCATTAACGGCATGGTATTTGTTCGTGGCCAGTCCTACGACTATGACGGATGGGCCCAGCTCGGTAACCAGGGTTGGAGTTATGATGATGTATTGCCCATATTCAAACGCATGGAAAGTTACAGTGGTGGCGAGGACGATTATCGTGGCCGCGATGGTCCATTAAAGGTTAGTGACTCAACCGAAAGCGGCCCCCTTTACGATGCACTCTTTGATGCTGCAGAAGAACTTGGTATCCCACGTAACCCCGACTACAACGGTGTTGTTCAGGATGGTTTTGCCATGACCCAGGCAACCATCCAGAATGGTCGACGCATGAGTACTGCTCATTGTTACCTCGATCCGGTGAAAAATCGGCCTAACCTGACCATTCTGCCTAACGCGACGACCGAGCTACTGCTGTTTGAAGGTAAAACCTGCATCGGTGTGCGCTATCGAACGGGTAGCGAACAACATGATGTTCATGTCACAAGGGAAGTCATCGTCAGCGCAGGAACGATCAACTCTCCCCAGCTGCTGGAACTCTCAGGCATAGGGCAGACTGACATTTTATATGAGAACAACATCGAATTGCGTCACGAATTACCGGGTGTAGGAGAAAATCTGCGCGACCATTATGCACCCCGGCTCATCTGGGAAATCACCAGGCCAGGTGTCACCTACACCAACGGCATTAATCTGTTGTGGCAGGGCATCAAATATATTCTGACGCGAAAAGGACTGCTCAGTATTCCAGCGAGCCCCATAAGAGGATATATCCGTTCACGGGAGGGTCTTGAGTCACCTGATATTGGCGTTTCGTTTTATCCATTTATCTCCAGAAATTTTAAAGTGAGCTATACCCCCGGGGTCTCCGCGATTGCCCACCAGTTACGACCGGAAAGTATGGGTTCGATTCACATCAAATCAGCCGATGTGTCGGATGCGCCGGCAATCAACTTTAATTTCCTGTCAGCGGACATCGATCGAGAAGTGGTGGTTTCGGCAGTAAAGGAAACCCGGATGCTGCTCAACACAAAGGCGCTCGATGGCTTCCGCGGCAAGGAGATTTCTCCAGGAGCCAGCGTACAGACGGACGAAGAGATCCTCGCCTGGGTCAGGGCTAAAGCAGAGACGGTGTATCACCCGGTTGGGACCTGTAAAATGGGTTCCGACGATATGGCGGTGGTCGATGATCGGCTGCGGGTGATTGGGATAAAGGGATTACGGGTTGCAGATGCCTCCGTTATGCCAACGCTGACTTCCGGCAATACCAATGCACCGTCGATAATGATTGGCGAGAAAGCGGCACAGATGATTGCCGAGGACAACAGCCACCAGCAAAGGGAACTCGAGTTTTAACCTCTGGAAAAAATTCGGGGAGATAGGCATGGGGAGCAAATTAGGTTGGATTTCATTCATTCATTGATAATTACAATCACCTGTATCAACTACGGAGCATTTCTGATTGGTTTGCTCACAGGTTTTTGGCGTTCGTGTGAATGGGGTCGGTGTCAAGCGCCAGAGTGAAGAATGGGAGACTTACAGGATTAAAATCAGTAGAATGTCCCGGCATTTCGGCCCGGTCAGGGGTCAATTAACCAATAATACACAGGAGACAAAAGAGTAATGAAACTTGAAGACATAAAATGCATCGGTATTTTAGGTGCGGGCGTTATGGGCGGTGGCATTGCCCAGTGCGCCATCCAGACCGGTAAAAAAGTTATTGTCAGGGACCTGACAGATGAGATCTGTGATAACGCCAGGGATGTCATCCTCAATGCCAGATTCGGTTTTAACAAGGCAGTTGAACTTGGCAAGATGACTGAAGAAGCCAGGGATCAAGCCATGGCATTGCTGAGTTTCACCACCAATGTGGAAGATCTCAAGGATTGTGATCTGATTATCGAAGCCATCGGGGGAGGCGACGATGGCGCAATCGAGAACAAACCTCTGAAACTCAAGGTATGGGCCGAGATGGATGCTATCGTAAAGAAAGAGGCTGTATTTGCCAGTAATACATCCATGTTCACCATTGCTGATCTGGCCGAGGTCACCACAAGAAAAGACAGGTTCATCGGTATGCATCTGTTCAGTCCTGCAAACATCATGAAGCTGGTCGAGGTGACCCGGACCGAGGACACTACCGACGACGTGGTACAGCTCATTGTTGATATGAGTGAAAGCTGGGGAAAGACACCTATTACGCTCAAGGATGTACCGGGTGATACAGGCTTTATTGGTAATCGCATCATGGCGGCCGTTCGTAAGGAAGCGTTGGAGTTGATTGAAGAGGGTGTGGGTACAGCGGAGGACGTCAACCTGGCGATGACGCTGGGCTTCCGGTGGCCAGCCGGCCCATTTCCGCAGGGACCGAACGCGCGAAGCGGTTGGAAATAGCCAGTCGGCCCTTGACAGCGGTTTGCGAGTCAGGCTCTGCGCCCCAATACTTCAGGACCTTTTGCGAGGTTGACGGAAAGTGGTCTTGGGGCTGATGGGTACCATGGCAGTGTCCACACACCAGAGGTTTGACATGAACGGACGGATACGAACGGCGTTTTTTGCACTGGTGTGTATTGTCGCATTGGCTTCCTGGGCTGATGATCGAGACCTGTATGAGAGGCTTGGAACGACACTCATCTACTCCAATGACTTTTCCAACGAAGAAGTCAACCGCCTGGTGGCAAAGGGAATCGCCAGCGATGATCCTGCGATAGTTGAGTTGACCCTGGATGCGATAGGCGTGATGGCAGAGACCACCATTGTGGGGATGTGGTTGGAAAGCTCGGATATTCTCTATGGACCGAGCACGGTGCACACTTGGCCAAAGCGGGCGCTGGCCGATGTTCCGGGACTCAAGACTCTTCTGATTCAGCGCTTTGAACTGGAGTACGAAGCTCGGGATCGGCAAAATTTCAGCTACCCTCAGATAGAGGGGTTTAACATGATAGAAAGTTTTGCCAAGATGCCCGGTGTGCAGTTCATTCCAGCAGTGCTTGCCATTCATTGGCCCGGCGACGATGATGTCGAAAAGTTCCTTCTGGACAATCTTTTACCGAACGATCGAAAGTTGAGGTTACTGAACGCAGGCGGATTCACTTCAGCCGAAGCGAACGCGGTGCGCATGGAGGCAGTCACTGACGATAGTATTGGTCGATATGTACGCATAATATTGTCTGATGATTCAGAAGCAGATGAACAAGAACTGGCGGAAAGTGCTACATTGCATAGGCAGAGAGAAGTGCGTCTCCACGCGCTGCAGGGACTGTCGTTGTCCCGATCACCGGAAGCCATTCCTCTCTTGATTACCTTGGGTATTGAATGGCCGCTCCCCGCGATATTGGAATCACTGGACAGGTACGACGACGCGGAACTGATGCCTTACAGGCAGGACTTGAAAAGGATGCTGTCGGGAATGCGCATGCGCATGTTCTCGCGGGACGATCTCCCGGAGGCCACTGCCCGGCTCCAGGACTTTAGTTCAAGGTACGATGACGCTCCATCCGGGGCGCCTCGCTGAAACAATTCGCGGGTAGTGACTCTGTGTTCACTGTGAGCGAGAGGTCAAATATTGACCGATGGCTATACAGCCCTGACGTTGACGGAGTCGACGACCACACGGCAAGCCCGAAGTGATATGAGGTGCGGGGTGGCACAAACTGGCTTCTGATGAATATAGCGCCAGAGGTTCTTTCACCTCTGGCGCATCACGTGATGGGTCGTGGCTCTCTGGTTTGTACATTGTCGCCTCCGGTAGTGCCAGTGGTTCTTTCACCTTGTTGGTATCTTCCAGAATCTCATCACGTGTTGAATCGTATTCCACCGGTTTATACACCGGCGCCTC
>JAPOOX010000115.1 GCA_026713185.1 Gammaproteobacteria bacterium
ACCGTAGCGAGGGCGAGACTGATTGAGTCATATTTTTTGGTTATTTGAGGCAAATATTGTACATATTGAACGAAAATAAGCGGAAAATATGGCCAATCAGGCTTGTCCGCAGTAGGTCAGTCTGTTCTCGGACAGCCTCCTTGTGTAGGTCTGGACCAGGGTTTTACCCGATAAATAGCCAATATATGGATGTTTTTGGATGGACAATCGGATGAGTGACATCCTCAATCCGGGTCAGGCGAGACGGTGGAAACTTACGATCCTTGTTCGATTATTTCTGAGGGAGTCTGGTACCCGGAGGTGATGTGTTCTGCAAGCCACTCGGGGGAATCATTTCTTGGCAGCGTCAGCGCCGGTTCACCCTTGCAGCTTATGCGGTAGAGCAGGCGCACGTCGTCGACCGATTGGACGTCACCCTTGAGCCATGGGAAGCTGTGCAGGGTCATGAAATTATCCCAGATCGTGACGTCACCGGTCCCATGAGAGTGATCATAGCGAAACTCGGGTTGCAGAACGTGGGCTTCCAACTCGTCGAGAAAGGCACGCGAGGCTTCCTCTGACATCCCATCCACTTCGACCGGCGGTCGACTCCTTGGTCGCGAAGCCCAGATCGGGCTGTGCAGTGATTTGATGCCGGAGCGGGGATTGGTGCGAACCAGTGGAGCGAGCCATCCTTCGTCTGAGTCGAATATTCGCCTTCTGATTTTAACGCTGGACAGACGTGACTGCTCATCACTAGACAAGGCCGCAAACGCCGCTGCCGTATCGGCAAACGGTGTCTCTCCGTCGCGCGGGAGTTGCCTGCGCAGGTGCATCAGCCTGTTACTGGAACCTTCAATATAGGGATCTGATGGTTGTGTTTCGTCCCACGGTAGATCCTGAGCCCAGTGACCACCCTGGGCGTTTCGCGAAACGGGCGCCTTGTGGGCGAGAAACATCGATACCCAGAGCGGTATTTGTTCATATTCGATGTCTGTATGCCAACAGTCTCCGCCCTCAATTACCTTCCTGAGCGCTTGACGGTCTGCTTTGGTATCGTGGCCGCGAATGTTCGCCGCCACAAGTACGGCTGGCGACTCGTGGGGTAGACACTGCAACTCTGCAGGAAAGACCGCGTTAACGCTGGCGGTAACACTCTGATCGAGTGGCCGTATTTTACCGCCGTGAGCGTAGTTACTCGGGTGAGGCAGTGGCGCACCCCAGTGGTTGGCGAATCGCTCGAAACGGGCAAGCGAAAACGTCGTCAGGTCCTGATCCGGCAGGGACAGGATGCGATACTGGCTCAAAGCATCGAGCAGACAGGTGACTTGTTCTGGACTCAAGGACTTGCACAGATCGATCCCGCTGATTCTCAGCCCTGCGCCACAGGCTGCCAGAGGACCTTCAACACACACTGTTGGACCAAAACTCTGCTGTACCTGCTGGTCGATGGTCATGTGATCAAGTATGTTCTGGATGACAATTCACGGGGCCTTCTGACCACGGATCACGCCATCAGCAAGCAGCGAGTCAATGTCGTCGTCAGTGAGACCAAGGTCCTGCCCAACCACCTCGCGGGAGTGCTGACCCAGAATTGGCGCAGCCTTGATCGGTACGTCGCTCTCTGACATCCGGGGCGCCCAACCAAGCAATCTGATCTTGCCGAGTTCAGGATGCTCTACCTCATGCACAAAACCTCGCTCAACCAGGTGCGGGTTCTCATATAGCTCGTTCGTGTCCAGTACCGCGCTTGCTGGCACTCCCGCTTCACAGAATTCGCGCATCGCGGTGTACTTGTCTCGTTCGGCGACCCAGGCGGAAATCTCTGGTACCAGCGCATCTACATTCTTGGTCCGGTCTCTTCGACTGCCAAATCGCGAATCTTCCAGAAAATCCAGACGACCTATCACCGCACAGAAATTCTCCCACATGGTCTCTGTGGTCCCCATCACATACAGATAATCGTTCGGGCCACCGCCCTTGCACTGGTACAATCTGGAGGTTGGCATATAGCCGTTACCTGACCGTGTCGCAGGTTTTGTACCGGGACGCTGCCCCCTTGCAGCAGCAGTCCTCAGGTACCAGGTCATCGCTTCCTGCATCGAAACCTCAATCTTTTGACCTTTGCCTGTTTTAAGCTTCTGAACATAGGCAGCTGTAATGGCAAGTGCCATCTGGACACCGGTTCCTGCATCACCCATGGTCGGTCCCGGGCGCATTGGCGGCCCATCAAGCTCTCCGGTAATAGAAAACGCTCCCGCTGCAGCCTGGGCGACCATATCGAAACATTTGTAGCCGGACCACGGACCAGACAGCCCAAAACCCTTGATCCGTGCGTAGATGATCCCCGGGTTGACGGCTTTCATTACGTCATAGCCCAGATCGAGCCTTTCCATCGAACCCGGGCTGTAATTTTCGATGAACACATCGTAGTTCGGCAGCAGTTCAAGCAGTAATTCCCTGCCTTCTGATTTGCGCAGGTCGATCGAGATGCTACGCTTATTACTGTTCCATGTTATAAAATAATCGCCGTGTCCGGCGGGACCACGCCCCGGGTCGCCATCAAAGGATTCCACTTTGACCACATCGGCGCCAAGCCATGCGAGCGCCTGGGTGCAGCCAGGTCCCGCCTCATATTGTGTCATATCTAGTATACGCAGGCCCTCAAGTGCTCCCATCAAAAACCTCCCGGTATAGTAGTCATTGAGTCAGTTTCCCCACAGCGCAAAGACTCAGTAAACACGTTGTCCGTTAGCCAACGTGTCATCCCAACGATGTAATTTGAGATAGTCAAGGGCACGCCGCAGCCCCTGGCGGTCCTCGCCACCGTGATCACAAGTAAGCGCTTCAAGCGCCAGCGCAGGTATGTAGCCAATGGCGTCGTCAAGGCTGGCAATAAGCAGATCTTCAAATTCTTCTTTTGGGATATCGGAATTCAACAACGCACACAACGCATTGAATCGCGCCTGATTTTCGCCGGTCCAACCCCCGCGCTGGTTATGCTCCTGCCAGCAAGGATTGTCCACGGTCAGTATTTTTTTTATGGAGGGCAGCGCAACACGGGTATTGGCGCCGATAAAGGCCATCGCATCAAGACTTGTGCGCGCAACCTGATGCAGTTCATGATCCAGAAGCTCCGCCAGGTCGGCCATGGCACAGGCAGCGGGTTTACCTATCTGTCCCAGGGCAAAAGCAGCGTTGATCTTGATCCAGGCATCATCAATCTTGAGCAACGCAATCAACGGCTGCACGGCGACCTCACCCATAGCGCCCAGCGCATATGCCTCGTCCTGCGGTACACAAGCGACATCGTTCCAACGACGTTCATAAGGATCTCTTTTCGGAACAAACGCACCTGCCTTGTCCCTGTGGTACGACACACCGAATTCACGCCGCTGACCCGCGTATTGAAGCAAGCTTTCCTGCAGCGGTTCAATGGCGTCGGTACCCATAATGGCGAGTTCGTAGATGGCTTCAAGACGGGCCTGCTGGTCGATGCCGTTGAGTAGCCCAATCCATCGTTGTATGTCTCCTGACGCCACCCGGTCAATATTTGCGGAACGCGGTGCGGCACGCATCCAGTCCCAGATATAGGACCAGGCTTTGCTGTGATCAAACCTGCCCAGGCGTGCCTGTGGCGCCCGCCAGGAGGTGTTGCCACCACACCAGTCCGGCGCTGTGGGGTTGCTCCTGCGCAGGAACACGAACTTGAACATATAGCGACTCATGTCTGTCAGGTTACTGAGCGCGGCATGGGCGATATCAAATGCGGTCAACAGGCATGTGCCTGCCTTGATGCGATCTGAAACAAACGCAAATGGATAGTCGCTTGCATGCAGGCAGGCATGCAGATGGGTGCCCGGAATGACCCGGGTGGGACCGCGTTCGACCGGCGTATCCTGGGGAAAGTAGATGATCATGGCGAGCCGGGGAACATGATACCGGGCCCGGCCGAGTGGACACTGGCCATCCTGGTGCCAGGCGCTGCTGCCCGATGATCCTTTGCCCATGAGTGGACCATGCTCATCACCGTTCAGGGACACCTCCCGCGCCGCCTCGTCAAGTGGTTCACTGGCATGCATAAATCGATGCGGATGAAGAATGTAGTCGTCTCCGAGAATGCTCTGCAGGGCGCCGTGGATGACCGGGGCATCCAGTACATGCTGCAACTCTGTAATCCGGGGTAATACATTGTTGCCCATGTTGAATTCACGGGTGTTGTTCCACTGGATTTTTTCAAAGATTTGCTGATTGATGGCAGGCGCGACGCCGCTATCAAGCACCAGAACGCCATCGCAGATAAACCTGCGAACCTGTTCGTCATCCAGTTTGATGCTGTTGCGCTTCAATCCGGTTTCCTCATTCCTACGTGCAGATCATTGCAGTGTATCGCGTTTAGCGCAAGGGTCGGAAGAACTTGCGAATATCATTGACGAGCAGTTCCGGTTCCTCGGTCGCGGCAAAATGAGCGCCGCGATCAAACTCGGTCCAGTGCACAAGATTTGATTCACGGGCAAGCTCTTCCCGGGTCTGGTTAAGCCATCGGCAGACAGAAAAACCGCAGGGAACTTCAATTCTGGTACGGACTCGATCAGCACTATTATGCGCATTTTCGTAGTACAGGCAGATACTGCTGTAGATAGTCTCCGTGAACCAGTACAGCGAGATCGTGGTCAGCAGTTCGTCCTTGGTGAAACGCGATTCGATGTCGCCATGACAATCGCTCCAGGCTTGCCACTTCTCTACGATCCAGCCTGCCAGTCCAGCAGGTGAGTCTGTCAACCCGTAGGCCAGCGTCTGTGGTCGCGTGCTCTGGATATGTCCGTACCCGCCGCCATCGGCAAGTCGGATCGTACGCTCTTCGTCGCTTTCTCCGGGTTTCGGTGCCAGCCGGGGGATACCACCGACCAGGCGGTGAATGCCCACGACACGCTGTGGGTAATTACGGCCGATCAGACCTGTCACGGTACCACCCCAGTCGCCTCCATACGCACCATAACGCTCGTGGCCCATATCCGACATCAGTCGGTCCCACAATTCGGCGATGCGTGCCGGGCCGTATCCAGGAACAGTGGGACGCTCGGAGAATGCGTAGCCAGGCATGGAAGGGATGATCACATCGAAGGCATCAGCGGGGTCGCCGCCATATTCACCCGGCCTGGCCAGTGGTTCAATGACCTTGTCGAAGTCATAGAAGGTGCTGGGCCAGCCGTGAGTGATTACGAGGGGCAGGGGATTGGGTCCTTGCCCCGAGGCGTGAACGTAGTGCAGACGAAACCCGTCGACTTCACGCATGAAGTGGTCGTGGCGGTTGAGGGCTTTCTCCTGCGCACGCCAGTCGAATTCATCGACCCAGTAGGC
Source organism: Gammaproteobacteria bacterium (assembly GCA_026713185.1). Taxonomy (GTDB): domain Bacteria; phylum Pseudomonadota; class Gammaproteobacteria; order Pseudomonadales; family Azotimanducaceae; genus UBA7455. The sequence continues at coordinate 5,341 of JAPOOX010000115.1, forward strand.
ACAAAGCTCTCTTAACCAGGCGTTGTCAGTGCCGTAAAGCCAGCCGGATCCGGGCTTTAAATCAGTTGGCCAACGCGTACGTTGCAGCCGCTCGCGCAGGTCTGCCAGCGCTGTGTCCGGAATCTCGATCGTGAACGGCGACGCTGCCATATCATTGACTTACACTGTCCGAGAACAGGGTTTCGCGTACATGCAGGATTCGTACTTCTTATTCGTACTTTACCTTGTACATTCCACCACCGCCGCCACCACCGGCGCCAAAAGACCGTTGCCAGACTCCAGGGGTAACACAATCGGGTGGCAGCAGTCCGGAACAGGGGTCCTCTGGTCGAATCCAGGTTTTGATCATGCCCGGTACCCATTCAGCATAATGGGTTCCCCGACGAGGTGCGTTGGGACCAAGCCCCTGCCTCAGTAGAGTCATACCGCCACCGTTGATGTGAAACGAAACCGTGTTGCCGCCTTCGGTCCCGTTTTCCTTGAGTTGCTTTATGGTGGCATCATCGACGCCGCCCGGGGTGAAATCCATGGTCAGACTTGGTTTGCCTTCGTAGATGACTTCAGAGTGTTCTTTCTCCACCGTCATCTCATCCGCCACATATTTAGGCCATCCCCAGCAGTTACCTTCCAGTGCAGTGTGAAAGTTTGGTACCGGCACCAGGATCACCAGCCACGATTCGATACCATCCGGACATAAAGTCTTGACCATCACGCGACCTTCGATGAAATTGACCGGCGATTGGTTCATATCCCAGTACGAAACCATTATCTGTGGTTTTTCCGGCATACGCAGAGGTGGGTACATGTATGACTCGTACAGATCAAGGTCATAAGGCTCGATGATAGTGGTGTGACCGAAGGACCCTTTCCCGGCCTTGTCCATCTCCTCGATCTGCTCTGATGTCAACTCCGGGCCGGGTTCTCCCATGTCCAGATCCATGTTGAAGATTGCGTCCCGGGTTGGGTCCGCGACCCACTTGCGAACGTTTTCGAGCAGAATTCTCGCCACAATTGCCCGGTCCAGGTTAGTTTTTACATTCCTGAAATCGAACTGTTTGCCGTCTGCGTGTTTTTCTCTAGGGTATGTAACAATCGTCCCCATTTAACTCCTCCTTTAAGGCTTGGTTTTAAATTACTTGTATTGCTTGGTCGTCTTTTTATTCGTACTTCACCTTGTACATACCGCCGCCACCACCACTGCCACCGGTGTTAAAGGTACGCTGCCATACTCCAGGTGTAACACAATCAGGTGGAAGCAGTCCGGAACAAGGGTCCTCAGGACGAATCCAGGTTTTGATCATACCCGCTTCCCACTCAGCAAAATGGTTTCCCAGGTATGAGGTGCGGGCACTTTCCGGGCCCAGTCCCTGCCTGATTAAAGTCATACCGCCGCCGTTGATATGAAACGACACCGTGTTGCCGCCTTCAGTCCCGTTATCCTTCAACTGCTGTATGGTAGCATCATCAAGCCCGCCAGGGGTGAAATCCATGGTCAGACTTGGCTTGCCCTCGTAGATGACTTCAGAGTGGTCCTTTTCTACCGTCATCTCGTCGGCAACATATTTGGGCCATCCCCAGCAGTTACCCTCCAAAGCAGTATAAAAATTTGGCACTGGCACCAGGATTACCAGCCAGGATTCGATACCATCCGGACACAAGGCCTTGACCATCACGCGCCCCTCGATGAAATTGACAGGTTTATGGTTCATGTCCCAATACGAAATCATGACCTGCGGTTTCTCCGGCATACGCAGCGGCGGGTACATGTAGGACTCGTACAGATCAAGGTCAAAAGGCTCAATAATAGTGGTGTGGCCAAAGGTTCCGGCGCCTGACTTGTCCATCTCCCTGATCTGTTCCGGTGTCAGTTTCGGGCTTGGCGTCTGGGGTAGATCCATGCCGAAAATCGCATCCCGTGTCGGGTCGGCGATCCACCTGCGAACGTTCTCAAGCAGGATTCTGGCAAGAATCTCCCGATCCATTTCATCCTTCATGTCAGCGGGTGTCATCTGCTTCCCACTGGCGTGTCTTTCTTTTGGAAAAGTTACTAGCGTGCCCATGTTCAGGTCCTCCCTATTTAGGCGTTGTTTTGATTTTTAGTTCAATGCTACAGGTCGGCCAGATCGACTGGGATGCCGGTGCGGGACGACTCCAGGATACCAAGGATTATCTTCACCGTTTCGATGTTGTCACGACCACTGCTGATCGGCTCGGCGCCTGTTCTGATACATTCCTCAAAGTGCAGCGTCTGGTTGATAAAGGCGTTCCTGCTTGGCAAGCCGGTATCGGATGTATCAAAAGTGTCGAATTCAGGGTTCAATGTTTCTTTGATCGTCTCTTCGAACGACCGGTCAGATGATCTTCGTGCGGCTCGCGCAGCATCCCTTTCCGCGGATTTGACAGCAAATTTTATAGGCCCAAAGTGGGATCCTGCCTGTTCTCTGTTTTCCGGGTGGGTAGAGTGAATGGTCCCCTTGCTGCCCAACATCATATAAGAGGCGTGTTCGGGTGTGAGATAGGTGGTCCAGCTGGCAAATACATCGCCGATGACGCCGTTCTCGAATTCCATGGTTGCAGCGCACAGGTCTTCGGCGCCATTCTCCATTTGCGGCTGTACGGTCCTGCGAATCCCGAATATTCGTTTAACGTTGCCAATGTAATAGCGCAGCAAATCAACGTGATGGACCGTGTTGAGCATCAGGACCCCGCCACCGGCAGCAGCGTCGTTCATCCAGGATTTATTCGGGCCCTGCATGATCACGTGGGTTCTACATGCTTGAATCTCGCCCAGACCGCCAGCCTCAATGAATCGTTTCACAGCGGCAGTTTCCGGCGAAAAACGCACCATCTGGGCAACCATCAGGGTTACCCCCGATTTATCGGCAGCGGCAATCATGTTTCGACATTCATCGCCAGTGTTCCCCATGATTTTCTCGACCAGCACATGCTTGCCGGCTTCGGCAGCTGCTATTGACTGCTCGGCATGCTGGGCATGCCCGGTGCAGATGTCTACGGCATCAATGTCGGCATTGCGAAGCATGTCGTCAAGGTCCGTGTAAACATCTTTGATACCCGCATTAACAGCAAACGCCTGAGCCAGCGGCTCAACAATGTCACAACATGCTGTAAGCTGTACCCGATCGGGATGCTCCAGGTACACCGGCAGATGAGCCTTGGAAATACCGCCAGTGCCTACAAGACCGACTTTTAGTGGCTTTGACATAAATTTCTACCTCATTTTTTGATTATTTGTCGTTTTTACTATCAGTAACACTGTCGTCGCCAGGATTCCCCTGTTTGAGCCAAATTCGATAGACCTGAAGATGTCTGACCAATGAAACATCAGGTGCAAAATAGACGATTTGTTTCTGTCGTGGGCTATCAGTAAAAAAAATTTCGCGGACCCGATCGAAAAAGTGTATGACGAGATTCTTTCAAGTGGCACAAATGTGAAACCGGAAACCCGGCCCCGAAGGGCCGGTAATAAACTCAGAGTTACAACCTCCAGTTGACCTCCACTCCCAGGGTACGAGCGCGTCCGAAATTGTAGCCCTGTTGATTACGTTCGTAGGCAACAACCTGATCGAAAGCATTGTTTGCGTAAAAGGCGATGTCGTAATCATCACGCCGCAATGTGAGCCTGAAATCCGTCTTGTGATAGCGTGGCGTCGGGCGCTCATTGTCGGGGCCTCTCCATTGCTCTGCTACCACATAATGCTCGCCTCGAGCGGTTGCCTGAAATCCGGCGAGCTCGAAGTCATAGGACAGTGAAACATTGCCGGTGTATTCAGGACTGGCAGGGATGCGGTTACCCACCTGGACACCGAGCGCGGTAGAACCCGCAACGCGTGCGTCATTACCCGCGGATGCTGTGCCGATTTCAGCTTTCCACATCCAGGCGCCACCGGCTCTAAGGGTCAGCGCTTCGGTCAGATGGCTCTCAAGCTCAAACTCCAGGCCTTCTGTTTCTGCATTGCCGGCATTGTCGGCATACGAAAACGGAAACGGCGAGACGCCCGGGATATCAGGTGAAAAAGATTCGACATCGATGATAATGTCTGTCCAATCGATCTGGAAATAGGCGGTGGTAAAGCTGAACCGGCCGTCTGCCACCGTTGCTTTCACACCGAGTTCCAAGCTCTCAGCCTGGTCTCCCTCAATGGTCTGAATATCGACCAGTAAATCATAGAGACCGTCAGCGGCGGGGGAGGTTCCCCGGAATGGTTCCACCTGGGAGATTCGATCAACAACCGCGCCTTGCACAATACCGGGACGGAAGCCGTGTGACCAGATACCGTAGAGCATCCAGTCATCGTTGGGTCGCCACGTTAAACCCACCTTTGGTGAAGTCTTTGTATCGTCGTCAAGCCTGAATGAAGTGTCAATAGTGTTCGACGGATTGAAGCCATTCTCATAATCATCAACCTGCACTTCGACGTCGGCGACGCGGACACCCAGAGTGACTTCCCACTGTTCGGTGATGGCGTAGCTCACCTCGCCAAAGTAAGAAGTTTCCTCGAGATAGTTTTCGTCACGGGAACCCGAGAAGAGAAACCTGTTCAGAAAACCCCTGACGATGGTAGCCTGACGTTGCGGCGTTATTCCGGGATTGAAGAGCCACAGCAGGCTGCAGTGCTCATCGAACAACTGCCCATCCACTTCGGTCTGCAATATCCCCGCATAGGGCACTTCATCCGGGCACGGTGCGTGGCTCCCGTCGAATCGATAGCTATCCTTGTAGTAATAGCCGACGGTCCACTGCAGGCGGCTGTCTGTGTTGGAGACCAGACGCACCTCGTATGAATCGCTGTCAGCCCAGCTTATGCAGGTACTGTAGCAAATCTGACCGGACATGATAGCGCCTCTCCCGGTCTGTGGATTGATGGTGGGTGCAGTGGAAACATCACATTCACCGGTTGGCAAAAAGCTGAAAGTTGGAGAGAATCCGCAGTTATTGTCTTCCACGAACCGCCTCGAAAAATTAACGTGCGGCGGCGATTCGTCGCCAGCCCGTTTCGTATACCTGTCGTAGGTTGACCAGGTTCCCGTTAAGGTTGCGAACGGCAGGTCCCATGTGAAGTCAATGTTTTTCAACTCATACTCATCGATAGTCCCATCGAGATCGGTTCCCGCCAGGGTCGGGTGGGCCTTATGGGTGATGTATGGATCTCGGGCGAACTGTGCGTTGTGGTCACCTGAGCAGTCGAACTGGTTTGGATAGGATGGTATTTCAATGAGGTTAACATCGGTACGAAGTTCTTCGTAACAGTGAAAACCAATGGCTGGTCCTCCCCCCGTCATATCAACGTCCATATACATTACATTGAGTTGGAAATTTTCCGTAGGATAGAACCCCAGGGTGACCCGGCCACCTGTTTCCTTTTCCCAGTCAGTATCTTCTCCTCTACCAGGTGCGTCGAGCAGACCCTTCATGTCACGCGAGTACAGGATGGCCCGTATGGCTGCTTTCTCCCCGACTGGAACATTGACCATGCCGTCAATGCGGTGCCCAAACCCGCTGGAGTGGGACATTGTATCCGTTGATGCCCTGACCGCAGCATCGAAGCCATCCGGGTTGGGCTTGTTGGTGATGTAACGTATTGCGCCACCCATAGCGCCCTCGCCGTAGAGGGTTCCCTGCGGTCCTTTCAGTACCTCGACCCGCTGCAGGTCAAACAGTGGAATCGAAAAGTGTTGGGCGTCACCATTGGTGGACCCGATTGGCATATTGTTCAGGTAGGCGCCAACGGGCGAGCCATTACCCTCCGCGTAAGGAGAAATGCCGCGAATAGTGACATCGTTAAACCCGGATGTTGCTTTCTTCAGGTTGAGACCAGGAATGTTGTTATACAGGGAGAAGATGTTATGGATACCTTTATCGATGATCTGATCTCCGGTTAATGCTGAAATCGAGATCGGCGTGTCCATTAAATCCGTGTCCCTGTAGGTGGCGGTTACGACGATTTCTTCCATCGCCGACACGCTTTCTTCATCTTCGGCGTCTGCTGCTACAGCAGGCGCGCTAATGAGTGCAGCAGCAAACGCAGCTGCAAAGCGTCCCAGCCACGGCTTGTGTTGTTTCTGATCGTTCCTCATGCTCAACATCCTCTCTTTGGAATTGATTTTCATTTGACTCTCTCCCGGTACGCCGCAATCGACCTCACAAAATTCGATCACCAGCACACCCATCTCATTGAGTTTGCCGGCAAGCCGGGTGCCATCAAGTAATCGCACCACTGCAACTTCCAGCTCGTATTCCCCCACTACCTCATGAGTAGGGATTCCGACTATCTTGTCATAAGGAAACAGTAGTGGCACGTTAGCCTGTTGCGCAAGCATGTTCAGCGCACCGGGCGCCATCTGCGCGGGGATGTCGAACCTGTGAAGCGGGTCTGCGTCCGCGTCAATTGCAAGGAGTAAAAGCAATACAACAGCGACCACTGACTGCACCCCGCAGGGCGAACTGCACAGACCTGAGGACAATCCCCATTTCCTCATGACAGGAGAACCTCAACTAAAGAGACAGGTGACATGGGAGAAATCCACCAACTCACGTCGTAATTTGTTTATTGCGGCTCGGGAGCCGCTGCAGAAAGATAAATGACTTCATCCTGCACGTGTTCCGCATGCAAGCCAAAGTTCAGCACCAGGGTGTCTATCAGGCGGTCTGTATCACCCAGAGGGAAATATCCGCCGATTTTCATTTGTCTGATGGCAACGTCGGAAATAACGATCTCCACCGGCGAATACCGCGCCACTTCTGCGATTACGTCTTCCAACGGATCATTGGCGAAGCTAAGCATTCCATCGCGCCATGCAAGTTTCTGATCAATGTGAACCTGGTCCGCAGTTGCGACACTGTCAGGTGTGATACGTGTCTGCTGACCAGCGGTGGCAATGAACGGTTCGACACGCGCCAGTTGTCCTGAGGTGGCAATGACCGGATTCGAAATGACGCTTTTGACCTCGGTGGATGGCACCGGGTCAATGCGAACGCGACCCTCGGTGACGGTAACTTCGAACACCTTGGTATCTTCGCGACGCACCGCAAAGGCAGTGCCAACGGCGGTGACGGAACTGTTCCCGACCCAGACAACAAAGGGCCGCTCCGGCATTGACGCGACAGTGAAAAACGCCTCACCCCGTAGCAGGTGTATGGCGCGTGTTTCCCGTGTATAGGCAACCTGCAGCACGCTGCGGGTGTTGAGTTGCAGTACAGAGCCGTCAGGCAGGTCGATTTGCTGCTGATCGCCGAT
>JAPOOX010000110.1 GCA_026713185.1 Gammaproteobacteria bacterium
ATCAGCTTCAGACCGCGCGCGATGTGTTTTTCCACCGTACTCTCACTGATACCCAGTTCGACAGCGATTTCTTTCTGCTTCATTTCGAAAATCTTACGCAATACGAAGACTTCCCGTACTCGCGGCGGAAATCCGTCAACCATGTCACGGATTGATTCCAGTTCCTCGGTGAACATGGCCGCCGTCTCGGGGTCGGACGGTCCCGCTATCTGCTCTTCATATAAGACAGCCAAGTCGTCCAAATCCGCTACATTGTCTGTTCGGCGTCCTTTCTGTTTGGCATTTTCGTTAAGCATCAGGTTCCGGGCTGTCCTGAACAGGTAACCTACAGGAGAGTCGACCTTTGTTCTGTGTTCTGCCGCGTAGGCCCGTACAAAAGACTCCTGCATGAAATCCTCGACGTCTTCCTGCGAACGGAAAAAGAGGTGCAGGAAGCTGCTGAGAGTATGCCGGTTAGCCAGATATGCCAGCGTTACGGGAGACTGTCCCTTTGTTTTGTCTTCTAGACTGCCCATCTCAGTCCCCTGGCCTGAAATCTCAATTGACATTACTCCTATAGTGAAGGGTTGGCAATGTTTGAACAGAATTAGTGATATACTCGCTCACCCATATTTCATCAAATGGTCCACTGCTGTGAAAGGGTGCATTTTGTTGTCCGATGAGGACATACGGCATTTTATTTGTGATGGTTTCCTGCAGCTCAAATCAGAACTCGATGGCGCACTGCATCGGTGTATCGACGAACGTCTGCGCTGGGCTTACGAGAAAGAATTCAAGATGGGTAATAACATTCTTGCGCGTGTGCCTGAATTGCATGATGTTATAGAAAGTCCCAGGGTTCACGGTGCTCTTACCGGTATTCTCGGACCTGATTATCTCCTCTATCCACACAGAGCCGTGCATACGAGCACACCAGTCGCGCATCCCAAGGTCGAATACGCTCCAGATGCCGATATGCCTGAAATGGGTAAAGGCTCTCTTGCGGGTTCGGGATGGCATCAGGATGCACAGAGTCCTCTTGCACGTGCGCGCTACCATGTGCCGCGTTACGTGATTGCATTTTACTTCCCGCACGACACAAAGATCGATATGGGACCGACACGGTTTCAAGCCGGCAGTTATCTTTATTCCAATCCCGGAACGCCGACCGCCGTGGTGTTGCCCGAATTCATACCGGCCGGCAGTGTCTTCCTGCTGCATTTTGATGTTGTACATGCCGGTTTCCCCAATTACAGTGATCTGGCCCGATATATGGTGAAGTTCATTTTCGCGCGTACCAGGCATCCGGTTTACCCAAGCTGGCGCAATGAGGAAGTTGCCTGGCGTGAACCACAGCAACGCATCACCCCAAACCACTTGCCCAATACCTGGTCTTATCTTTGGCATTGGATGCGCGGTGACCCTCCTGTGTCGCGAGAGGTCAGCCGCCCGGTCAGCACTGGCCAGGAACAGCCAACTCGTTTGGAGGCGATTTATACGGCGCGCGACGTCATGGAACTGGCCAACACCTTGCAGTCGAGAGCTGGCCTTGGAATGCACGAACGAATCCTCGTAAAAAACCCTGAAGGCAAGACAATTCCTGCCGATCTATTGAGTGGGAAGTCACGGCAAAGGTTGCAATCCCAGGTGCGACGCTGGAACGAGCGTGCCATAGTGATGGAGGACGCGACGTACGCGCTTGCGTCACTGGGAGAAGCAAGCATTCCTGCTTTAACGGAACTCGTTAATCATGAAGACCCATGGGTCGCGATTAACGCATGCTTTGCTCTGGGTGAGCTTGGCTTGAAGGCACGATCAGCGGTGCCGGCCATCGCGAAACTCCTTGACCACCCACTGCAACAAGTGGTTCGCCAGGCACTGGACGCCCTGGGAGCAATCGGCATTGGCATAACCGTAGCGTTACCGGATATCAGGCGCCTTATCACGATGAGCAATCCCGATTGGCAGGAACCCCAGGTGGTGCGTGGCTGGACAGGTGAAGACGGCGTACGACTGAACGCAGTACAAGCGCTGCTGAATGCTACCTATTGTGAGGACAATGATCTCGACGCCATCGAAGACATCTTCATATGTGCACTGGATGACAGCAACGGTTATGTGAGTGCAATTGCATGCGAAGGCCTTGAACGCACTGGTTCACGCAAAGCAACACTGGCTGCACTCGGTTACCTGAAGAGGCGTCGCTGGGACGACAGCCTTGCGGCCGGTAAGCGGGTCTTCTAGAGCGGAATATCGGGGTCATCTGATTCGTGGCAGAACCTCCTCATTAAAACCACCCTGACCTCAACAGGAAAAGGAAAAATTATGAAATCCAAAACTCTGGGACGGACAGGTCTGAATGTCTCTATTGTTGGGCTTGGCGCCATGTACTCCGGAAAGCCGGCTAATTCTGGTATCAGCAGTCCGGATATGAACTTTGATCTTGGCGTAAAGACTATTCAGGCCGCCATTGAGAACGGCTGTACACTTGTCGACACCGCTTACGTCTATTCTCGTGGTGGGTCTGAAAAGATCATCGGCGAGGCGCTCAAACAGCGCCCGGACCTGGCAGCAAGATGTACTGTCGCTACCAAAGTCGGTTATCTCGGCGAAGGCAGGGACCATACATTCGACGGGATTTTGCGCAGTTTTGAAGGCAGCCAGAAACGCCTGGGAATTGAAAAATTCGAGATTATCTACATTCACGATGCAGGGGGTTACCCGATAGAAGAAGTCATGAGCGACGATGGCGCACTGGGCGCTGTCCGCAAGCTTCAGGATGAAGGGCTGGTCCGTTGTGTCGGCATTGCCTGCAACGACCCTGAGATAAATACTCCCTTTATCGAGACAGGAGAATTCGATGTGGCAGTAGTCCCGGATGCATGGAGCATGCTCAACCAGACAGCCGCAGAACGCATCCTGCCTGCAGCTGAAAAGTACAACATGGGAATCTGTTGCGCCACACCACTTGAGATCGGTGTTCTTGCTACGGGACCCTCACAGGCACTTGCAGAAGGCCGACGAAATTTCAGTACGGAATGTCTTGAACGGGTTGGCGAAATCGAAGACCTCTGCAAACAGTATGAAATCCCCCTTTTGGCAGCGTCACTGCAATGGTGCACCCGCCATCCCCAGGTCTCGTGCGCTATTCCAGGTGGTCGAACACCGGAGGAAGCAACAGCAAACGCAAAAGCGGGAGCAGTGGAAATCCCTGAAGCTTTCTGGGACGACTTGACACCACTGATTCAACACTGGGAAAAGGGTATACATCGGTAGCGACAACAGACTTATACGAAGAAAGTTCTGGCGGTCGGAATCCTCAATAACAAAGTTCCTTGTTTATCACGTTATTCAATGGCTCACCCTGCAAGTATCGCCGAATATTATCGATGATGATCTCTGTTACACGATCACCGTAGTGGGGCGTGTAACCAGCCCAGTGCGATGTGATAACGACATTACGCATGTCCCAGAGCGGGGAATCTTCAGACAGTGGCTCCCGGTCGAATACGTCAAGGCCTGCACCTGCAATCCAGCCTTCTTCCAGAGCCCGGATCAGAGCCTGCTCCTGTACGATTTCGCCCCTGGCAATATTAATCAGGTAGGCGGAATTTTTCATGTTCCGAAGCTCAGACTCACCAATCAAGCCACGTGTTTCAGGCGTCATTGCCGTGGTCAGAACGACCCAGTCTGATAATTCAAGCAGTTCAGAAAGTCTATCCGGCCCCAGCATACGGTCCACATGCCTGGAGCTTTTTGTCGGGTCGCGGCGCAAACCGATTACCCTCATGTTCAGTCCGTGTGCTTTCTCAGCCGTCTTTTCACCAATCGCACCAAGACCAATAATCCCCATGGTGCCACCGTCGAGTTCGCTCAGGCGCCCGCGGGCATACCAGTGGTGGTCCCGTTGTGCTTCTGCGAAGCGATACAAGCGGCGAGCGAGTGCAAACATCAGAGCCAAAATATGTTCAGCAATGGGAATCGCGGTCACACCTGATGCGTTGGTCAGCACTACGTTGCTCTGTGCGACTCTGGGATGGCGAAGCAACCAGTCGGCGCCGGCGCCCGTCTGTTGGTGCCATCTGAATTCGGGGAGAGAAACGAGGTCAGTGATCTCGTCATACGGAAATCCAACTGCCGCCTCGAGTGTCGG
>JAPOOX010000328.1 GCA_026713185.1 Gammaproteobacteria bacterium
CTTCTCGGTATCGCTGGGGGCGGAAAACGTGACCGACGAATACCCGGACGAGGCGGTCAACTTTGGCAACGGACGCAAGTACCCCCGTTACGCGCCTGGCGGCAGCAACGGTTCGCTGATTTATGCCCGAATCAACTACTCGATGTAAGCTGTCTACCGGCTTTGACACCTTTCGAGATCAATCTGGTTAGACATGAGCTGTGGTGTCGATATAATCGCTGACTTCAGACAAGCCATTCCACGAGGAGATCATCTACATGAGCGACCTGCCCCCGTCACTTGAAAATATTCGCATACGCCAGATCGCGATATGTGCACCGGACATTCGACCTGTCGAGAGAGAAGTCGAGCACGCGCTGGATATTACACCAGCTCACCGCGATAAACCGGGTGCGCCGATCTGGATGTTTAATGGCGTTTTTGCTATCGGCGATACTTTTCTGGAGATACTCCAGCCAGAACGGCCCGAGGCGCCTACCCGGAAGTTCCTGGAGAAGCAGGGCGGCGCCGCCGGCTACATGCTGATCCTGCAGGTCGATGATCTGGAGAAAGCCCGTGCCCGTGCCGAGGCGGCCAATGTACGTGTCGTCATGGAATTACCCATTCGTGACTATCATGGCATCAGGGGCGGCGCCATCCACCTGCATCCAGGTGATACGGGCGGTGTGCTCACCTCGCTGGACTGGATGGAAGACAAGGATTCATGGGCCTGGGCAGGACCGGCGTGGCCATGGCATCGTCGTACTGATGTTGTTTCAGGTATGGTTGCCGCCGAGATTTCCTCGACCGACCCTGACCGGGTGGCAAAACGGTTCTCCGAACTTCTTGGCCGGGATCTTGACGATAACCGGACTATTGCTCTGGATGACTCTCATGTCCGCTTTGTTGAAGGTCCGGCCGGTAGCCGGGATCGCCTGACAGGCATCGACATGACGGCTACTGACCGTAATCGTGCAGGTGAAACATTCGAATTTGCCCGTACCGTCGTCAGACTGGTTTGACCCCATCTATCTACCGATGATGTAAGTGTCCCTGGGGTAGCTTACCTCGTACTGGTGCAGAATCCGCCAGGTCTCGCCGCTTCCACTTGTACGCGCTGCAGGTCTGAAACGCTGGGGAAGCCATTTAGAATTATTGAATTGATACCTTTGGTCAGCGGCACACGGACCAGACGGGTCACGCGGGCGCCGGAGGGATAAACGGTTACTTTATCGATCCTGGAGTCGATCGCTTCCGCCGACAAGGTTCCACAGAGCGCCATAGCGAATAATGCGGCGGTTATTGTGAGGATTCTGATATTCATGAGTCTTACTCTCACAGCGGAACCTATCCGGGAAAGTATCCTTATGCGCCGTGAGAGTCAATCTGTTCCCGGACAGCCTCCTAGATCAATTTGATTGCTGCAACCACGACACCGGCAACCGCTACCATTGCCAGGATAATCTGGTTTCCTTTAGCCTGAATTACACCGCTGACTGACGCGATGTCGATCTTGACCTCGGCAATGTCGTCCTTCAGTTCGGTTCTGAGAACGGCAATGTCGTCCTTCAGTTCGGTTCTGAGATTGGCATTATCGCCCTTTAGTTCGGTTCTGAGTTCGTAAATATCGCCTTTCAATTCGGTTCTGAGATCTGCAATATCACCCTTCAGTTCGGTTCTGAGTTCGGCAATATCTCCCTTCAGTTCGGTTCTGAGATCGGTAATATCGCCCTTCAGTTCGGTTCTGAGTTCGGCAATATCTCCCTTCAGTTCGGTTCTGAGTTCGGCAATGTCAGCTTTGACCGAGGTAATGTCAGCCTTGGTGGAAACGCCACCGGTCACCGCTTCCTCTATTGTCAGCACAATGGCTTTTGCAAGCCGAGGGTCACAGCCTGCATTTTTCAGGTTTTCGTCGGCCTGTCTGGTGTCGAACAATGGCGTGGTCATAAAGTCAGTCTGCATTGTCGAACAAAGGGTGTCAATATGCGACCGTTCCTTACTTCACTTGTTCCAGGGAAGCTCCTCACAACTGGCAGAAGACTGTGCTTCAGCGCCCCCCCCAAAACACATCGATATGTCATTTCTGTCCGGCAGCATCATACCTTTTATCGGTGGTCTTTGGAATTGTCCGCGGCTGGCTACAGGATTGGAGAAAACGAAGCTTGTATCGTATACGATGCCTTCGGTCGCGACGGGTTTGCCGTCAACGAATCTCGGTATATAGCGAAATCCCCGGACCATCTCCAGGGCCGCATCGTTGAAAATTTCCTCACTGGATTCAGTAACGCTTGGATTGATGACATAACCTTGCTCATCGATAGTGAAGGACAGGCTGATTTCCCCGTTGATTCGTTTGGCGATAGCTTCTTCCGGGAACTTGAATGAAGGCTGATAGACGGGATCAGTTGCAGAAAACCAACTCTGGTTTGCCCCGAGTATCAATAATTGCTCAGTGGCCTCCTCCGGTTGGTTGAGCTTCTCGTATGTCTGTACCAGTTGCATTCTGACACTTCGCTCAAGACCCCCCATGGGGCCTTCGGATCTCTGGAACGCTTGTAAGGCTCTCAGTAGATAGTCTGTTGTGTCATCATGTTGATTTTTGGACGTCGCCCACCTTGCTTTGTGATAAGACATCAGACCGAGACGAAAGTCATTGGGTTGCAACCTCTCTGCATAGATCTCGTACGCTCTGTCGACAAATGGTTCAACCAGTGATTCGCTATCCCTGTTCAGCAAAATTACCATGATATCGAAGTTCTTCTCTGCTTCGTCTAAATTGTCTTCATAACCTTTACTCAAACTGGCTGCTCGATGCAGATACTCCAATGTTTCATCGGCGTCTTTAGCCGCACGGCCCAATTGCATGAAAAGGGGCACCAGGTTGGTAGCATTTTCTCCATAACGTTTTTCAAGGATGTCGCGCTTGCCTTTCAAGGTCTTGCGCGCTTTCCTGTGGTTACCTGTGTCATTCAGCAATATGGCATAGTTGATTGCGAGGTTTGCCGTATTGGCATGGTTCCTGCCAAACACTTTTGAACCATACCGGTATGCGTCATTTGCGGCTTCAAGTGCCTGATCTGTCTGACCCGCGTTGATGTGTTCCTGGTAAACCGTGTAGGCACTATTGAATTTTTCTCTGTTATCCGCCAAAACGGTGGTCGTCCAGAGACCAAGTACAAGCAAAAGTAAAAAAATCCCTGACTGTCGAAATAAGTGGTAAATATTCATTGATGACCCCGTGATAATTTCCCCTGTCGATATATATTGATTATATTGAATCAGCACACAATTTAAAGTGGCAGCGGTTTACCATCTCCATCTTTTAACTCATAAGTAGCACCTGCCTTGAAATCACCAAACGATTCCTTCTGTCCACCGGGCCAGCGTACTGTGATGTCGAAGACTTCGGTCTCTTGACCAATACCGAAATGCACACGGGGATCGCTCGACGCCAGGTAACTCGTTGACAGTTGCACATCCCGACTTAACCGCCTGTTTCCAACCGTTGCGGAAACAGTAGCGCCGTGAGCATCCCGGTCTCCCCTGAGGACTTTAAAACGCACCCAATTGCCGCGTTTTACTTTATTCATCAAGAGATACGGCGCTGCGTCCCGGTTGGTGACCACCAGGTCCAGGCCGCCATCATTGTCGATGTCGCCAACGGCGAGTCCGCGACTGGTATGGACGAGGGCAGGGGAGACACCGCCCTGAGGTTTCACTTCTTCGAAACGGACTGAACCTTCAATGAGTAAACCACGATACAGTGTGTTGGGCTCGGCGTACCCATCGCCATCCACAGGCTTCGTTAATCCTATATCCCCGTTTGCCTCATACAGGTCCAGTCTGCCGTCGTTATCAAAGTCGGCGAATGTCACGCCAAAGCGTGTGTGGCGCATACTGACCGGACCCAGTCCAATGATCCGTGTGGCATCAAAGAAATAGGTTCCCTCATTGCGGAAGAAAGAGTCACTTTGTCCGTGAAGATTGACCACAAGCAGATCGTTGTCGCCGTCATCGTCTACATCTGCTGTTGAGACCCCCATCCCGGCTTTCTCAACTCCCACCGAATCCATAGCACAACTCCACAACATGCACTCTTCCTCAAATCGGAGGTTGCCCTGGTTTATCCACAGCTGGTTGACCATGGTGTCGTTAGCGACGAAGACATCTGTCAGCCCATCGTTATTGAAATCAGCACCGGCAAGACCAAGACCATTGCCGAAGGCTACATTGATTCCGGCATAAAACGTAATGTCCGTAAAACTGCCATCGCCGTTGTTGCGATACAGCCGGTCCATTGCCGGGACATCGTAGGAAGCTGGTCCACAGTAGGTAACATAGAACGCAGGTCCGAAACATTCCATTTCGATGTTTTCAGACCAATGCAGGTAATTGACCACAAAGAGGTCCAGATCACCATCAACATCGAAATCGTGGAATGTCGCCGCCGTGCTCCAATCCGGGTCACCGACACCGGCTTCTGCCGTAACGTCTGTGAAGTGTCCGGAACCGTCATTGTTCAACAATACATTATTGCCCAGGTTGGTCACATACAGATCCACGTCGCCATCATTGTCGTAGTCGCCTGCTGCCACCCCCATGCCATAACCGCGGTCGCCAGTTCCGGCAGCTCCGGAGACCCTGTCAAAATAGCCATCGCCACGATTCAAATAGAGCCTGTTCGCGGAAGTTTCGTCTGGTAGTGTTGTATCGACACGGCCGCTTTGTACCAGGTAGAGGTCAAGGTCACCATCGCCATCAAGGTCTGCCAGTGCGACGCCACCCCCAATCATTTCCGGCATCATCGGACGACCGTCGAAGCCGGAATGATGCACGAAGTCGATTCCGCGCTCGCTGGTCTGTTCACTGAACCAAGGGGATTCATGTGGCGCGCATCCGCAGATCATCAGCACTGCACAGCAGCAAGCAAGCATCTGTCTCAAACTCATTTTGCCTCCAGTTCCCGCAACTTCAACTCAGTGACTCGTAGTTCAGCAGGATTGGCGCCGTGTCTTCTGGCTTCGTTCTGCGCCTGACGTGCATCATCAATGCGACCGACTTCCCCCAGACTTCGAGCCAGGAAAACATAACCAAGTGCAAAATCAGGTTCCAGCTTGACCACACGCTCGAAGTGTTCAACCGCCTGGGTCCAGTGACCCAGTTCAACTTCTGCCAATCCCAGATAGAACAGGTTCGTTCGTTTTTCGGGTTCGTATCGCAATGCGGTTTCAAAGGCTGCCCTGGCTTCCTCAAATCTTTGCATTCCAAACAGTATTCTGCCCCGTTGTTCGTGTGCGTAACCACGAGCGGGATTCAATTCTACCGCACGGTCCAGATGATCAAGCGCGCTCTCAAGGTCTCGTTGCTGACGGTAAAGGTTTGCAATAGTCAAGTGAAACGGGATGAATTCCGGGTTGATCGCAAGACCTCGTTGTACTGTCTCAAGGGCTAATCCGGGAAGACCTTCACGATCATATGCAATACTCAATGAGTTCACCAGATTACAGGCCAGAAAGAACTCCTGCTCGCTTCCGCACTCTTCTTCCGGGTGATGAACTTGCAGCCTTTCCAGAATTGTAAGGGCTTCATTGATCCTGCCAGAGGCCGACAATTGTTTGGCATGATTATAGCTGGCAGAACCCCGGATGTGATTGTTACGTTGATCCCTTCGATCATCAGTCCATCTCAGCGGTAAAGCATCTTTGCCATGGGCCATGGCTATACGGGCTTCCTCTGTTCGACCCAGCGCCCGTAAAGTCTCACCAAGTGTTCGATAGATATAGGGGTGATTCGTTGTACGGACCAGAGGCTCGAGTATCTCGGCCGCTTGTTGGTGTTGACCCTGGGCGACCAAAACCTGTGCCTGGCCAAAAGTCGCCACGGAACCGGCCTCCAGGTTGAATGCTTGCTGAAAAGCAATCATGGCTTTATCCAGAAGGCCGTCTTCAAGCAACCAGGCGCCACGCCAAAGCCAGGCGGGAGCATAATCGGGATCAATGGCAAGGGCACGCTCAAGCGTTTTTATGGCCTGTTCAAGCTCGCCAGTTTCAGCAATCAACAGCGCGCGAAAGTAAGGCCAGCGGAAGTCATCGGGATCAAGGATCTCTGCCTGCTCGTAGGTAACAATCGCTGCATCCCGTAACCCGTTGACATCGTAGGCCATGCCAAGACGCCCGCGCACCAACCCGGATTTTGTCATGGCTTGAGCAGATTGCAGCATCGCCTGCAGGTACTCGGCAACGTCTTTATCAGGTGAGTCGATACCGGCCGCTACAGGTTCATCAACAAAAAGCGATTCCAACCTGGAGCAGGCGCCCAGAGTCACCATCATGAGCAAAATGACAAGTCCGGTCATCCTGAGCCGGAGCCGGGGGATTTTGCCTTGACTGACCTTGGAATCTTTCATTTCATTCAGGGTGACAGTTACTTCTTGAAAATTGGGACTTGACACTGATCTGCCTAAGAGGGCTTCCCTGGGGTCTGGTGCTAGAAAACCGACAGTACCTCAGACTCGAGCCGTTGCCATCCAGGTGGATTGTTGCCCATCCCGCAGAACATGATCTCGTCAGCACCTGCTTCGATGTATTCACCCAGGTAGTCCTGGATGGCGTTGACGGTGCCCCAGCAATACCAGGGTTGGCCGGGTGATTTTTTCCACTCTGCGTCAGTGTCGAAAATCCGTGTGGGTATGCAGACGGTGCGGCGGACTTCTGCAGGATCGCGACCGAAGTCCTCGCAATGGCGATTGATGGCTTCCTGCTTCTGTTTAAACACGTCCACGCCCCCCGGGTGCCAGAAGTCCAGATTGCTGGCGTCGCCGTATCGCGCACAGGTCCGAAGTGTGCGTTTCTCTCCGTTGCCACCGATCAGAATTGGAAGCCCGCCATCCTGGGTTGAGGCAGGTGACATGGGTGCATCATTCAGCTGGTAGTAGTTGCCTGAGAAACTGACAAATTCATCGGATTCCTTTTGCAGCAGCATCCTGATCAACTGCGTAGCCTCTTCCAGCCGGTCACTGCGTTCGCGCAGCGAAGGGAAGTCCCAGCCATAAGCGGTATGTTCCTGCTCGTACCAGGCAGCGCCGATGCCAAGCTCCACACGGCCACCCGAAATGTGATCCAGCGTGGAAGCGATCTTCGCCAGGTGTGCCGGATTGCGGTAGGTATTGCCGGAAGCCAGGATCCCCAGGCGCACCCTCGTGGTAATCATCGCAACTGCCGAAAGCAGTGTCCAGCCTTCCAGTGCTGTACCATGTCCACCAACACCCGGGGGCATGAAGTGATCTGAAAGCCAGAAGCTGTTCCAGCGACCTGCTTCAATCACCTTGACGGTCTCGATAATGTCGGACCACTGGTTGTTGTATTGACCGGTTTGTGCACCGAACTTCATATTGACCTCCTACTTTTTAAAACAGCAAGCATTAACGCGCAATTTAGAGAAATCTGCAAGTAAGATGGGGTAGCTACAGACCAGTTTCTGCAGACTGACGAGTAAAGGTACAGGAAGCTGGTCGCTGAGAATACAATCATCTAAACTCCAGTCTCACTTTTTCTTCACAAATGGAAGCACCATGATTCTACGAATAATCACACTTTGTCTGGTGGCTCAGCTATTGCTGATCCCTGGCGTTTATGCGGCAGGCAAGAAGGATTCAGCAAAAAACATGGAGGTTGTTCCGGATCATGTCTTTATGCATGGCGAGATAAAAAGAACCTACAAGATTCATGTACCAAAGAACCGGGCTGAAAACGCGCCGCTGTTGTTCGTCCTCCACGGTATGACAATGACGAGTGACTGGTCTTACGGCCGGGGGTTCAATGAACTTGCCGACCAGCATGGATTTGTTGTGGTGTATCCGCAAAGTCTGGCCAAAACCATTTACCTGTCTGATATGCAGGGGATGCCTGGCACGGATGGATCCGATAAGGATAAGTCGGACTGGGACGACAAGGGCAAATCTGACAAAGGATGGAGTGGGAACCACAAAGGCAATGGCAAGTCCTGTAAGGAAGGTGAAACGATCGACAACAACGGCCTCAGCTTTAGCTGCAGGAACGGCGCCTGGTCTATGACCGATGGGGTTCTTCGCTGGAACAACGAAAATGAGGATGATCGATACGGTGGCGCCAGCGATGTGGATTTTCTCTCACAACTGGCCAGACATCTACAGAAAAAGTATCAACTGAATCCCGCGCAGACTTTTGTGGCCGGGTTCTCTAATGGCGGTTATATGAGTTATACGCTGCTGTGTCAGGCGGGTGATACCTTCAGGGGCGCCGGCATCGTTGCCGGATTGATGGATGGCGTTACTGTAGATAGCTGTGCACCCAGTGAGCCCAAACCATTGATTCACCTTCATGGCACAGCAGACTCAATGGTACCGATCCAGGGTAGAGGTACGAAAGGTAAGGGCAACCTGCCAACACCCTCAGCACATGATACGGTGAAATACTTCGCAAAGTTAAACAACGCTACAGAAGAGGAGACGGTAAAAGTCTCTGAAAACACCACTGCCTACATCTACAGGCCTGAAGGTGACGGCGCCGAAGCACGTTTCTATCGAATCGAGGGATTTGTCCATTACTGGCCAGGTACCCCGTATGAGGGAAAGACTTCTGGCAAGCAAATGCAGGATAACTCTGGTATCAGTGCGACGGCGCTTATCTGGGAGTTCTTCTCTCAATACTGAGTGCCGGTAACTGGCTGGAATGAACTACGTCGCTCTAAGATCGTCGAGTACATCCTTGCGCAGCAGCACGGACTCCGGATAGGCCATCTTCGAGATCAGCCATTCACCCTCAATGCGCAGGAACGTCCAGGACCACCGCGTGATGGTTCGGGGTATGCTGGTTTCACCGCCGACCGGGCCTCCCATTGGGACCGTAACGTCGGTGACCGGGTCTGACACATAGTGCGTCACGTAGTTGGTGGCCGTTGCGTGATCCTCATCTTTGACCTCGACCATCAAATTGCTGCTCAAGACCACATTGACGTTGTGATCGACTTCTGCGATGCCTGCGAAGTGTTCGCGGATCGCCTGACGTCCGTTCAGCGTGAACGCTTGCGCGTCTTCGGTAAACAAGTCTGCCGTGGCCGCCTGATCAGCTTGCAGGAGTTGCAGAAACCTGTATATCAGTCGTTCACATTGGTAGTAGATCTCAACCTCATTGTTGACCATACGATGCTCACTGTCTGAAAAGAAAGCCATTGTACCCGAGATGGTGAACGGGTATACCAGTCAAAAAAAGCGCACCCCATTGAGGTGCGCTCTTCGCAAAAGCTTCGGACCCCTTTAGAGGGTCCGTTAACACTTACAGCTGATAGTTAAACGTGATGCCGATTCGTCGCTCATCGGTAACTGTGCCGGTAACAGGTGCAGTTACGCCGTTACCTTCCCGCTGCACATAACTCTGTACCGCGATCTGATCAAGCAGATTGGTGACCCAGCCGGTAATCGAATAGGTCCCTGACGGTGAAAACCAGTTGGCGCGGAGATCCCAGCGGGTGTAATCCGGTACGCTGTAGATATCCAGCTCGGCCTCATCCATATACATCTTGTCGCGCCAGCTCATGGTGGTCAAAACGTTCAGGCTTCCCCACTCGGGGGTGATGGGGACGCTATAGGTCAGGGTCGCCGATAACTTGTGCTTCGGTGAATTCCTTAACTGATTACCGGTAAAGTCCCTGACACCGGTATTATTGAGTACATGCTCGTTCCCAAGATGGTCTGTGACAGTGATGGTCGATGCCTCTGGCAGAGATCCCTCGGGGTTACAACAATAGATCGACGAGTAAGGGGCGTGCCTGGAGTTTAAAAGCTCGTAGAAGCCGCGCAGGTTCAGGCTATCGTTAATCTGCCATGCGCCCTGAAATTCTATACCAGCGATCTCAGTACCCTCAAGAACAATCGACTCACCGATCCAGAATCTGTCAGGATTGGGAGGTATTCCATACTCCTCCGGTCTACGAAGGCGCCCATGCTGCGTCCAGTGAGCGCTGAAATCCTGGAAGTAAGCCGAAAGCTCCAGTTGCGCGCCATCGGCAAACAGTCCCTTAAGGCCGCCTTCGTAGTTAATCATTTCTTCGGCATCCCAGCCTTCACCAAGCCCCTGGGCGAAACCTCGGAAACCGCCAGGGCGATAGCCCTTGGAGATCCGGGCGTACCACATCATGTCATCAGATGGGGTATATTCCGCGCCGATGTTCCAGGTTGTTTCCTTCCAGGTCCTGCGCTTGGAATCCACGAAGGTCCGGTCAGCAGGTACGGCAAGACCCGTGCTAGGATCCGTGGAGCCGCCTTGAAGACAACATCTGTAGTCATAATACTTGCTTCTCAGTATGGCAAATGTTTCAAAATAGATAACGTTACCGCTTGCATCCCTGACCGGGCTGATACCGCTAAAATCATTCTGATTGTGCTCCTTGTGGTCGTCGTTGTAGCGGACACCACCAAACACCTTCCACTGGTCGTTCAGGACGTATTCGGCGTTGCCGTATATAGCCTGGGAGGTGTACTCGACATTCCCATAGAAAAACTGGAAGGCGTCGCCACCAGCAACATGGCTACCGGCGTTGGTCACGTCGCTCCAGGCGTTTGCTGGAGCAGAGCCGTGACAACCCCAGACAAAACCAGCGGCTAAATTGGCCGGGCTGCCCGGAGTTCTGGCGTCCTTCCACAGAAGGGCGTGGCGATCCGCCAGGTTGGCTTCACACTCAGCGGTGTTATCCTGCCAGAACACCGGGATATTATTGTTGTTGTTGCCGGTTTCCACGCCGTTGAAATTTTCCGAATATATATAGGGCTCTTCACCGTCGATAAGGGTATAGCCAAAGGTGTAGTTGAACGGGCCATCGTTATTGGAGACCAGAGACAATTCGTGACTGTCCTGATCCGAAGTGAAATGGTAGTTGTTCATTTGGTCCGCGTAGGCGCCGTTACCCCTGCCATCCAACGCACATCGCGGGTGGGTCTGACCCTCTACCAGTTCACCGCTCAGTACACGAGGGTGAATGGCGGAGCAGACGCCGCCTCCTACTCTGTCGGTTAGGTCGATGTCTGATCTGTTCTTCTGCCGGGTGTCCCGATTGCCGAATTTGTAGATCAGTTCATGGCTGTCGTTGAGGGTGTAGTGCGCCTCCAGGGTCATCGCTTCCTGCGAGTTTCTCTCGAA
>JAPOOX010000184.1 GCA_026713185.1 Gammaproteobacteria bacterium
ATTTGCACCAGCGTCTGCGCGTCCCTCCCGGATTCCCGAGCTTCCCCCGCATGCCTGTAGTCATGCTCCTCCAACTCGGCGCTCCGACATTATGCTGGTGCAAATGAACACCCCAAAACCATCTGCTGTATGCCGGGAATAGTGTGTGTTTGATGAGAGTAAAATCTTACGTTGATCATCTGGCAATCCTACATGCGCTAAGGACTCCATTCGACCTGTCCCGAATGAACGCCATTACCAGTCCAGGATCTCGACCCGGGGTGTCTCAGGCATCTCCTCAGCCAGCAGCCAGCGTCCAAACAGAATGCCCTCGCAGTAGCCGGCCGTGCTGATCCAGTTCGGCTCTTTGGGCCAGTGTGAGAGGTGCACGACATAGCTCCCGTCTGCTTCCGGCAGCGCCGTTTTCTTGTTGATGCAGACGGGGAAATCCCGATAGTTCATGGACTGCATGAAGAAGTTCCAGGTCTGGAGTCCCCAATAGCACGCTTCGGGGGAGCGAAAACGGATCCGCATGTATTGGTTTTCACGCAGACGGAAGCGGCAAAAGCAGTAGACGTTGTCAACGGTACCCCACCCACCCTGTTCGGCATCGAATTCGAATGGTGGCAGAAACTCGTTGATAGGAAACACCACCGGTAGAGGCGCGATCCAGGTTGTACAGCGGAAGAACATTGCCATCGTGCGAATGCGACGGGCAAGCTGCTCATCTGTCAGGGGGAGCGCCGGTGGCTGCGGAGAGACGTTGGCGATTTCGAGAATGCTCTCCCTGGAAGCCTGTCGGTCAAAGAAGTACTCGCGGGAAAACAGTGTCACTGAATCTGCTGCAATCAGGAACTCGTTTCGACCCACGGGGTGCGGAGTCAGCTTGATCTCGAACGAACCGTCTTTCTCGAATGCGATGTCACGGTGGTTGATGTTCAGCGTCACGCGATCAGCCAGCTCGCCGTGGGGGTCGCCGCCGTACAGGCAGAAGCTCAGATAGCAACTGTCGAAACGCCGGCCCCGGATGACGTATTCCTGGTCGCCCCGAACCTGCGAGAAGTAGTACACGGCGTCCACGTTATCGCCGTACAGCTTGCGGTAGCTGTCGGCCAGCAGCATGAAACGGGGACGAAGCGGGTCGTTGTGCAGGTAGAACTCGACGGCCACCTGCAGGAGATGGAAGAGATGCTGGTATCCGTCCACCTTACCCTGTTCATCAAGGCATTTCTCAGGTTCGAGGAATGTCTGATCCGCATCGCGGATGACGTCAAGAAACTCGTGTAGGGCTTCCCGGCTCTGCTTCATCTTCCAACTCCGTTTACTGTCCTCACCGGCAATGAACCACCGCCTGTTTCCCTAAGGAAGTCCAGGTAGTCCTGGTAGCAGCGTTTGATGTCGGACTCGGTAAGCCCGATCTGGTTCAGCGAATATTCGTGCTCACCATGCCGACCACGCCGCTCGTTGTGCAGGAAGCGCTCCATGCGTGTGCGGCTCGCGACGTCCAGTTCCCAGCCGAAGTGCGCATAGATGTTTTCCACAGCTCTGATCTGGTCTTCCAGGAAGTCATCGAACAGGATGTCCACGATCTGTTCTTCCTTGTCCAGCATGGTCCTGTCCTCAAGAAACCTGTTGAAGTAGTCGGCCCAGATATGTAACTGCTCGTGTCCCGTTCGCGCCGGATCTTCGTGATCGGAATAGAGCGAGCGCATGGAGGAGATGAGGCTTGCGGTTGAGGGCACCACTGCGGACGGATGGCGATGCGTCATGATGATCCGGGCGTCGGGGTATACTTCGAACAGTGCGCTGAGTCGCATGAGGTGTACCGGAGACTTCAGTAGCCAGCGGTCGGGCCGAATACCGCCGGACTGGAGGTATTGGAGGAAGCGCTTGTGCCAGAGGAAGTTACCGACCTGATCCGCGGCGTTTGCGAACCACTCGTGGTACCCTGGAAGGTAGCACTGTGCGACGAACTGGAAGCTCGTGAAGTTAAGCGCAGTAACGGCGATACACTCCTGTGGAGAATCGGCTTCCATGTAGTGCTTCCTGCGGAAATCGGGAACCAGTGCGAACAGCCGGGCGAACTCTTTGCGGATGACTTCGATTCTCTCGTTGTCCCGGTAATCGGCTGGCGTTGGCGCGGGATGGGGCAGGAGACACTCCCAGCACAGCGGCGCCCGGTGGGCAGTGTCCCGGTGCAGGAGCGCCTGCAGGATAGTGGTTCCGGACCTCGGCATACCAATGATGAACACGGGGTCGGTGATGCGCTCGTCGGCGATCTCCGGACTTGCCATAAGCGTCTTCTCGACCAGGAATCGCGACTCAGCGGTGCGGTTCAGCATGTTCCGCAACGCAATCTTGCCAAACGCATTAGGCTTCGCATCGGCGCAGATTGAGTGCAGCAATTGCCCGAGGCCCTCGGACATCGCATCGTCCAGATGCGTGAAACCGGTCGCCTCGGCCGCTGCATCCAGCACACGACCCCGGTCGGGGTCAAACAGCCGGACTCCGCATCGTTCGGCGATCGCACCGGTCCGATTGAGGAGCCTGAGCGAGATCGAACGCTCGACAGGGATCGGCGTGTCGTACATCAGGTCAGCTTCTTGAGCTTCGCTGCAATCGACAGGTCACCCTGCACCTTGATCTTGCCGGAGGCGACAGCCATGAACGGCTTGATTTCCTTGCGTCCGAGTTTACCGAATGTCTCGAGCGACATCGTGACGGAGCAATCCGGTGAAATCACCTCACCCGTGGCGATGGAGACGACGTTAGTGTCGGCCGTCCCGTCGATCAGCAGGATCTCGTCGTCAAGATAGAAGGCAAGGGTTTTGCCGAGAGGATCTATGTTTCGGGCCTTGACAGCCATCTCGGTGAGAATCTCATTGATCGCCATGGACTGTGCTCCTGAATCAATGAATTCATATTGCGCTGGCAGTATTTTGTTGTCAAGTGCACCTACCCTTCGTGTTGGCAGGGATCTTGTCAACTTCACCTGAAGCCGTCAAGAACCGGCAATCGGTGGTAAGCTACCTGTGTTTCCCCAGCTACAGTACAATAGTAAACTGATTACAGAAAGTCGGCAGTTCCCTCTGAAAGGAATATGTACCAGGAATATTTTGGTTTAAACGAAGCACCCTTTTCAATCGCACCAAATCCGCAATATCTCTACATGAGTGATCGGTATCGGGAAGCGTTGGCACACCTGTTGTACGGTGTGGAAAACGACGGTGGTGGTTTTACTCTGTTAACCGGTGAAGTGGGAACGGGTAAGACCACGATTTGTCGATGTATGTTGGCACAATTACCTGAAGAAGTGGATACCGCATTCATCATTCATCCAAAACTCAGCGCGGACGAGTTGCTGGCATCTACATGTGATGATCTTGGTATTGATTATCCGGTTTCCGCAACCACCAGGGTTCTGGTGGACCGGATAAACAAGCATCTCGTCAATACGATTGAAAGCGGCCGTCGCACCCTGTTGATTATTGACGAAGCCCAAAATCTGTCAGAAGAAGTTCTTGAGCAACTTAGACTGTTGACTAATCTGGAAACGAACCAGCGTAAACTTTTACAGATTATCCTGCTGGGTCAACCGGAACTGATGGAATTACTTTCCCGGAAGGCACTACGACAATTGTCACAACGGATTACTGCCCGATATCACCTTGAATCGATGAGTCGGAAAGAGGTCAAAGCTTATATCTCTCATCGTTTATCCGTTGCAGGAGCGAGAGGTAATTTTTTTAAACCTGCAGCGATGCGACGTGTATATCATTTGAGTAAAGGCATACCCCGGGTAATCAATCTGATCTGCGATCGAGCTCTATTGGGCGCCTTTACTGAAAACAAGGCTCTGGTGACTCCCGCTATCGTAAACAAGGCAGCCAGAGAAGTATTGAATACCGTCGGCAGCAGACGGATCAAATATCCAGCCCTGGCAATCGTTCCTGTGGCTTTTGCGTCGATAATCTGGTTTATGGTGGAAATAGATCCACTATTCAGTAATATTATCAATGATATACAGATACTATCTACCAATGAACATGAACAACTGGTTTTGCCGTCCAGTACCGAGGGACATAGAGACCAAAGGTCTGCTTTTAATGATCTATTCGCACTGTGGGGCTATTTTCTGGAAGATCAGTCTGCAGACCCCTGTCAGACCAGCCAATTGATTGGACTTTCCTGCCTTAATCAGGAAACAGGGGGGCTTGCATTAATCAAACAACTGAATCGACCCGTCATCATTAAGTTAAGCAGTACAAACCAGTGGATTACCATCAGCAGGATCTCCAGGGACACGGTAACATTGATTGCCAGTAACCGTGGATATGACGTGGATTACAACGTTCTTGACGAAGACTTCGATGGCTCCTTTACATTACTGTGGCAACCTCCGCCCGACTATACTGTACCCATCTCCCCGGGTGATTCCGGAGTAGAGGTTGACTGGCTGGTTAATCAATTGGCCCATATAGACAACAGTCCGCATCGAGTACCCGGTAAACAAACGACTGGCCACGTATTTGATGAGGATGTACTGGATCGGGTCAAGCAGTTCCAGCGTTCCATCAATGTCCCTGTCACTGGCGTTATCGATCCTGAATTCTACATTCATCTTAACAATGAGGCGGGAACCGGCATGCCATTTCTAACCTCACCACATCCGGGATAAACTGATAATGTCCTACCTGCTTGATGCATTGAATAAAGCTGAACAGGCTAAGCGAAATCAAAAACTGCCAACATTGGACCCGGTACAACGCATACCCGGGACGCCAGGGACTCGAAAATGGATTTTGCTGTCTGTGTTGGTTCTGGTCCTGATTAACGCAGGAGGTCTCTGGTACTTTAACTGGCCTGATAAAATTGAACCAGTTATGGTCGCCGAGACAGTATTGGACATCCCCGAATCCAATCCAGTTGTTAAAGCAAGTGAAAACGTTTTTGTTGAAGATACTGGACCCGTACACATTTCTGAATTACCGCTGGATATTCAGCGTCAGATTCCAAATCTGACGTTCTCCAGCCATATCCATTCCTCAACCCCATCTCTGCGAATGGTAGGGATAAATAAACGAAATTATCATGAGGGGGATACTATAGCCCAGGGATTAACACTTGTTTCGATTACCGAAGATGGCGTTATACTGGCTTTCCTTCATTACAAGTTCAGTGTTCCGTTATCAGGCTATTAGAGAACCCGGGGTCAGAGTAAAGTGCCTAAGGAGTTGTTCTGCCTATCTTGCTTTCCAGATCGACTATCTTCTGGTTTACCTGCTGACGATATCTGTTAATAACCTCAATGTCTTCCTGTAGTTCCTTGAGTTGCCTGGTGAGTGCCACGATGTTTCTTCGATTCCCTTCCAGGCTTACCGCCTGATCCTGTACCTGCGACCGCACCAGTGAAACCTGTGTCGTGGTTTCCTGAGCGTCATCGTGAAGATCCTGCCGTATCCGGTTCATCTCTTCAGAAAGTGTACCAAATCCGGACTCAACATTTTTTACCGTTTGAGCCAGATTGTCCAAGTCTTTTCTGATCTGTGCAATAGCGTTTGTATTCTTTTGGATATTGGGTTTATTGGTTCGATATGCATGACCCCAGAGCAAGTCTATCTGTTCGAAATTAGCACCAATTTCACCCTGCATCTCCTGCAGGGTCTTGGATACATCAGTCCCGGTGGCTGCTAAACGGCCTTCCAACTCACTGTAATTTTCCTGTCCTTTCTCCAATAACACATTTGCCTGATTGAGTTTTTGCTGAACTTCATAAATGGTATAACCACCCACACCCATGATGACCGCCATCAGGATGATGACAAATACCAGTAGTCCATTGAAATTACTCTGTCTTGGCGCCTCTGCTCTGCCACTACGCACACGAGTGGCAATCTCATCCCTTGCCGGTTTTATTGCAGGGATACTATCCAGTTCGTCGTTTTCGTCATTCATAAACATGTACTATTAATTTTTTGTCCGGAAATACATCCCTGATTACCGAACATCATTCCTTGTCCAGCTACGGAGACTTGCCCAGGGCCGGTTGATGGCTCTAAAGAGAAGGCTTCAATATTAAAAAACGGGCTCCCATAGGGAGCCCTTGCCGGACTGTATGGTTATTTACAGACAAACCATAACGCCATAGAGCACTACAGTAAGACCAACACCACTGCCGATTACACCTCTAACAGTTGTCAAGGGTCCCTGTTTACCAGCGATAGCATTTCCTTCCAGCGCCAGGATTATCAGCATGACAATGACAAGGGCGACCGGGCTGGCGCTAAGTACAAGTCCGTGCGAAAAATGAGCCGATGATCCCATGAAAAACAGCATTGGCAGGGAGAACAATGTATTGGTTCTTGAGGCAAGCGCTGCCTTTGGCGCGGCGCCGGCAGCTTCCGGCAATGCTTCGCCACCTTCTGCAACCTGATTGGCAGACGCAATCACAATCTTCTGGTTTGGCCAGATGATCAGCCAGACATTCAGGAACATCAGCGTACCAAGCACTGCTCCGATGGTGATATCAAAAGAAATTATCTGATGACGATAAGCAAGCAGCAACACTCCCGTCAGGAATGTAAACATCGCACCCCATCTGAACCACCACAATGCTCTTGGCACCAGCGTCCTGATGGCGCCAGCACGATGAGCATCTTCCGCTTCCTTAAAGTACTCGGTCTGCACGAAATTAAAATAATAAAGCAAACCGATCCAGGTGATGCCAGCCAGGAAGTGAGCCCATCTGACAATATAATCAAGGCCGTAGATGGTGAAAATTTCCATGATGTCTTCCTCCTATTGAATTCTGATTAAACACTCCATCCGGGACAATATTCTTTACAGGATCGTTCATGCCATAAACAGTGACATGTTAACGATGCCCTTCAGTAGCGATACTTGCCAAGATAGTAACATTGAAGATTTAAAAAAACTATTCCTGTTCAGGTCTCAAACTACGGTTTTCCTGCCAGGAAAAAGAAATGAAAATCCAGGATGAATCGAAGTCTTGTTATCAAGACAAAAAAAACCCCGCTGCAGCGGGGTTTTTTGGTTTAACAGAGAATTACATCATACCGCCCATACCACCCATATCAGGCATTGGCGCCGCCGGCTTCTCTTCCTCGACTTCAGTGACCATGCACTCAGTGGTGATCATCAAGCCTGCAACAGAAGCCGCAGCCTGTAATGCCGTTCGGGTGACTTTCGCCGGGTCGGGCAGACCAAACTTGATCATGTCCCCGTATTCCCCGGTTGCGGCATTAAATCCGTGGTTACCCTCGGACTGTCTGACTTTGTCAACGACAACTGAAGATTCATCACCGGAATTTTCAACAATTTGACGCATCGGTGATTCCATAGCCTTGCGGCAAAGATTGATACCGACGTTCTGATCTTCGTTATCACCCTCCAGACCATCAATAGCCTGCAAAGCCCGAATCAACGCAACACCACCACCAGGAACGATACCTTCCTCAACGGCAGCCCGGGTCGAATGCAATGCATCTTCCACGCGTGCTTTCTTTTCTTTCATTTCAACTTCAGTTGCCGCACCAACCTTGATAACAGCAACACCGCCCGCCAGTTTGGCGACACGTTCCTGCAGTTTTTCCCTGTCGTAGTCGGAGGATGTCTCCTCGATCTGTGTGCGAATCTGGTTAACCCGTCCTTCGATGTCTCCAGAGTCTCCGGCGCCATCAACAATCGTGGTATTGTCCTTGGTCATGCTGATACGCTTTGCCTGACCAAGATCATCCAGACTTGCACTCTCAAGGGACAGACCCACCTCTTCCGAGATTACCGTTCCACCCGTGAGAATCGCAATATCCTGAAGCATTTCTTTTCGACGGTCGCCAAATCCCGGAGCTTTCGCAGCGGCAACTTTTACGATACCGCGCATATTGTTAACCACCAGTGTGGCAAGTGCTTCACCTTCAACATCCTCGGCGATGACCATCAGCGGCTTGCCAGCCTTGGCAACAGATTCCAGAATCGGCAGCATGTCACGAATGTTAGAGACTTTCTTGTCGAACAACAGAAGATAGGGTTCTTCCAGTTCGGCGCTCATGCTGTCCTGATTGTTGATGAAATAAGGAGAGAGATAACCCCGGTCAAACTGCATGCCCTCAACAACATCCAGTTCATTCTCCAGGCCACTACCTTCTTCGACGGTAATAACGCCTTCCTTGCCAACCTTCTCCATAGCTTCGGCAATGATCTCTCCAACCAGTGCATCGTTGTTGGCAGAAACACTTCCTACCTGGGCAATGGTATTACTGTCGGAACAAGGTTGGGCAAGCCCTTCAATTTCCTTGACGGCAGCGGATACCGCCTTGTCAATACCCCTTTTCAGGTCCATGGGGTTCATTCCCGCTGCCACTGATTTCAATCCCTCATTCAGGATAGCCTGGGCCAGTACAGTAGCTGTCGTTGTACCATCACCAGCGACGTCAGAAGTCTGGGAAGCAACTTCCCTGAGCATCTGGGCGCCCATGTTTTCAAACTTGTCTTTCAGTTCAATTTCCTTGGCCACAGATACACCATCTTTGGTAACGGTTGGTGCTCCAAAAGACTTGTCCAACACCACATTACGGCCTTTGGGACCTAGTGTGACCTTTACTGCATCAGCCAGTGTGTTGACACCTGCCAGCATACCCCGACGTGCTGAATCACCAAATTTAACGTCTTTAGCTGTCATAATTGTTTATCCTTAAAGTTACTTGTTTATTTGAACAGGGTGATGGTTCATGCATCACCTTTACCCGATTGGCTTACTCGATAACGCCGAACACTTCACTTTCATTCATGATGAGCAGTTCTTCGCCATCAACCTTGACCGTACTTCCCGAGTACTGACCAAAAAGGATTTTGTCCCCGGCTTTGAGGTCTACTTCCTGAACAGCACCGTTATCCAGTTTCTTTCCAGGCCCTACTGCAATCACCTCACCCTGGGACGGTTTCTCGGCCGCAGAGTCGGGGATCACAATACCACCAGCTGATCTGGTTTCCTCTTCCGTACGTCGAACGACTACACGGTCTTGTAGTGGTCGGATATTCATTCTTTTCTCCCTTTCCAGATTCAGCAATCAGCTATTCTCAATTCCAGAAACCTGGAAGAAACCAACTGCTGAAATTAAACGAAAAGAGCGTTAAAGTTCATTACCTGAAAGGTTGAAAATTAGCACTCTCCTTAACAGAGTGCTAATAATAGGGATTCATTCTGCAGAGTCAAGGGTTGAATATTGGATTGAACAAAAAAATTGCCTGATTCCATAGAACATTCACAGGAATTGATCTGGCAGATTGTCAACTCGATCCCATACGGCAAGGTAGCTACCTATGGCCAGATAGCCAGACTTGCGGGAATGCCACAACAAGCCAGAATTATTGGCAGGATATTATCCCGATTACCTTCAGATACCCGGTTACCCTGGCATCGTGTCATCAATGCACAAGGCAGAATCTCTAATCCGTCACATGGTCTGCAGGCGACCCGTCTTGCCGAAGAAGGTGTCATCCTGCTCAAGGGACGAGTCGATCTCAACTCTTTTCAGTGGCAACCCTGATATGGCGCATCAACACCAGAACCAGCAGGATTGACGGGATTCCAATTAACGCGGCAATGACGAAAAACACAAAATAACCCTGGGAATCTACAACCAGACCTGAGAAGCCACTGATAACTTTACCAGGTAACGTCATTAGAGAACTGAACAGGGCATATTGTGTTGCGGTATAGGCAC
>JAPOOX010000120.1 GCA_026713185.1 Gammaproteobacteria bacterium
GATCACCATTGCCGTCAATATACTCATGGAACTGAAACCCGACCTGGGCGCCGGGAAGGCTGAATGGGTAGAGAGAGAGAAAGGGACCAATGTTGGTATCCAGGTAGTTGTAGAACCCGCGCAGCGAGAGGCGATCAGTAATTCTCCAGGCGCCTTCAAGCTCGATACCGTTAATTGTGGTGCCGTCAATCGCCTGCGTCGATCTGGTCGTCGCGCCGCCCTCAGGATCTGCCGCGATTTCGTCGGCTGACTTGAAGCGAGCGGATACTACCCAGTACTTGCTGAAGTCCTGGTGGAAAACCGTCGCAGACAATTGCAGCGCATTGTCGAAGTAAAGTCCCTTGGCGCCAAGTTCGTAGTTGGTCATTTGCTCGGCTTCAAACCAGAATTCATCCAGGCCTGCGCCTTCCCTCAGACTGAAGGCTCCCTTGGAACCACCCGGACGATAGCCGGTGGAGATACGGCCGTAGATCATGACATCGTCATTAGGACGATACTGCGCGCCAATGTTCCAGGTCGTGTCGCTCCATTTCCCCAGGGCCTTGCTGGGAATGATGTCGCTACCACGCACGCCCCACTGCACGACCGCAAAATAATCCTCACAGGGCGAGGTATGGTTGCAGGGGGAGAAATCCACGCCGGAAAGACCAAAGGCGGTGCCATTACCCTGCTGCAGCTGCCCTTTTTTGTCTTCATCATGACGAATACCACCGAAGAATGTCCAGGTATCGTTCATGACGTATTCGCCATTGAAGTAGATGCCCATGGACTCGTTCCAGTTAGTTGCCGTGAAAGCAACCCTTTGACCATTGAGATTCGCATGGAAATTTGTGAGGCCACTGACTGAGAAGTTCACCAGTTCCGGGTCACCCGGACAGGCGTACACGTTTTGCAGGTTAGCGACTCGGGCCCGGGGTTCATCATGGGTGTAGAGATCACGCAACAGGAAATTCTTTCCGCCGCTCTTGCTACCCCCGGGGCCATAAAGGGCCTCGATATTCTCACGACAGGCAGCCGAGGTGTCGTCGTACAGCCAGTCGTTACCACGAGTACCCCGGGTACCTGCACCGAAGTCCCAGGTCCTGCTATTGGACGGCCGCTCGCCGTCCAGGTAATTGACACCCACCGTGAAATTGAACTTACCGTCATAGTTTGAGGTCAGTGTGATCTCATGACTGGTCTGCTCCGACAGGCGGGCGCGGTTGAGGCGGGTGTCGTTGAAGGTACCGTTGCCGCCACCATCCAGGGCACAATATTGGCTGGTCTGACCCGCCTGGAGCATACCGCCCAATACTTTAGGGTGATTGGCAGGGCAGACACCGCCACCCTCACGGGGCAGCTGGTCAGGGTCGTCCAGGGTCTCCCTGACGACATCGTGATAGCCAAACTTATAGGTCACATCGAGGCTGTCAGTCACATCGAATATCCCTTCCAAGGAGAAGTTTTCCGATTCAGCATCCTCGTAGATCGGTGCGTTGAAAGCGATCTTCCACTGCAACTCATCGGGGTCGCAGATGATACCGAATTCATCCCGTGTGCCGTCGTTGCTGATGTTCGAACAGTTAGTGACTGATGGCGCGGCATTGGCGCCAAAGAACGGATTCACCTGTGGTACTTCCTCGCCGGTGATGGGGTCCCGCCATATAGCGGGTTCGCCGTTGCGGTCCAGCAGGAACTCATTGACCGTGTCGCGCGCCCCCAATGGCAGTGATACCCAGGGTGTACCGTCGTCTGTCTGGTAGGTGTAGCGGGCGGTAATGTCCCAGCGGTCGTTGGTCCAGCGCAGACGCGGCGTCCAGATGACCTGATCCGGCTTGCCGCCGTCAACGCCACCGGGATAGACGTTTTCGATCCTGCCGTCACCGGTGTAGGTGGAGAGGCCCAGACGATAGCTGAAATCGGAGTCGCCAATGGGTCCGCCGAATGCGATCTGGAAGCGCTGTGTCGAGATATCGGTGACCTCCGCGTTCACGCGCATGTCGAAGGTATCCGTCGGCTTGCGCGACCAGAGATTGATGGCGCCGGCGATGGACGCCTTGCCCCCGGTAGTGCCCTGTGGCCCCCGGCTCACTTCGACTCGCTCCATGTCGAACGTACTATCCGTTGCATAGCTCAGGTTCGTATAGACACCGTCGATATAATAAGCCACGGAAACGTCCGAGTAGAAGTTGACGCTCCGGTCGTTTCCTATACCACGCATGACAAAGTGACCGTCCTCACCCTTACCGCCACCCTGAGTACGGTTACCTTTCTGCAGTCCGGGAACGAGAACTTCCAGGTCGTCCGCATTCTGGACGCCCAGTTTCTCGATTATGACCTGGTTGAAGCCAGTGACTGTCATGGCCCGGTCGAGGACATTGGATTCACCGCGTTCACTGGTGACGATAATTTCCTCGATATACACTGATTCTTCCTCAGTTTCATCTGCTGATAAAACAGCGGGGAATCCCGTGAAGGAAAGAGCCATTCCCAATGGTAGAATTAAAATTAATTTTTTCATGATACAAATCCCCAATAATTAGATTCGGTTGATAGACTGGTAAATCTTCATCTAAATGCAAGTACCTAACCTTGTAATATTCCGTATCTGTTCAGAAAATTCAACAAATATTTTCTCTGATGGCGCGTATTTCCCCATTAATCAACACAATTCATTATAAAACAATGGGTTATGGTGGTAGACCCATGGTGGCATGTCAGTCCAATCTCTGAAGACACAAGTCGCATCTATCCGTTGATCTTCCATTCTGAATGTCCCCTCTATTTAAGTTCCAGACTTGCCGAAACCCCATGTCATCGGTCAATATCGGGCATCGGATAATGATTTTTCAGGAAAAATCAGGTGGACGGGAATGTGATAGATGGTTTTCAGGCTGCTGTGAATAAGGATCTGTCCCTGTTACGGTGGGGCCGGTGGGTCAGTTTGGAATTTCTTTGGGGGATTGGCGAGGATGACTATCTGATCCGACTGGAACAGGGCAGAGTTGCTGAGGTTCGGTTGCGGACCTTGCCGATTGAAACCGGTGTGTTTGCCGTTCGCGCTGCATCTGAGGTTTGGATCGAACATTGGCGCCCATTGCCAAAGCGGGATTATCACGATCTTTTTTCAATGTTGT
This sequence comes from Gammaproteobacteria bacterium, assembly GCA_026713185.1. GTDB lineage: Bacteria > Pseudomonadota > Gammaproteobacteria > Pseudomonadales > Azotimanducaceae > UBA7455. The sequence continues at coordinate 3,117 of JAPOOX010000120.1, forward strand.
CGGCGGGCCTGGCGACGCTTGATGGTGAAATCACACCGCTGATGCAAAACCTGATCTACTTCAAAGGACTGTTGTCAGCACCCCGGACAATACCGGATGTCCAATCATGAGCAAGAGCATAAGCAAGACTCCGGGACCCGACTATGAAGACATCACTGGCCGCTACTTCAATTTGGAAACCGGAGGGGTCAACTACCGGCTCTATGTGGAAGAAGCCGGCCAGGGGATTCCACTGGTGTGTCTGCACACTGCCGGGTCCGATGCCCGACAATTTCGCCATATTCTGTGCGACAGGGAAATTACAGCAAATTACCGCGTGATCGCATTTGATGCACCCTGGCATGGTAAATCAAATCCGCCGTCAGGCTGGCAGGACAATGACTATCAATTGACCTCGGCTACCTACAAAGATCTGGTGCAGGCATTTTGCGCAGCTCTGGGGCTGGATCAACCTGTGTTGATGGGCTGTTCCATGGGTGGTCGAATTGTTTTGCATCTGGCTTTATCCACACCGGATGACTATCGCGCCGTGATCGCTTTGGAAGGGGCTGACAGGTTGCAACCCTATTATGATACTTCCTGGCTGAACCGGCCTGACATCCATGGCGGCATGGTCTCCGCCGGTTTCGTTTCCGGTCAGGTCGCACCCCAAAGCCCATTGGAATATCGCTGGGAAACCCTGTGGGCTTATATGCAATCGGGACCAGGAATATTTGAAGGTGATCTGCATTTCTACTGGCAGGACGGAGATTTTGATGACCGATCCGGTGCTATCGATACTGATCGCTGCCCGGTTTACTTACTATCCGGCGAATATGACAACTCCTGCACACCAGAACGGGCTCAGGCCACGGCGAGTCGGATCAAGGGATCAAAATTGACCATCATGTCAGGCATGGGTCATTTTCCCATGTCGGAAAACCCCGAGCTTTTTCGCCAGCATCTCCTGCCGCTGCTGGAGGAAATCGCTGGTGAAAGTGCTCCGGTCTAGTCGGCCAGGTCGCCGACGTCGTCCCAAATGCGCTTGATTGCGTCAATGTGCCCGGATGGCGTCAAGCCCTGATCCATGCATGCAATTGCCGTGTGGGTTACACCCATGTCCTCAATCCGTTTTATGCGGTTTCGGGCCCGATTACGTTCAGAACGCGGCGCCATGCATTCGATACCGATATCATTTGGGTCACGACCGTGTTGTTCTGCAACCCGGCGTACCGTCGCCAGCTGATCAGCCAGGTCTGCATTGAAAAACGGGAACCAGCCATCGGCCATACGACCCACTCTTTCGACGACCTGAGGCGCCATTCCACCCAGCCACACCGGTATCGTGCGTGACACTGGTAATGGGTTAAGACCAGCATCGGTGATCGTGTGCCACTTCCCATTGTAGGTGATTGTGTCTTCGGCCCACAGCCGACGCATCAAGTCGATCTGTTCTTCAGAGCGTTTCCCCCGGTCATTGAAGTTTTCACCGAGCGCTTCGTATTCCACGTCGTTCCAACCTGTGCCGACACCCAGTCGCAAACGACC
>JAPOOX010000300.1 GCA_026713185.1 Gammaproteobacteria bacterium
CAACCAATCCTGGAGCGATGGCGGTAGCAGATATGTCGTATAACGGTCTATCGGGCTAAACTTGGCTGACATCGTGCGCCCCTTGGCGTAGCCTTAAAGATCATTATTTTAACACATCTTAAATCCGACAGACTGCTAGGTATAACTCTCGCTCTATTGTAAGTATCGTCTCCGGGGCTCAACTCAATCTCGCTGCCATTGATGATGCGGACGGCGTCTCTGACGGTGTAATCCACCTTCAAAACATCGAGTCAATCCCCGGAAACCGGAAGTTCATCCAAGATGTGCCTGTGCCTTCTGACCACTCGTGGACTAGTTTGACTATAGACTCGGCAGATTTCGATGGAGACGATAGAGCAGACCTGCTGATTGGGTCAAAGTACGGGACAAGGGTGGCGTATGTAGTACTAGCTTCAGCATTTATTGACAATGCTCAGGTAACAGCAGGAAGAACATTATCACTTGATGTCGTCAGCTCCTACGAATTCCACACTGCCAACAACAACTACTTCAGGACTGTTGCCACAGTCGGCGATGTAGACAGCGACGGCCTTGCCGATTTCATTATCGGAGAGTATTTGAGTTATTCAGGCGAAGCATACCTGGTCTCGGCAGCTGATTTGCCTCATCTGGATGCCGCCGATGGACAGACAGACGGCAAAATCTATCTGTTCAACATCGTTCGCCCACGTTGGTGAAGCGCCAAGGCTGATTGTTGCTCCGCAATGAAGGTCTGTGTTTCGAGGATCTGGGCTAGTCTTGCCGCAAATGAACAGAATGCCCCGGTTCATTCTCGCCCCCTGGTCAGACAGAGTCGTTCGCAATACCGCTGCCCCGAAGCCTACCTGCCCCCGACGGGGTTTCGTTTGTTCGTCATCGCCTCCAAGCGCATACGTAGTTTTTTCTTGAGCGCCGTGGCGTTCTCATACTCCGGGCAGTTGCGGTGCGCCAAGTCGAAGTGCAGTTTCGAACCCTTCTTGCGGTACAGGATTACACGCTTGTTACGAGCGTGGGCGTACCCTACCTCGTAGTACACGTTCGGACGTTCATAGGTAAGATCAGCAATGTGGAACTCGCTCGTGTCGATCTCGTCGAGAATTCGGGCAGTGATGGCGTCCTCATGCTCGATATCTTCGGCCGTAATCGCGTGAATCCCGAACTTTTTGAACACCTCCTTGATGCTGTTCCTTATGTCTTCGAGTTCAGGCTTGCTACTGTCTATCGCCATCATGATGAAAGCGGTGTTGGGACGGTAATTTGAGGTGTTCAGGTGGGCTGACTCAGTCGCATCCGTTGGGGACAGCAGATCGACCAGATCAAGGATCTTTGCGCTCGCCTCGTCGAATAGCATACGAGCCGCTGCCGTATCGCGCACCATCAAATACTCGTGGGACGGTGGGTCGACGCCGAGGACCATATCCTCGTCATGGTGAACGTACACTCCCGAGTGGCGATATTCCCGAAAGCGTACGTTCGCGAGCATTTGCCGCGTACTGAGACGTAGCTCCTGCATATCCGCTTCGGCAAGCATTGGCGACGCTCTCGCGGCACCAGCGATGTCAACGCTCAATTCCATGATTGTGGATCGTAATTTCTCCGCCTCAGCCAGACTCTCTTCGCTCAGCGATTCCCACCTCTCTTCATACGTGTCCTCATCGACAACCATCCTCGGATTCGCTCCGTCGAAAAACTGAGCACCATGCCCAATTATCGTGACAAGCCGCTTTCGGAGCAAAACGATATCTTCTCTTTTGAGTAGCACTTGACTTTACCTCAGATAAAAACGGGCCGTTCGCGAACCCTGTAAGTATTCTTGAAACGTCTCAACCGAAAGATCAGGTCTGCGCTTGATAACTGAAATAAGTTTAATCATCTCTATTTTCCCCTTTACCGAGTAGAAGCCTACCCTATCCATCGATGGAAATTCTAAGACGATTATCACGAGAATAGGGCACACAAACCACAATTTTTTAAAGATCGGTCAAATACAGAAATTACTGGGTAATGTAGCAGTTTGAGAATAGATATCTGTTTTGAGCATTAATTATCATGAGGCTCTTTACACACCCGCTGAGGGCTCTTTACAAATTCACTGAAGGCTCTTCACACTTGGTTTTGAATTCCAGTTCTGGTAATTTTGGCTGCGAATATCAGCAGTCTTTGAGGTTTAACCATGCCGAAAATCGGCGAAAACAGCTTAATCGGCCAGTCAGGCAAGACATATCGTATGAATGTCTATACAAGTGATATTCAATTTAACGATTTTATTCCGGGCGTTTATCTGATGTCTTCTGTAGACGATGCCGGTGAAGAGCGATACATCTTCCTGGGTGAGACCGACAATATCTATCCGCTGTTGCAGAAACATCCCGAGCAGGCAAAATTCGATGCCGAAAATTACAATCGCATCTCGTTTCATATGAATGCAAGCAGAGATGTCCGCGCTGCAATTATTGGTGATTTGTTGCCGACCCTGAAACCGGTGTGCAACTGACAAAGTCGAAACGCATGGGCTGGTGGCGTTTGCTTCACATTTCGACAGATTTTCCTGTCTGAATCGTATAGATGGAATTAAAATACCCCGGAATATATTAAAAAATTTACATAACCCGGTACGTGTAAATCACATTACAATTAAAGTTATACCTTGGTTACCAGACTGATTACTGTGCTTGATTCTTTTTATGGGTCTGCAGGCAGGTAATGATTACGTGCATGCACAGGCGGTGGTCAGGGCATTAACAGGGACAAGGACAGGAAAAAAATATTCAGATGAAGAACCTTGCGTTAATCTTATTATTAGGCATCAGTCTTTACGGATGTAGTGACTCCGAAGAGCCGAAAACACAAGGCGCGGTGTCCAAGACTACTGCACAACGTGCATCTCCGGACGGTGAAAAACCCCGTTCCGAAGGAAAAAGACCGGAAGGAAAAAGACCGGAAGGAAAAAGACCGGAAGGAAAAAGACCGGATCAGGCAGCACGCGGTCAAGGCGCTGGGGGACCCAGAGCAGGCGCTGAAGGTCGGCGTCCTGGTGGCGGGGCAATGGGTGGGCGACGTCCCGGTGACCGAATGGCGCAAATGCGCGGTCAGATTGAGCAACGCCCGGTACCGGTAGCAGTCGCCAAAGTACAGCGTGGCAGAGTTGACGCATTCTATGCAACTACCGCTTCACTTTCAGCGGCCGAGGAAGCTTCTGTCGTTGCACGAACTCAAGGTGTAGTGCAGGACATCTTTGTCGAGGAAGGGGATATTGTTACCGCCGGAGAACCTCTGGCGCAGCTTGATACCACCAGACTGGCATTGGAAGTAGACCGTACCAGAACCAATATCGAGAGTTTTGACAGAGCCCATAAACGTGCCCGGCAACTGCTGGATACCAGCATGATTTCACCAGAGGTGTATGACCAGGCGCTTTATAATCTTGAACGTGAGAATGCAACCCTGGCATTGCAACTCTACGAGATGGAAGAAGCCACTATTCGAGCGCCTATTGCCGGTGTGATTACGCTGCGGCACATCAAGCTGGGTAATACACTGTCTCCGAACAGTCCGGCATTTGAACTTAAACAGGCCGATAGCATGGAAGCAGTACTCAATGTGCCGGAGAAGGAATTAATCAAAATCAAGGAAGGTCAGTTGGCAATTGCCAGTATAGATGCACTGAATGACCGGGATTTTGAGGGTGTAGTGGAACGAATTGCACCGGAAGTGGATGCCAGCTCCGGGACTTTTCGTGTTACCGTTGCACTGGACAATACCGATAATCTCCTCAAACCGGGCATGTTTGCCCGTGTCAATGTTCGTTACGACAGCAGCGAAAACACCTTGCTTGTCAACCGTGAAGCTGTTGTCACCCAAAAGGACGAAAATACTGTTTTTGTCGTCAGGGACGGATTGGCAATGCGCCAGTTTGTAGAACTGGGATATGCCATGGGTGGCGATGTTGAGATACTCAATGGCCTTGATGAAGGTGATGAGGTTATTGTTACAGGTCAAAATGGTTTGAAAGACGGTACCTCGGTCCGCGTTGTTTCGATCTAGGAGAAGCCCTGTATGAGCCTTGTATCCGGCTCCATTGCCCGTCCGGTTACCGTGACGATGGCTACGATTGCCGTTGTGCTGTTCGGTGGTATTTCCCTGGACCGTCTTGGGCTTAACCTGCTGCCGGAACTGAATTACCCCACACTGACGGTCCGAACTGAATTTGAGGGTGCTGCTCCGGCGGAGGTTGAGGAACAGATCACCAGACGCCTGGAACAGCGATTGGGAGTGGTCAGCGGATTACGCAAGATGCACTCTATTTCTGTCGCCGGACGTTCCGATGTGATTCTTGAGTTTGCCTGGGGTACCGATATGGACCTTACGGCGATTGAAGTTCGGGAGAACCTTGACCTGGTGAACCTGCCGCTTGATATCGAAAGGCCATCCATACTGCGTCTCAATCCGAATCTGGACCCCATTTTCAGATTAGCCCTTACCCGCAAAGAGCCGCTTTCCGACCCGGTCCACGACCTGCAGACGTTGCGCCGTTTTGCCGATGATTTCATGAAACGTCGTCTGGACCCGGTATCCGGTGTGGCGGCAGTGATTGTCGGAGGTGGTTATGAGGATGAGATTTCGGTCCATGTAGACCAGGAGAAACTCGGTCAGTTGGGTATCACGCTGCAAACACTGGGGCAGAGAATCAACAGTACAAATGTAAACCTGTCCGGGGGGCGTCTCTCTGATGGTACCCGTGATTATCTGGTGAGAACGGTCAACCAGTTTGCTTCAGTCGATGACATTGGTGAAACGATTATTTTCCAGAACGAAGGACGGATTCTGAGGTTGCGGGACGTGGCGACGGTAAGCGAAGGCCACAAGGAGCGGGACTCGATCATGCGGGTCAATGGCAGTGAGGCTATTGAACTGTCGCTCTACAAGGTAGGTGATGCCAATACAGTGAAGGTTGCGGAAAACGTCAGGGAAAGACTTGCGGAGATCCGCGAAGTATTACCATCCGGTTTCCAACTGGTAACGATTTATGATCAGGCAACATTTATCAGTGCCGCCATAGAAGAAGTCCGTTCCGCCGCCATACTGGGAGCGATACTGGCAGTACTGGTGTTGTTCCTGTTTCTGAGAGATTTACGCAGTACCCTGATTGTCACCGCGACGATTCCCGCATCGGTGATGGTCACATTCGCCCTGATGGATATGCAGAGTATTACACTCAATATCATGAGTCTGGGTGGTATTGCCCTGGCTGTTGGTATGCTGGTGGATAATGCCATTGTGGTGCTGGAGAACATCTCAAGACACAAAACGTCCGGTAAAACTCAGGCAGAGGCGGCAGACCAGGGCGCTTCTGAAGTAGGCAGTGCCGTATTGGCTTCGACCATGACCACCATCGCCGTGTTCCTGCCCCTGGCGTTTGTAGAAGGAATTGCCGGACAATTATTCAAGGATCAGGCGCTGACAGTGACCTTTGCACTGATCACTTCGCTCATTCTGGCGTTTACCCTGATTCCCATGCTGTCTTCCGTCAGGGGTAAGGGAGTCACCATAGGGGAATCCGGCGAGAAACGGGACTGGCCCATCTGGTTAAATCGCCTGTTGTTACCCTTACGCTGGCTGTTCGTTGTGATTCCCGGTCTGGTGCTCGTTGTTGTGTTCAAAATATTCCGCTGGGTACGCCAGGGATCAGGACTTCTCATTCTGCCGTTACTGAATGGTTTTGACTACGTTTATGCCGCTGTGGAATCGGGATACCAGGGCTTGTTGCGGCTGTCATTAAGATATAGGTTGATGGTCATCGTTGTGGCATTGTCTGTATCTGCTGCCAGTGTCGCAATGATCCCGTTGCTGTCTTTCCAGTTGATTCCTCCCCTTGCCCAGGGCGAATTCAAAGTGGATTTTGAATTATCACCTGGCACCCGTCTGGAATTTACAGACAACACACTGAACGATGCTCAGTATCCACTGCAGAGAATGGGACTTGTCGAGAAAACATACTCTGTTGCAGGTACTGGCGGCAGACTGGATGCATCTGCAGTCAGCGGTGGTGAGAACATTGGCGAATTGAATGTGGTGTTGCCGCCGGGCGCCGGCAGCCTTGATGAGCAGGATGCCATGTTTGTAGTGCGGGAAGTGCTGGAAAATATTCCAGACGCTCAATATACAATCTCCCGCCCGCAATTATTTTCCTTCTCTACGCCATTGGAAATCCTGATCAGCAGTTCGGACCTGGCTGCCATAGACCAGGTTGCAGGTCTGCTCGTACAGTTGATGGTGCAATCATCAACCTTCCGGGATGTGGAATCCTCCATGCGTACCGGATATCCGGAGATTCAGATTGATTTCGATCAGGAACGAGCCGCTGCACTGGGCCTGTCGGTACCGGAAATTGCCGATCTTGTTGTACGCAAGGTCAAGGGTGATGTGCCAACTGAATTTACCTGGCAGGACAAAAAAATAGATATCAGGATCAGGTTGGAAGAAGACAAACGAAATTCCATGAGCGACATCGAGAATATTATCGTTAATCCAACCAGTGAAAATCAGGTACGGTTGTCCACCGTAGCGGAGGTGTCCGAGGGTATGGGACCCGCTGATATCCAGCGAATCGGCCAGCAACGAGTAGCCATTGTCAGTGCCAATATCGTTGGCAGTGACCTTGGGGCGGCAGCCGCGGAGGTACGTGAGTTGCTGGCGCAAATTCCACATCCGTCAGATGTCAGAAGCAGTGTCAGCGGACAGAATGAAGAGATGGAAGCTTCCTTTGATTCTCTGCAGTTCGCTCTGTTACTGGCCTTGATAATGGTTTATCTGGTCATGGCATCATTGTTCGAGTCTTTGCTGCACCCGTTTATCATCATGTTTACCATACCCCTGGCCGCTGTCGGGACAATACTGGCATTGGTCATCACGGGAACCAGCGTCTCTGTGGTCGTTTTCATCGGATTGATCCTGTTAGCGGGTATCGTCGTCAACAATGCTATCGTTCTGATCGACAGGGTTAATCAGTTGCGGGCAACCGGTCTGGCCAAACAGGAAGCGCTGTATCAGGGCGCCAGCCAGCGCCTGCGACCTATATTGATGACGACCCTGACGACTGTGCTGGGTCTTTTGCCCATGGCAGTTGGTGTCGGAGAAGCATCGGAACTGAGAACGCCGTTGGCAATTACTGTCATTGGTGGACTTCTGGTATCCACTTTCCTTACCCTTATCGTGATTCCGGTAGTTTATGATCTGATTGATCGAAGAGTCACTACTGCGGATATTATGGATGCACCCCAACCATCGGAGGCAGGTTCATGACGATTTCCAATCTGGCAATCAAACGCCCGGTCACGATTGTGATGATATTCATCGGCTTCGCCATCGTCGGTATATTTGCGGCCTTCAGATTACCCGTAGAAATGTTTCCCGATCAGGAATCCCCCTATGTAAGTCTGGCTATAGACATTCCTTCGACGAATGTCCAGGAACTGGAAAGGAGCGTGACCAGACCGGTTGAGGAAATTCTGTCTACCATGTCCGGGATTGATCGGATGTTTTCATATACCCGTACAGGAGCCGTTCGTGTAGGTCTTACCTTGCATGCGGATGGCGATGTTCTCGGCAAGGGGATTGAAGCCAAGGACCTGATCGAGAGTATTCGCCACTTATTGCCTGATGAGTTCAGACGTGTAGAGCTTCGTAATAGAGATGACGACACTTCCCCGGTGATGAATGTCCTGATTGTAGCCGAAGGGCTTGATATGGATCAGGCCTATGATTTTCTGGATGTCAATGTCCGGGGAGTACTGGAACGATTGCCCGGGGTCAATTCAGTCAACCTGTATGGCATCGTCCAGAACAACATCCGAATCCTGCTCGACCAGGATCGCATTGCGGCGCATGGTCTGAATTATCGTGACATCCAGAGTCGTCTGCAACAGGAGAACTTCTACGTTTCAGCAGGTACTTTTGAAACCCGGCAAAGGGAATTCCGGGTGAACCCCATTGGTCGCTATGAGAGCCTGGATTCTATCCGCCTGTTGCCGCTCAATGACAGGGGACTGGTGCTGGACGATGTGGCAGATGTCATTCTGATTCCGGATGATGAGATAGAACGACGAAGAGTGAATGGCGAGAAATCATTAGGAGTGTCCGTTTACAAGCGTTCGGAAGCAAATCTTGTGGAAATGAGCCGAGTGCTTGACAGGACTATGGAACAAATCAAGGAGAAGAAGTTTTTTGAGAATTTACAGTTCTTCTCTCTGGACAGTCAGGCAGACGCGATCATCGAGTCTCTGAATGATCTGCGGGACAGTGGTTTTATGGGGGGCATTCTCTCTGTGTTCGTGTTGTTCCTGTTTCTGCGTCAGGTCAATGTCTCGCTGCTGATTGCTTCTTCTGTGCCGTTAGCGCTCTGCGGTACGCTTGGGCTGATGTACTTTCTGGGCATGACTCTCAATATTCTTTCCCTGGTAGGATTAATGTTAACCATTGGTCTGCTGGTGGATAACAGTGTGGTTGTTTCCGAGGCGATTGCGATTCGCCGCAGGGACCCCGGAACATCACCTGTAGAAGCGGCACGCAAGGGAGCATCAGAAGTGGGACTCGCGATTACCGCAGGTACGTTGACAACTGTCATCGTGTTTCTTCCATCATTCATGACTGATATGAAACAGGTTGCAGTGATGCAGCAGAATATTGCCATTCCGCTTTGCACGTCACTCCTGGGTTCCCTGCTGGTTGCACAGACGCTGGTGCCATCGCTGATGTCACGTATGCCCATGCCTCTTCATGAGCGGAAACATACAGTGATCGACAGACTGGGCAGATATTATGAAGCTGTAGTGAAGTATACCCTGAGGCACCGGTTTTTAAGTGTGCTGGCGGCGGCCGGTATCGCGGGTAGTGGCTGGTTTGCCTATCAGCAAC
>JAPOOX010000290.1 GCA_026713185.1 Gammaproteobacteria bacterium
ATTTGCACCAGCGTCTGCGCGTCCCTCCCGGATTCCCGAGCTTCCCCCGCATGCCTGTAGTCATGCTCCTCCAACTCGGCGCTCCGACATTATGCTGGTGCAAATGAACACCCCAAAACCATCTGCTGTATGCCGGGAATAATGTGTGTTTGATGAGAGTCTAGAACGTCCCATGGTCCGTGTAAACCCACTGGGTTTAATGGGGCCAGGTCTTCATGTTGCCAGACTGGTCAACGCTCGGCGCCAATGCGGGCAGCCTTTTCTTCATCGAACCACCACCCATCCGGGAAGGGCGTCACATACATATCGTCGGGCACATCAGGTCGGCCGAACTTGTCCCAATACACGATGCGAGTATCTCCAAGAATCTCCAGAGGGAATTGGTAAAAGTTCCACAGCAGGACCCGGTCGAGCGCGCGTACTGCAATGAAGAAACTATCGGGGTCCGTTGCACCCAGGGCAGTATCTACCAGTGCATCGACAGTCGGATGGTTGACTCCGGACGGGTTCCAATAGGGAGTTGACCCTGAGTGAAAATAAGGTCGGAGCTGCCAGGAAGGGGGTGCCTCGAAGTATCCGCTGACCAGTATGGCATCAAAATCACCCTCCCGGCGGCGATTGGTATATCTGGTGGATTCAACCAGGCGAATATCAGCCTGAATACCCAGCATCGAGAGCGCACCTGCATACGGTAACAGAATGCGATGACTGGTTGGTGAATCAGACAGAAACTCGATCGATAGCGGTATACCCTCTGCACTTGTCACTACACCATCTGTTATCCGGTAACCGGCATTCTTGAGCAGTTGGCGAGCCTTATACAAGCCTTGACGGTCGACACCGATTCCATCAGAGGAAGGGTAAGAAAAAACACGGTCGAATACATCGGCCGGCAAGTGTTTACGATGTGGTTCGAGTAGTTCCAGTTCTGCATCGTCAGGTAATCCTGAAGAGGCGAACATAGAGTTTGCGAAGAAACTGTCAGCCCGTTTTAGCTCGCCGCCGTGCAGCGCCCGGTTTTGCCACTCGAAGTCGAAGGCATATGCAAGAGCCTCGCGTATCAGTGGATTGTCAAACGGCTGTCGACGCGTGTTGAGCACCAGACGAAACCGGGAACCACGCAGGGCGCCGGAGGCAAGTGTGCCCTTAATAAGCCATCCCCGTTCGCTGGCGGGAACGTCATAGGATGCCAACCAGTGACGCGAATCTGTCTCCGTCCAAACGTCGATATTTCCGGCACGCAGAGCCTCGCGGGCAACCGTAGCGTCGAGATATCGTTCGTAACGAATCGTATCGAAATTGAACTTGCCACGATTAACCGGAAGCTCACGGCCCCAGTAGTCGGGGACCCTGGTGTAAATAAAGTATTTTGTCGGAGTCGCTGCGGTGAGCCGGTACGGACCGCTTTGCGGAGGCAATTCCATGGTTGGTATAGTTACGTCACGTGTTTGCCAGTAGTGCGCTGGAATTATCGGGATATAGCTGATGATACGCATTTGTTTGGCCACATCAGAATCACCATGGATGGCAATCGTCTGGGGATCCAATTCGTCGATACCAGTGATCCAGCTGAGTACGGGCGCCCATCCGGTAGCCATGATGTCGGTGCGGTAGGTATTCAGCGAAAAACTAACGTCGACTGCGGTTATGGGTGTCCCGTCGTGCCAGCGGGCCTCGGGCCGTAGTTTAAACACAATACTGCGTCTGTCGGTTGTGATGGCAACAGACTCGGCGAGGCTGGCGTAGTAACCGGAAGGTTCGTCGCCGGCACGTTCCAGGAGATGATCATAGGAGCGGATGAACCCTGGTGGTTTGTAAGCTGGTGACACGGTATTTAAGCTGTAGGTGTAGGGCAATACCAGCGTTCCTCCTTTTGGCGCATCAGCGTTAACGTGGTCGAAATGAGTGAAATCAGGAGGGTATTTCAGTTGGTAGTTGGGAATTTGTGAAATGCCGTGACGGAACTCGAGCGTATCAGATTCGGCACGCACGGATGTCGCCCACATTGCAAGTGACAGCAACCCCAGCACATAAAGCAAAGCCTGCGATTTGCAGTTGGAATGACCCACAACCCGATAGTTCATCACGGTATTATACGCGCGAATAATCCTGGATGATCACCTGAATGGGCAGAAAGTAGTGTGGCAAGGAAACGCGAATTTGACCCGACCCCTTTTCTTCAGGATCGGCTTTCGCCTATCGCGCCTGCAAACGTTGCGTGACTACTTCCTGAACTTCCGGTTTATTTCGCCTGGCCCCCATTATGGATTGTGCCAGTCTTGACTTTCTCCATCGCAGGTGCAATCTTTTCCTGTAACCGTCAAGGACTAAATTGAAATGAGTGTTTTTGGAAAAGACAAAGCTGCGATGCAGAAATTCGCGGCAAGTGTGCCTGTACCAGAATTTGGTGAGTGCAGCTTCAATGAACCTAAACCGTTAAATCTTGCCAAGGTGGCCATTGTCACAACTGCCGCTCTTTATCGGGAAGGCGGGGATGGTTTTGAACTCGGTGACAGTGACTTTCATTATGAAACCTTACCCGGACACGCCAGGGATTTAACTCTCGGACATCATAGCGTCAACTTTGATCGGGGCGGTTTCGCTGCTGATATCAATGTTGTTTATCCAATTGATCGCCTTCAGGAACTTTCTGAAAACGCTATCATCGGTGAAGTGGCAGAAAACCACTATGCTTTCGCAGGTAACCAATCACCAACCGTATCGGAAATTCGCTTGGATTCCGGGCCACTTTGCGCCAATGAAATGCTTAAAGAGAGCGTAGACGTTGTTTTACTAACAGGTACATGACCTCTTTGTCCGCGTACCTTGTGTACGCTTGCGCACGTCTTTGAATCAGCAGGTCTGTCAACTGTCGTCATCACCCCAATGAGAGAAGTGGCGGAACGCATGAATGTTCCAAGAACTCTCTACACAGATTTCCCGGTAGGTCTGTCACTGGGGAAACCAAGAGACAAAAAATTCCAGTATGAGGTTTTGCAGGCTGCATTTGATTTACTTGAGGAACCCGAGGGTCCAGTTATCAGGAAGTTTCCTGTCAGCATCAGCTCAACTGGGAGCGAGCCACTGGTTTGCTCACTCCCTCCAAGAATGAACACTGAACTGCACCCCGCCGTAGATGAGGCTCAAGGTCTAAAAGCGGCCTATGACCGTGCATATCAAAAGAACAAAAGAACCTCTGTAGGAATGAAAATCAGTGCTGAGCAAGTTCCCGAAGCGCTGCAAAGATTTGTGAGAATAGTCGAGGGAGAACACTGGGACGAAGTTGGTTTTCCAGATAAATCAATGTATGGAACGGTTCACGACATACGAACCTATTATGAAGAACTCGCCTGTGAACTGGCAGAGGGTCCTATAGCCCCATGGGCTACCGAGGAATGGTTTTACGATGGAACCGAGGCAGGCCAAATTATCTTGAAGGCCCGGCGGGTGATGCGAGAAAATAATGTGGATCAATCGATTTGGTTTGGCCTGGCTCCAGCGGGTAGAGAGTAACAAAGCAACCACCGACAATCCGAAGCAGGAAGCGCTCATTGCACGGCTCTCCTGGGCACAGAGTCTCAAGCGAGTATTCGATATCGATATCACGATCAGTCCAAGACCAGGTGCCTGGCTCTACAAGGTTTTAGCAAGAGATAGAGGAACTTGTGGGCAGGTCAGTTGGACTGAAACCAAAGGGACGACCGAAAAAAGGGGATAATTGGACTGACCCCAATTTTTTCTTTTCTTCTATGTGGAGTGGCTAATTAGTTCCAGAAGTTCCTTACGGCTATAGGAGGGAGTCTTATCCTGATTTATCAGCTCTTTCAGATTCTTTTTTATCGCAAGGAACTCCTCTGAAAGCTTGAGCGCCGGGTCTCGGGTTGGCCCAAACGGGATTCTGACCTCTTCGATGATTCGGCCTGGAGACTGTGAGAACACCATGACCCTATTCGCCAGGTAAATTGCCTCGTCGACATCGTGAGTTACAAACATCACCGTGATTTTTTCAACCTGGCTGAGCAGTTGAATCATATCCTGGAGTTCTTCCCGTGTTTGAGAATCGAGCGCACCGAAGGGTTCGTCCATGAGCAGGACCTTTGGTCGATTGGCGAGAGCCCGGACTATCGCCAGGCGCTGCTGCATGCCCCCAGAGAGCTCATGGGGATACGCATTGGAAAAGTTTTCCAGGCCTACCAGCTTCAACAGTTTTTGCGCTCGATGAATGATGTTACGCGGTCTGTCGTTTTCCAGCTGGCCCTTTGCGCCATTACAGCTTAGTTGGGCGGCGAACATCGCGTTCTGTCTGACTGTAAGCCAGGGGAAGAGGGTGTATTGCTGGAATACCATACCGATCTCGGGGCTGGGACCTGTAATCGGGTCACCATCCAGGATAACCTGGCCGCTGGACGCATCTTCAAGTCCGCTGATGATGTTAAGGAGAGTCGATTTTCCACAGCCGGAGGGGCCGAGAAATACAATGAAATCATTGTGATCGACAGTGAAGTTGCTCGACATTAATGCCTGAATTATTCGCTCGTCAGTGACGAACCTTTTACTGACATCTCTAATATCCAGTTTCATTTTTTTGACGTGTCCGCCCAGCGAAAGGCATATCGATTGAAGGCACGGAACAACATATCCAAGGTCAAACCGAGTAGTCCCAAGATGACTAAATACATCATTATCTTCGGCATCTGAATAAAGCGAGCGAATTTCATAATGCGAATCCCAAGTCCCTCGTTGGTCGCGATCAACTCCGCAACGACCAGGTAAGTCCAGGCCCAGCCGTGACAGATCCGCAGGGCATCAAATATTCCGGGTAAGGCGCTGCGCAAAAGTACCTTGGTCATAATCTCTAGTTGCGATGCGCCGAGAGTGTGTGCGACCTTGATCAGGTCGTAGCCCACTCGGCGAATTTCATCGGCTACCATCAATAGCAAAGGGAAGAACGTACCGACGAAGATAAGGTATATTTTGGGTTCCTCACCAACGCCAAAGATCGCGATGAACAGGGGAATGAGGGCTGGCACCGGTATATAACGGATAAACTCGGCCCAGGGTTGAAAAAAGGCTGCAGCAATATTAAACGCGCCCATTAACACTCCGATGGGTACTGCTATAAACGCGGCTAGTAAAAAACCAGCGAACACTCGGTAGGTGCTGTGATAAATATCCGAGAGGATGGTAGCGTGATCTTCAGTAATCATCTGCCAGGACGTCTGTAGAATTATCCGGGCAGTTGGGAAGAAAGTTTCTTGTTGGGGGTTTCCAACGGCGTTCTCGCTTTTCCAGATGTACCAGCTAACGGAGAGAACCAGAGACAATATTCCCATGGTCCAGACCAATACTCGGGGGATTGGGGCGCGCAACAGGAAATAAGGTTTCATTTCTGAAAAAATCCGGGCAAAGTACTGCAGATTTTCTGAACGAGGATTTCATGACAGAACTGCAAAACCCGGCGTTGCTGATGATCGATTTTCAGCGAGATTTTTGCGAAGCAGGTGGATACGCGTTTCACCATGGGGGTATTGACTGGGTGCAGCCCGTGTTGCCGAAAGCAACAAAACTGTTGGAAGTTGCCCGCACTGCCCGCATACCCATCGTTCACACTCGCGAAGGCTATGCGCCAAACCTTGCCGACTGCCATCCAATGAAGCTTGCACGAAGTCGTATCGGTGCCTGCGAAATTGGCAGCATGGGTCCACTTGGCCGATTGTTGATTCGGGGTGAGCCTGGTCATGATTTTGTTAATCAGCTGCAGCCGCGAAATGGCGAAATTGTGATCGATAAGTCCAGCTATAGTGCCTTTCATGAAACCGCCTTACTTGAGGTGCTAAGCGACCTCGGTATTTCAGAGCTATTAGTCGCCGGTGTAACTGCTGACGTGTGCGTACACAGTACGTTACGCAGCGCCACGGAACACGGCTTCTTCTGTCACTATATCGCCGATGCCATCTCCACATTCGACCCGGATATAAGGCGTGCCTGCGAGAAAATGGTTGAAGTGGAAGGCGGAGTCTGGGGTCGCCTTACCACCGTTGCGGAAATCTCCTCGTTATTGCTGACGCTACCCTCCTAACGTGTGTAGTCGAAAAAGAGCTGGCAACAGTCGTCCTGCAAAACGCCACTGACGATGTTAACTGTTGTGCCGCTTCTTTGATTCACTTCCTCCGCTGGAATCAAAATCTCCCGCTGTGCTCCTGAAGTTATCTCATCAACTCTTTCCATAGAGATGCCGAACACGATGGCCTCAATATTGTTTAGCCAGGCCGTCGTAAAACACATGACGCAGGGTTCGACGATTGTGTAAAGCGTGAGATCACCCAGATCATTGCATCCCAGGATTTGACACGCGTGTTTGACAGCAAGCGTTTCAGCGTGGGCAGACATGTCGCTGAGTTCGTTGACCCGATCATGTTCCTGTACAACAATCTCGCCTGAATCATTGACCAGCACACAGCCGAACGGCGGCTCGCCGTTTGCGAAACCTTGTTTAGCTTCGGCCAGAGCCGCCTGCATGTAGTGCTCGTGGTCCAGCTGCACGTTGACGACTATTGCACCAGTGACCCATCCAAAATGGTTTCCACGTTATTGGCATTCGGGACCATTTTGTTATCAACCAGGAACTTGGTTACCTTCGACAACGACTCCAATGCGGGGCCGTTGAACAGCACCTTATTGTCCGCCAGAGTGTAGATCTTGTCCGTTTCCAGCATGGCGAGAGCGTCCTCAGGAGACACCTCCAGCGCCTTGCTTAGAATCATCGCTCCCCGCTTGGAATTTTCCTGCAGAAAAACAACACCCTTGTTGACGGCCTCGATAAAGGCCAAGACTGCGGCTTTTTTGAGGCTTAGCGTGCGCGGAGTCAGGGCAATACCATCCAAAATAGTGTCTGGCATGTCGGCGCTGGTAAATACTACATTGCCCCCACTGGCTGTTGCTTTCGTTACCCAGGGCTCCCAGGTTACTGCTGCATCGACTTTGCCGGACAAAAATGCAGCCCCGGCGTCGTCTGCGCTCATGTTGATGAACTTGATATCGCTTTCGGTCATACCGTTCTGTTCGAGGGCAATCATTAATAACATATGGTTGACCTCACCCTGAGTTGCCGCCACAACTTTGCCTTTCAGATCCGTTACGGAAGTTATTGGGTCTTTGGCGATGATGGCATCGGCTCCGTTGGACGTGTCGAACAGATAAACGAGTTTAATCTCCTCTCCAGTGACCAGTTTTGCCAGCGTAATGTTCTGCAGCGTGGACATGGCAAGGTCCAGGTGGCCGCCGATCATTGCTGGTAGCGTTTCACCAGGATTGGTGAATGGTTTGGCATTGATCTCAAGGCCGGCTTCTTCGAAGTAGCCTTGGTCTTTGGCGACGAAATAACCGGCGTAGCCGATCCAGAGGTCGTGACCGACGGTCAGCTTCATACTGTCGTCTGCGAATGCGCCGCTTGTAGCCAGCACAAGAAGCGCAGCGAGCGTCGTGAGTAGTTTATTAATCATTTTGGTGGTCCCGTGAAATTTATGTTCAAACTTATATCTGGAAGTAACCAGCCGTTCCATGCAATTCGCATGCCTGAATTACACTTTTGGGTGTGTTACCTGTCAACCGTGTCGCTCAGCCGGTCTCGCAGCGCAGGAGCGTTACCAACACGCACTCTATTAGGGCGCGACCAGTTTGTGGTGAGGTGTTTGTTCTTTTTTGGGGCGACTCGATAAATGGGGTCACGATAAATGGGGTCAGGTCCATTTCCTACACAAATCAGGGGTAATAGCCGACACCCGGTAATTGCCTCCCGTTATATGCTCACATAAGATTTGATGTCATTCCTGGAGCGTTCATTATTGCCCTGCAACCCCGAATCGACGTAGCAGGTGTCGCGCAACACCTCATCCAGCGCGGCGTTGACCGGTCTGCGTGTTTTGCTGCTAATGAAGACAGGAGACTTTATCTCTCTGCCTTTCTAGAGGTTGCCGATAAAATTTGATTGTCTCGTACACGCATATGTTCCTATGACCAATCACGCTTGACGAGCACATGGGCGCGATGGATACGACCCCCAGGCCCTGGTCAGGATCGCAGTCCACGAAATCATCAGCGTCGCCGTTAAGAAAACCGAAGCCAGTGACGTAGATACGGCAGCAAGGGGGCTAAAGTTTTAGAATGCTCAGACTGGATCGCCATGTGATTGATTACCAGTCCCAGTTCGAGCTTGCGATCAACCAGAAGATGTCTGCCTACGATGCTGCCTATTTATATCTCACCGTAGCGCTCAATGCACCTCTGGCTACTTTTGATCGAGTATTAGCTTCTGCGGCCAGAAACGTGCTCACGCAACGATAGGAGACAGCAGCATTGCTTAGTAATGGTACCGTCCAATTCTGGGGCGGAACAAAGGATCTTTCTCGGGAGCTGCGAGTTTCCTGGCGCCTGTAGGTCACAGATTGTTAATGTTATCGAATTCCGATAATATAGGTACATGATCGAATCCTTCGGAAACCGACTGGCGTCCGACTTGTTCGATGACAAAGCTAGTCGCGCCACCCGCAGGTTTCCAGGAAACCTGAGG
>JAPOOX010000129.1 GCA_026713185.1 Gammaproteobacteria bacterium
AGGCCATGGAAGAGGCCAGTTGAGCGCGTTTGGCTAAGCTTCTCCCTTTTCTGCGGGGCTTCATTGCGTTTTCGCCTATGGCGAAAGCCACAATTTGGTGGCCAGAGGTGGAATCGAACCACCGACACGGGGATTTTCAGTCCCCTGCTCTACCGACTGAGCTATCTGGCCATTTTTAATTAAGCCCAAATTACTTGAAGCGCTGAATGGTCATTCTTGTGAGGCGGCAATTAAACCCAAGGTATGTAAGGGAGTCAACCACGGAACTGACAACTGTGTAAAATTCCCGGTCAATCGCTTCTGCCCAGGAATCAATTCCTGCAACCTGGACTTTCTTGAAGGAGATGAAAACTTTCGTTCCATCTCCTACATGGCGATCTCCCATGGACCAATGCAGGCATTGTCGTGATAATGAGTTGTTGTTCAGCATAGTGGATTTGTTGCTATGCTCAACAGTCACGTCCATCAAAAGGATGCAGCATGTCTCTGAGCGCCATTCCTCTAATTAATCTGGCCATCACTTTTATTCCTGTCGCCGGATTGCTGCTTGTTTTTTATTACTGGTCCCTGAATGCGTTACATGCCCTGTATGGTGTGTTGCGCATGCTGGTTCAATTACTGCTGATAGGGTATCTGCTGGCATTTATTTTCGATGCGAATCATGCTGGCATCATCCTCGGAGTATTGGTTGTCATGGTTTGCGCCGCCAGTTGGATTGCCCTCGGCAATGTGCCGGAACAGCGTACACGTCTGATCGGTCATTCTATCGTCTCCATTACCATTGCCGGCGGCGCCACATTGTTGCTGGTGACTCAACTGGTGCTGGATATGCCTTCATGGTATTCGCCCCATACTGTCGTGCCGCTCGCCGGTATGATCTTCGCAACTTCCATGAACTGCGTCAGTCTTGCCCTGGAGCGTCTGACCTCTGAACTGGAACGTGGTGTCCTCTATAAACAGGCAAAGAGCATAGCCTTGAATGCCGCGCTCATCCCCAATATCAATACTTTGTTCGCTGTCGGTCTGGTATCCCTGCCTGGAATGATGACCGGCCAGATACTGTCCGGTGTTGATCCGTTTATTGCTTCCCGCTACCAGATTATGGTGATGTGCATGCTGTTCACGGCAGGTGGTTTTTCCGCCATTTTATTTCTTCTTTTGGCCAGATCATCACTGGTCAAAGAAGCTTAGAGCTGTTTACTTGATAATGCCGAAATCATTCCAGGTGCTATGTGTCCCTGGCCTGCACGATTTCAATACTGACACCATCCGGGGCGGCGAGATAGCAGATCACGGTACCCGGATTGAACTCGTATGGTTCTACGGAGAATGTGGCGCCTCGGGTTTTCAATTCTTCGCACCAGGCATATAGATCACCTTTGTATGTGTATCCAAAATGATCGGTTCCCCAGTTATTATGGCTGGCGTAATCGGAAAACTGCTGCATGGGGCTTACCAAATCAGGAGTTTCACCAGGCCGTTGCCCTCTTATCAGCAATGACATCCCGGCCAGGCGCACGTTAATCTGCGCCGCGCCACGTACCTCATGGTTCGAGGCAATCCTTGCGCCCAACACATCCTCATACCATCTGGCTGCCGCATCGGGATCAGGACTGATGATGTGAATATGATCGAATGAAAGATTATTGTTGTCCATTTGGAACTCCTTGTCAGCGCGGAACAGAGTGGCATCATTCGCAATCTGAAATCAGATTCCGGCGCCACGAAACTCAGTATAGCAGGTGGCGCACCAGTAGACTGACACCGGCAAAAGGATTCTTATTGTAGCGTTGCTGTACCAGCCGGTGGGCTGTGACCCATCACGTGATGTGTTTGGGGTTGATGAATTAACCAATCCACGGACACCGACCCATCACGTGATGCGTTTGGGGGTTGATGAAGTAATCAAACCTCGGACACTGATCCATCACATGATGCGTTTGCTGGGGATAGACAGGTGAAGGAGCTACGAGCAATTTATTCAGATGGATTAGCGCAGTTCTGAAGGCCTGAACTGTTGATCTGGTCGGTTATCTTATCCATATCCGGATTTGTTGACCGGATTATCGGAGTGGAAGAAATGGAGGATCACAGTTTTTTCATAACTACTTATTTGTGGTGAGAAGAACTCTGTTCGAGTTGGATGATCCTTTGTTGAATGTTGGAGTTGTCCCTATCCATAAGAGGAGCACTGAATCACACGGGTCAACAGTACGTGTGCCGTTGGTTCATCCCTGCGTGTGCTGGGAACACTTAGACACCGACAGTGACGAGCACAAGGAATACGGTTCACCCCCGTGCAAACGGGGAACACTTCCCTTTTTCCGTTTGCTTTAATGCTCCCTGCGTCCAGGTGGCAACGCAGAGCAAACTTAGACGGGAACATACTACCGAAGGATGGAGCACTTCCGCAGAAGTCTGCAATTTTCAATTGTCAAAAACCTGCAATTTTCGATTGACACTGACACGGGGAACACACGTTTCTGGCACTGGGAAGGTGATCCACTTACGGTTCATCCCCGCGTGTGCGGGGTACACTTAGATCCGAGGATGATTGATCTTTCTTCAGGCATCGACACCGTAATCGATCCAATTACCTTGATATACCTTGGCCACTTCTTCCTTTGTCAGTACGCCATCATCAAAGTCTTTCAAGATGCGTTTTTGCGCCGCTACCGATGCCACTTCCCGCGGGGTCATTTCAGTTTCGACCTTGCCCATAGGCTCATCCCATCTGCTCATTGAATAACCTCCGCATATATACGCTCTGCCATTTTCACCTCGCTTCCGTCTATGTCAAGTGTAGAGTCTTTTACGATCTTCCGAATTTTTAAATTTGAACCTGCATTTAGTATAACTTTAGTCTCTTCTGCGTTGGTAATGATAGCCTTCGTCCCCTTGGGCGTCCTAATCTCCCAGAACCTTCTAATAACCGCTTCTTTGGCCACGACCAAAATTCGAGCAGTCACCGCATCCGTTGTCTTACTGGTCCAACTATGTGCATCACGTGTATCACCCTCTGCGGTTCATCCCCGCGTGTGTGGGGAACACTTACTCCCATTTTATTGCTCCTGTACCGTCACTGGTTCATCTCTGTGTGTGCGGAGAACCGTAAATAAATAAATATAATTGTTGAATATTAGTTATTTAAGAGTAATATACTGTATATAGTAACAGGTATAGGATTCAGCTCTGACAGCTACTCAGGAATTGTTCTCGACTTATCTCCAGGCAGTTTTTTAAGCAGACACCAGACATTTAGAATTAACTCATCATAAGGAAGACCCACTCCATGCAAACCGCTCCAATAGCCAACCCAGTCACCAAACGCAAGATCGATGACCTTGAAGAAGAGATCATCTCCCTGTCAAAGCACATGAACCAGGACGAGTACCGCTTTCTGGTCATG
>JAPOOX010000083.1 GCA_026713185.1 Gammaproteobacteria bacterium
CGAGAGGCCGGATATATGCTTGCAACTGACCCAATCTTGAACATCACGGAAATTTACTCTTTGCAAACGCGGGGCGGACCATATATGCGTAAGCCTAATGTCGGAGCGCCGAGCTGGAGGAGAGAGACTACAGGCTCTCGGGGGAAGCGAGGAAATCCCGGAGGGACGCGCAGACGCTGAAGCAAATGAATGCCCCAAAGCCATCTGCGTACACACTCGTTAATGAAGCAGTCTCTCATCAAAGATAACGAAGAAAATCCAGGTATACCAACCAGTTTGCTCCGCGACAGCAGCAAGACGAGGATTTGGCCCACTGAAGGCTCCTCACAGAGCAAGCCGGATTTGATTTTCTTCGATCAAGAAATCTGATCTGCCACTACACCCTTAACTCAATGGAAATATCATCAAATAGAATCCAATCGCTGCCACTGCGCCCTTAACTGGTCAATGAGCGCCTGATGATCCAGGTTGTTCTCCACCACGATGTCTGCCTTTGCAATGCGTTCTTCGTTTGAAAGCTGTGCCTGCAGACGGTTTTCTACGGCTTCCCTGCTCAGGCCATCCCTGGCCATACTTCTTTCGATGGCAACCTCACGATCAACAACGATGACCCAGGTCTCATCGCCAATATCCTGCCAACCTGCTTCAAATAGAACAGCGGCTTCCAGCACAACGATTCCTTCCGGGTCCGTGCTGCGGATTTCTGCGATATCCGCTTCCACCAGTCGGCGTATCTCCGGCCAGACGATATCGGTTAACTTTTCAAGGGCATCCTGATTCCCAAAAACTTTGCTGCCCAGGATTTTTCTGTCAATTTGATGATCGTCATCAATCAGGTCATCGCCAAAAGTAGCGATGACTTCACGGTAGGCTCTGGCGCCGGGTTCGTAAACCCGGTGTCCGGCTTTATCCGCGTCGATAATATATGCACCCTGTTCCGCCAGAAATTGAGTGGCGGTGGATTTGCCGGAAGCAAGACCTCCGGTCAGACAGATTATCCGCATATGACCCCCGCAAAAAAATCCAAAGGTAATCTCAAATTCACCGGTTCTGTTGTTTGAGATTGACCGCTTCAAATTCACCTTTGTTGAGTGCTGCCACAAGATCCGACATTCCCTGTATCGGTTCGGGAAATCTTGTGGCACAGCGACCTATGTGGCTGACGATATGGGAATCACTGCCGGCAATCCCCAGATAACCCAGTTTGTGGGCGTTATCCAGTGCAATCTGATCTTCGTTTTGTCTACTGCCCCCGTTATAGACCTCTACAATACGGACACCTCTGGGAATGCCGTATTCCTCGGTGTGGGCAAACATGCCGACCCGAGGACGTCCGGGATGACAGGGAACTGCCACGGCGCCGTGTTGTTCACTGACTTCCAGCACCGTTTCCAGGGCCAGATTGATGCTGGTAAAGTCGAATGCTCTGGTCAGGGCTGCAGTGACTCCGAAGACCAGAACATGCCCGTATTCGGTTTCGACCTCTGCTCCTTTGAGGATGATCAGATTGAATTTTTCGGCAAGCTCAGAGTAATCTGACTCGAAATCAAATTGCCGATGTTCGGTTAACACAAATCCATCAATCGGGATATTCCTGGACCGTATCCATTGACAGTAATTTTCCACCTTGGCCCGACCATCGTCCGACTTAATGGAATGTGTGTGCAGATCCAGAAGCAAGGAGACTCTCCGAAAACATCAACGACAAACTGCCACAGTGCACTCATTTGTGCAAGCGGAGTACTCAGCCGTGCAAGCAAAATGACTCGCAAATACACCGCCCTGCCTGCTGCAAATTAAACAACTCTCATCAAACATGACGAAAAAAATCCAGGTGTGCCAGCCTGTTTGCTTCGCGACAGCGGCAGGGCGGTTTTTGGCCCGCTGAAGGCTCTCATCAAACAAATTGTCTCTAAACCCGGGTTTCGGGGCAGCCACCTCGTACGATGCTATCAAACAGACACTATTCCCGGCATACAGCAGATGGCTTTGGGGTGTTCATTTGCACCAGCATAATGTCGGAGCGCCGAGTTGGAGGAGCATGACTACAGGCATGCGGGGGAAGCTCGGGAATCCGGGAGGGACGCGCAGACGCTGGTGCAAATGAATGCCCCAAAACCATCTGCGAACAGCCTCATTAATGAAACAGGCCTCATCAAACATGACGAAGATAATCCAGGTAAGCCGGCCTGTTTGCTCCGCGACAGTAGCAGGTCGAGTTTTTGGCCCGCTGAAGGCTCCCGACAAACACCGCTTAACTACTGGAGATCAAAGAAGAAAAGCCCATGGCAGATGACCTGATTAAGACGATCGAAGAATTCGAAGAAGAGTACAAAAAAGGTATTGGTGAGATATTACCGCATCGTCCATCGAAGGAGGCAAATCTCGATAATATTCGTCGCTATGGCGACGGCGCAGGTGACTATAACCCGCTCTATCGAGATGAGCAGCATGCCGCCGCCAGTCGTTTTGGCATGATCACTGCACCACCGACATTCCTCTTTGCGGTGTCCCTGGGCGTTGTTGCAGGGGAGACCGGTGCAATCGATAGACGCCGTGTATCGACCGTCCATCTCCCGGTCAACTATGCCGGAGCCGAGATTGATTTTATTCGACCCATCTGGATAGGTGACAGAATCACTGCCCGGGAGCAGGTTGGTGAGACCATGCGCAAGGAAAGTTCTCGGGTGGGCAAGATCGCGTTCAATACCGGTCATGTGACCTTTACCAATCAGCGTCAGGAAGTCGTGGCGACGATCAAGACTCTGATGGCGAGGTACGAGAATACCGGTGCAATCATGGATTACGATCGGGCGCCAAAAGCGGAGAAAGGCAAACAGGCAAGGTCGATTATCGAACCCGCAGATCCGCTGGTATGGGAACGCGACAGGCGAGGTGCAGAATCCAGGTTCTGGGAAGACGTGAAGGAAGGCGAGGAGATGCCGCCCCTCAAGAAGGGTACCTACTCGGTCACTGAACTGTTTTTGTTTACCCATGGGGTACTTGGTACTACTCGGAGTTCAAGGGCTGCGTTAGAAGCAGAAGGTTCCCCGGACCTGGGTGGCGGTGGTCGATTCGATGAAGAACATGCCCAGAAACGGCGCAATATGCCGGGTCAGTTTGATTTTGGCCCCCAGCGTGTCTGCTGGTTATCGCAGATGGTGACTGACTGGATGGGTGACGATGGCATCCTGCGAAAACTTCATGCATCGGTGCGCCACCCTAATATTGTTGGCGATACCAACACTGTTTATGGTGAAGTGACGAAGAAATATACCGAGGGCAATGAACACCTGGTTGAACTGACGGTGCGTAACCAGAATCAATCTGGCCTCGCGACGGCATTGGCCACTGCAATCGTATCACTCCCTTCCAGGGGCTAGCCAGGCGGCGATACGGTAAATGGACCTGACCCCATTTATCCTTTATCGATTTATCCAGACCTGATCCCATTTATCCACTATTTTGACTTTAGCTGAGCACGTAGCGTTTTCTTGTCAATCTTTTCCAGCGTTACCCTGGGCAGGCTGTCGACGATGATTACCTCCCGTGGGACCTTGAAATCAGCGAGCTGATCGCGACACTTATCCAGAATCCTGTCGATGAGTTCTGGATCTTCCCGGTTGGCGATGACAAAAGCCACGGGCACCTCGTCGAGCATCTTATCGGGTTTACCCACAACTGCGACTTCTCTGACATTGCCCGCCTTCAGTACCACCCGCTCAATTTCGGCGGCGGCAACGTTTTCGGCGCCAACCTTGAGCATATCCTTTACCCGTTGCTCATAAAGAAAACTGCCATCCACTAACGGTGTAACAATGTCGCCCGTATCGAACCAGCCCTCCTCGTCGAAACTTTCCGCGGTAGCTTCAGGGTTATTCAGGTATTCATAGAATAGTGAAATACCTGGGGTTGCCCGCACCTTGATCAGTCCGCTCTCACCGATCGCAACTTCCTCATCCTCGTCGTTCACGACTTTGATCTCGTAGCCAGGCGTCGGAACACCAATGGAACCAATGATATTTGTGTATTGCATCTCGGTGATGAGAGGAGCGGCCACCGTTTCGGTCATGCCAAACCAGCCGGTGGTGCGTATACCGAATGTTCGCATCGCCGTTGGTGCTTCTGCGGCGCCCAGTCCCCAGAATTTGATGCTCTGGGATTCGGGCACTGGCTGGGACTTCAGCGCGTGCATCACAAAAGGAATGATCGAACTCCAGGTAACCTGATGTTTGGCGACGACTTCCCAGTAGCGTGAGGCGGAAAACTTTGGCTGCAAGACGAGCGTGCCCCCGCTGAACAGGGTCGACAACATTGAGTAACAAAGGGCATTGGTATGGAACAAGGGCAGGATGACCAAGGTTACATCGGATGCCTGAAGTTCCAGGGAATGCGCCATGGTCTTCGCTCCCCACAACGCGTTGGCATGGGTCCAGACCACGCCTTTTGGTCTTGAGGTTGTGCCCGAGGTGTACTGTACGCTGTTCCGGTCAAGGGCGTCGATGTCGATTCCCGGCAGGGAAATATCTGATTCATAGAGTGTGGCGTACGGTATGGCGGCGCCTGGTAACTCGGCAGGCTCACCCGCATCGGTTTCGATGCTTACGACCCATGACAAGTCCGGCGCGGCTTCGGTGACGAGGTCATAGAAAGCCGGCTGCGTAATGACACCCTTGGCGCCACAGTGATCGATGAAGTACTGCATCTCAGCGAGCGATGACCTTGTATTCGTCGTGACTGCGATCGCACCAAGCTCCGATAGTGCGAACCAGGTGAAGAGAAACTCCGGGCAGTTGTTCAAGTGGACGACAACGAAATCCCCCTGGCGAACACCCAGCTGATACAGACCTTTTGCAACACGTTGGACGTTTTCTGCGAGTTCACCATAGGTATAGGTGGCCGGCTCACCTGAAAACGGTTCCCAGGCGATAAACACATTGTCTTTGAAAGTCCCGGCCCGGGTTTTCAGAAACCAGGGGACGCTGCGGTTCACAAATGGGTGTGATGCGGTTGGTCGTAATGCTGTGGGTGCGGGCAAGTTTCTGTTCTTGGTTGTCTATCGGAGGGTAATAATACCACCACTTCCTGAACGAAGATTGGAGTCAGCGGATTTTTCAGAATGCGTGCGCCCGAACGCCAGCTGGTCGGAGCAGGTTACTGGTGGATGACTGGAACTTACTCTGTCGCCAGTCTAACGAAACAAGAGTGGCTCAGGGCTTCTTGTAAACGCAGAGTATGCGAATATCAATGCTGTATCGTTCCGGCGCATCATCTTTCGCGGTAGGATCAATAAATGATGTATGCGGGCAGACTTTCGCAAGCCCATCACGAGAATCCTGTTGTTTGAAAACAAGCACCTCATCCGTTTGCATCATTGGGAAGTAGTAGAATTTCTGTGCTGGATTGTAAACCGGCAATGCAGCCATGGAAGCTTCACCCGTCGGCGCCACCAGATAGTCAACGATGTCGTCTTCATCCACGGTGGAAGCATCCATCAGCGTGAGTGGGACGCGTTGTGCGGTGTGGTAAATCGGGCGCCAGAGATTATACAGTGCGAAGTCATACTCATCGGCAGCATACTGTCTGCCATTTCTATACTTCCTGACAGCGTTTTGCACCATTCCCTGCCAGGCGTTCGGACTGAAATCACAATGCATGTAAAGTGAGTATGCGTCCAGGAAGTGAACTGGTTTGCGGGACCGCAACTGGTAAAACGGAATTGGCATCGCGTCGACTGCACCGGTAAGTTCGAGCATGACCTGGCGCATCTCTTCAAAATAGTCTGTTTCAATGGCCTGTTTATCGTCGAAACTGTCGAACGCCGCCTGATGCTGAATCAACGTGAAGCCATTGCGGTCGAGTTCGAATTCACCAGCGGACTGCAACGGTCGTGCGTCAACAATCTCGATGCTGTGCTTACTGGTGTTCGCATGGCGCGTTTCTCGTGAGTAGATTCTCGCCAGTTCAACATTGCCTTTCCATTCTTTATTAAGAAAAGCTATCTCTGCCGTTACGGTTTTCATTCCTGGGTTGGTCTGTGTATTGGACATTGGGTCCAGCGGTTGGCCGACAAGGCCAACAACTGTATCAGGACGCTGACCTCATTTATACCAGATTGGGCTGCCTGGCATCACATATATTCAAGTTGTGTTATGGTCGCAACCTTTGAATGAGAACCGACCGGATGCAAGAAAGAAAGATCGATTTCAACGTAAAGTTCGCCTACGGCGTCGGGCAGGCTGGCGAAGGCTTGTTCGCGATTGGTCTGAGTTTCTTTCTACTCTTTTATTACAGCCAGATTCTCGGTTTAAGCCCTGGGCTTGCCGGATCCGCAATTGGTATCGCGGTGATAGTGGATGCCGCTTCTGACGTACTTGCAGGCTCAGTGTCGGACCACTGGCAAAGCAAACTTGGTCGTCGCCATCCATTCATGTACGCATCGTTCCTACCTCTCAGCATTACCTTTTTTCTACTTTTCTTTCCTCTCGTTGAGTCCGAAACAGGGCTCTTTATCTGGCTCGCAGTTTTTACCAACGTCGCACGTACCATGATGTCGCTCTATCACGTACCACACATCGCACTCGGTGCAGAAATTACTACCGATGTAAACGATCGCTCGGCGCTGGTCGCCTATCGGCAGTTCTTTAGTCAGGTCGGCGGACTCGCCGCCCTGGTACTGTTTTTCCTGGTGTTTTCACCCATGCTCGGAGAGGGCGGACGATTCACACCCGAGGCCTACGTGCCATGGGCACTTTGTATAGCTTGTCTAATGGCCATCACGATCTTCTGGAGCGCCTGGGGCACACGATCAGTCATCCCCTATTTACCGAAGATACCCTCACTGGCAACGACCTCATTATTTTCAACGTTCTTGCGTCTATTCGCAGACTTCAAGGAAGTGGCCCAAAACAGGAACTTTCGTTTTCTGTTCACGGGCGTCTTGATTGTTTACATCATGGTCGGTGTGACCTACACGCTGGACCTTTACATGATCTCCTATTTCTGGGAACTCGATGATTCAATCGTTCTACCCGTGCTGATCGCTTTCGCCGTTGGAAACGCCGCTGGTACCTTTGCCTCGGTCCGTTTATTCGCCATATTCGGTAAAAAGGTATGCCTTATCACCGGGGCTCTGGCCTGGGCGTTCTTTCAAACACTGCCCGTGGTATTGCGACTTCTCGGCTGGTTTCCTGAGAACGCCGACATCCTGACGTTCGCATCACAGGAGTTGAACCTGGTCATGGTGCTGCTGGTGATCATCAAGTTATTGCAGGGGTTTGTAACCGCCCAGGCAAATGTGGGTTATGGATCCATGATTGCAGACGTGTGCGACGAGCACGAATACCTGACAGGACGACGCCAGGAAGGCGCTTTTTTCGCAGCGGTTTCGTTTTCGGCAAAGGCTACCAGCGGATTTGGTGCAGTGATTGCAGGATTAGGACTCGAGTTTATCAATTGGCCGACCGGGCCGGAAATTAGAACGGCTGCCGATGTGCCACCCCAGACAATAACCGATCTCGGGCTATTCTACGGACCGTTTATTGCCGCACTCGGATTTATCAGCGTGTGGTTTTATTCCCAATACCGTCTGACACCGGCACGTCATGCGGAGATGCTCCAGGAGATGGCACGCCAGCGAACGGACTTGGGCACGACAGGGTATGGGAGATCTTCAACCCTCATTTGACCCTGGGCAGGACGTCTGTCACAAAGCGCCGGGCCATCCCGGCGATCTCAGGATCAGGCATTGCTAAATCCGGCCCGCCCGCAAGGATAAATCGATCGATGCCAAGTTCAACCAGTTCGTTAAGTCGATCAACACAATAGGAAGGTGGTCCATAGATGCCAAATTCATGGGCGAACTCACTGGTGATGAGATCGTTACCGTGCGCGCCATGCTGTTTCATATTGTAGGAAGCGTGAATGTTATTGAGTATCTCCCGCGCCCCGTCTGACACCGGACCATTGATCTTTCCGTGCATAGCCATGAACCTTGCCTGGCTGTTAATGGCAATGGCCGCCATCTGCCAGGCAAGTTCGCTATCATCGTGAACCACCATGTTCACGTAGGCGGAAACAGGTTGGTCACCTTCGATCCCGGCACTCATCCGAGCATCTTTGGCTATGTCCATACCCCATTTGATACGCTCTACGCTGGCGCCCAACATAAAGTCAATTCGATCTGCATGCCTCGCAGAGATGGATATGACCCTGGGACCGGTAGCCGCAACACCCACGGGCACCTTCGGCGCATCCTGTAACCACTGAATACGACTGGCGTCCGGTTGATCACCTAAATGAAGATCGTCCACATCGGCATCATTGGGAAACGCGACCTCTTCGCCTCTCAGATAAGCCTGGAGACTGGCCAGATACTCCTCGAATTTGCCAATCGAGATTGGCGCATATCCCAGGTGGGCAAGGGATGAATCTCCTCGACCTATACCAAGATAGGCACGCCCATTACTCACCTCTTGCAACGTACTCATCGTCGCAGCAGAAACCGCAGCGTGCCGGGTCATCGGATTGGTGACACCTGTACCTAACCCTAGAGTCGTCGTTTCTTTAGCTGCGGCCGTGAGACTGACATAGACCTCTGGTGAGAGATTCTGCGTGTCAAAAAAGAGCATGCCGTCAAAACCAACATCCTCATAAATACGCGCAAACGCAAACGAACCATCTATCTTTGAATCGATTTGCCAGTAGTGCGTAGGACGAGCAAACCAAAACTCAACATTCGACATGTGATCTTCCCCCGTTTTACTGGACACTCAGTTAAGCACTTTCCTGCTCAAACTGCTGACTCGTAGCTATTACCATGAGCCATACAACCCGGAAGCTCAGGCACCTCTACGATGAAGGCGGAGTCATCGTTGTTCCAGTAGATGATGAGTTCGTATTTATGCATCGTGTTTGTCTCCGAATTGATACTTTACTCGAACAGCTCGATTCTGGCGAACTTGATATGGCTTCGTATTGCTTCCGTCCCGTTGGATGTTGAAACGCTCGTTGATTCCAGGCCGACGAAAGATGCGATGGTACAGGTTTACGGCAACGCCAAGCCTTCGTTCTTACCCATGACCTGAATACAGCGACTCACTGACTTGACCAGAAGGACTTCATAGCACATAATCTTACCAGTAAGACGAGAGATCAGATGAAAAAACTAGCAACGACAAAGATGTCCTCCAAGGGCCAAATCGTTATTCCTGAGGAAATTCGCAAGCGTCTAGGCTTGGAAACGGGCTCCCAGTTTATCGTCGTGGCAGAAATGGACACCGTGGTCATGAAAGCCATCTCTCCACCAACGATAGACGAATTTGATACCTTGATTGTGGAAGCCAGAAGGCAGGCGGCCGAAGCAGGTCTGACACAAAACGATCTTGATTCAGTTATTGCGGACGTTCGATCCGGGAAGTGAGGGTTGTTCTCGATACCAACGTTCTTATTTCCGGCATATTCTTCGGCGGTCCACCTGCGGATATCCTCCAGGCATGGCGGGGAAAGGAACTCGAGCTTTTAATCTCCAGCGAGATTCTGGCCGAATATAAAAAGGTTGGTAGGAGACTTTCTTCTCGATATTCGATCGTCGATATAGAGCAAATCCTGGTATTGATTGTCCAGAACTCAACATTCGTTGAAGCGCCACCGCTGACCGAAGCAGTATCCCGCGACCATGACGATGACAAATTCCTTGCCTGCGCATTGGCGGGTAACACAGGTATTGTCGTCAGTGGCGATGGAGACCTGCTTGCCATAGCTGGTTACAGAAATATCAAGGTGCTTACACCACGCGAGTTTGTTGACAGGTATCTTCCTTGAAATGACTAAACTGAGCTTCGCATCAAGCACCGTTTTGTGGCTTCCCTTAAATCCGCCAATTTACCGAGACGTAATGGCGCATTCACACTGATTAAAAGGGTTGAAGTCCTTCGAGGCCTATGCCACTGGCGCCGCCAGTTGATGAAGGCAACTTTTCCTTTTACGTCTTCCACTTGACTCCCATCAAACAAATTATCTCTAAACCCGGGTTTCGGGGCAGCCGCCCCATACGATGCTATCAAACACACACTATTCCCGACATACAGCAGATGGTCTTGGGGTGTTCATTTGCACCAGCATAATGTCGGAGCGCCGAGTTGGAGGAGCAAGATACAAGGATGAATGCTCAAGGTCATTTTAACTGTTGACAACCAATTTTTCCATGATACCTTCTTGCTGCGATTGTCTTGTAGAGAGCATTGCCAGTTGTAATAAGTATACAGCCTTACTTCCCGTGCGATCTGAAAAGCCAAGACTATAGTAGTCCCTTATTTCCAGTGGAACTCACGCCAAAACAAATGAGAAATAGAGTAATTTCGTTTTGACCCATAGCGAGGAATCGCTTCAATCCTGGGCATGAGGCTATTTCATCATGGGCACTAACACCTTAACCTTAATCAATCACTTGCAAAATGGCATGCCCCTTGAGGGGCGTTTCTCCAACATCAGGGTTGTTAATCGTGACCCTACCACGGGTGAACGGGGTACAGAAGACCAAGGAGCCCTTTCCGTAATATTTCAGGCCATCGATGAGGCAACTCAAAAAGAGGTCGCGCTAAAATTCTTTGACCCAGATTTCCTTGGATTTAACACAAGGTATCGAATGGAACTTTTTGAGCGCGAAGCGAAGTTACTTGGGCAATTCGTAGATAAACCCCGCTTTTTGCAGCGAATCCAGCCACTTTCCGAAATAGAGATCTCTGCAACTGAAGCGAATGGAAATTCAATCACAGTCCGGTGCGCTTATTTTGTTATCGAGTGGCTAGATGGAGATATAACCAAGTATTTTTTGAGACAAAATGAATATGATGCTCTTGTCAAGCTATCGCTATTTAGACAAATTGTTTTAGGTGTGATTTCGCTACATAGTGAGAAAGTCGCTCACCGCGATATAAAAAGGGACAATTTAAGACAAACGGTCAGAAATAATAGGGAAATGACTATTGCCATCGATTTTGGTACAGCTATCCAGCTTGATTCAACTCCCATTGGAACAATCAGCAATTATTCATCTGCAGTTGGCGCAACCATGTTCGCGCCTATTGAAGCCAGGGTAGGACTCTCGGGTATTCGCGAAGTTGCTATTTATTCCGACATATACGCATTGGGCTGCATCCTGCATGATCTATTTAACATCGAGTATTTTACTGTAAGACTATTTAATGATGCCGGTTATGTTAATTGTTTAGGCAAATGCAGCTCCCATATTTCGAAAATTAATCTAAGAGAAGTAAGTGATGAAGTCATTATTAAAGAATTTGAACGTATTTTAAACCTTACACGAAATCAGGTCGTTTTGCCCGGAATTGATAGTGCCGACACAAGTGTACCTAATGCCGCCAGAGATCAACTAAGCCGTCTTCTCCATAAACTGACGAACATTGATTACAAACATCGAGAACATAACTTGCAGGAAATATTAAAAATGATTGATTCTGCAACCAGAAGCATACAAAACGAGCTTATGGATCGTAGAAAACTGGATCAACGTAGAAAAAAACGAGAACAAAGCAAACTGAAA
>JAPOOX010000145.1 GCA_026713185.1 Gammaproteobacteria bacterium
CACCTAGAGGGTCCTCAGATAGTCTTTGTTCGACGACTTCGCCATTAATCTCCCTTGTGAAACAATTACCGCTTATTTTCAGTATTTGACTAGATGGCAGACCTACCACCGAGAATCTGGCCCACTTTTCACCACCCTGTGGTGCAGATTCGAGCAGATAACTGTAGGGGCCACGGGCAACCTTGATATAACAGGACAGGGGAGTATCCAGATCAGCAAACAATTCTCTGGTGACCGGAATATGGTTATATCCCTCTGTTGCAAGCCGGGAATATTTTTCAGGTGTCATGTAAATCTCACTGCGCACAACAGGTTAAAATTGACCTTTCTCTTGATATCCTGTGATCGTCGGGAACGGTTTATATGTTTAATGGTATTCTCTAGCCACTGGATCCTGGAACAGCAAGAACATGAAACCAGTCCAGCAACCCTGTGCAATGCACACCAAAAGCGCTGGGGGATTCTAACACACGTCAGGCCTGACAAAGCAGTGGTCATTTCGTTTCAGGAAACTATTGAGAATTTTTAGGGCTCAAAAAAAATTATCCAATGTGAGGGAAAACGTCAGCAGATTAACATCACCCATGGATTCCACTCCAGTTTGTTCAAATTGAAGGAACTGTACGGACTGTATTGCCTTCACTGCAACCTCGGGAATCCGGATAATCGCCCGTTCGAAGTTTCTCCGTTTAATGACAGACAAGCCATGGACCAGCAGTTTTTTGCCAAAACCCGATTCCTGATACCGTGGATGGAGATACCAGGCAATCACTTCACCGGTGTTACCATCCCGATGCATCGTCTCCCGGGGATTACCTACAGCGATCACACCAAATGGCTCAGTGTCTTCCGCCAGATAGGTGAAAACACCGGATTCTGCAAACAGTGATGACCAGTCAGTCAATCCGGTTCTCCCGAAAACACCTCCCAGAGCATCCTGTTCAAGGCTGATTAACGCATCAGCATCATCTGAATTGGCCCTGCGAATCGCAACAGGAGCAATTTTCTGCATCCGTATCATCCCTGACCTGAAAACCTGAACCCCACAAGGTTATTCTCCGCAGGATACCTGTTCAAGAAATGTGGCGAATTGTTGTACAGGCCTGGTTTCAGGTCTTTCATTTCAATATTCATCCCATCATTACTCCAGCATGACGTTTCCAGCACTGCAAAATCAAGCAAAGAAACAGTTTTGAACATGCATCAACCAACCATTATCTGGCGAAATCCGTAACCCACTGTTATGCTTCGTCAGCAATTACAAAAAATGAATAAGGAACATTATCGGTGAT
Organism: Gammaproteobacteria bacterium; assembly: GCA_026713185.1. Taxonomy (GTDB): domain Bacteria; phylum Pseudomonadota; class Gammaproteobacteria; order Pseudomonadales; family Azotimanducaceae; genus UBA7455. The sequence goes on from JAPOOX010000145.1 coordinate 1,293, forward strand.
GAACGAGGAATTCCAGGATCAGAAACTTTCTTCTATAAACTTTATGGAAGAGAAACTGTTCAAGTCACGGGCTATCTCAATTTTTGGGCAGATCAACGAGAAAACCGCCCGTAAGGTGACAGAGCAGTTACTCGCCCTGTCTGCCGATAGTAATGCTCCTGTCACCATCTACATCAGTTCCCCAGGTGGGCACGTAGAATCCGGCGATGTAATCTACGATATGATTAAATTCATCAAGCCTGAAGTGCGTGTAGTTGGAACAGGTTGGGTAGCCAGTGCTGCAACCAATATATATCTGGCAGCCAGGAAGGAAAACAGATTCTCATTGCCCAATACTCGTTACCTGGTGCACCAACCCTCGGGAGGGTCTCAGGGAGACGCCACGGATATCCAGATTCAAATGGAACAGATTCTCAAGACCAAGGAAAGGATCAACAGGATAATAGCCGAAGAAACGGGACGACCTCTGGAACAAGTACAGAAAGATACTGATCGTGATTACTGGATGTCCGTAGAGGAAGCCATCGACTATGGCATTGTCAGCAAGGTCATCACATCTGTCTCGGATATCGATGGGTAAACCGACCGATATCATTTCGTCATCCCCATTGAATCCGGAATAAAGCCTACAAAAACATCAGGGAACATCATGGCCGACTGGCATTTTGCGACTGCATACGAACGAATTTCAGATACGATAGGTGATCAGCCCGCTCTCATCTGCGAAAACGTTATTAGAACCTGGGCTGAATACGATGATCGGGCAGCCCGGATCGCCAGTGTTCTGACGCAGCATGGTCTGGGACCAAACAGCAAAACCGGTATTTACCTGCATAACAGCAACGAATACCAGGAAGCTCATCACGGCGTTTGCAAACTCAGGGGGTGCCCGGTAAATGTAAATTACCGATACCGGGAAGAAGAGCTTATTTATCTTCTTGATAATTCAGATGCACAGGCTCTCATTTTCCAGGCGGCATACGTTGACCGGATAGATGCTATCCGGAATCAACTCAAAGATATTCGCTGCCTTATCCAGGTCGACGACGATTCCGGGAACCCTTTACTGGAAGGCGCCATTGCATATGAGGACGCCATTACGGGTGCTACACCCATGCCGCGCATCGAACGCAAACTGGATGATCTGTACATGTTGTATACCGGTGGCACCACGGGTTTACCCAAAGGTGTCATGTATGCCAACGGAAGTCACTGCAGTAATTTCAGCCAGCATACTGCAAACCTGGGTGTGACGCCTTCCGTCTCTGTCGAAGATCTTCCAGGAAACATTACCGAAGCGCTGCAGGGTAATGGCCTGCCTGTCGGATTGATCTGCTGTCCGCTGATGCATGGTACAGGCATGTGGGTCGGATCAATGATTACACATCTGGCTGGTGGGGCTGTCGTTACGGTCAAAAAACTTGGTATGGACCCTCATCTGCTCTGGTCTGAAGTGCAGTTGCACAGGGCCACCCTGCTCACCATAGTGGGTGACGCCTTCGCCAGACCATTACTCAACGCTCTGAACGAAGCACACGACAGTAGCGATCCCTATGATATTTCAAGTGTACAGACCATCATCTCCTCCGGTGTCATGTGGTCTGAGGAAGTCAAGGAAGGGCTGCTTGCCCATCACGACATGATCCTGATTGATACCATGGGTTCAACGGAAGGTGGCATGGGAAGATCCATCACATCCCGGAAAGAGTCTTCCTCAACTGCCAGATTCAATTTGAATCCCAATGTCAGAGTATTCAATGATGACGACAGGGAAGTTGAACCCGGTTCAGGAGAAATGGGCATGATCGCGACCCAAAGCGCCATGCTGGGTTACTATAAGGATCCGGAAAAAACCGCAAAAACGGTACGCGTCATCGACGGTAACCGCTATATATTCCCCGGTGACTTTGCCACAGTTGAGGCAGACGGCAGCATTACTCTGTTGGGCCGCGGTTCCATGTGTATCAACACTGCAGGAGAGAAAGTGTTCCCGGAAGAAGTGGAAGAAGTGATCAAGAGCCATGCCGGTACTGTTGATTGTCTGGTGGTCGGCATACCTGATGAGAGATTTGGCGAGCGGGTTGTGTCTGTGGTATCGCGCACCTCCGTAGATGCGGTGGACGATACAGTTTTATTGAACCATTGCCGCGAACATCTGGCAGGTTACAAACTACCCAAGAATGTCCTGTTTGTTGATCATGTGCAACGTGCGCCCAATGGAAAAGCCGATTATAAATGGGCAAAGGCAACCGCACTGGACATGCTATAGCGTTTCAAATTCCAACAGGTACAAGTTTGCGAACATGCGACAAGCTTATCCGGGAACATCCTGAATATAAGTAATCTTTCCCCCGATCAGGCCGGACGACCACGGCGGAATCTGTGATACTTCTCAACAAGATCGAGAGCCCATTCCGGCTTATGATTCCTGCGCCATTCACTGGCGGCAAACTTGTTCATTTCTGCCAGGGTCGGGTAAATATGAATAGTACCCATGATCTTTTTGAGTCCGATACCCTGTTTCATGGCAAGGATGTATTCGCTGATCAGGTCACCCGCATGATCGGCGACAATGGTCACGCCAAGAATGGTGTCCTTGCCTGGTGTGGTCAGTACTTTTACCACACCATGAGCTGCCTCATCGGCAATGGCCCGGTCCAGTTCAGCGACATCAAAACGGGTGACTTCAAACGCGATTCCCTGCGCTTCAGCCTCTGTTTCACTCAAACCTGCCCTGGCAACTTCCGGACTGCTGAACGTACACCATGGAATGACCGAGTAATCCACTTTGAATTTCCGGAAAGTGCCAAATAATGCATTTACCGCTGCGTACCATGCCATATGTGAAGCCGTATGGGTAAATTGATAGGGTCCGGCAACATCACCAATCGCATAGATATTCGGGAAATTCGTCCTCAGGTAATCATCAACCGCAATGGTGCCTCTCTCTGTCAATAATATGCCAAGTTTCTCCAGTCCCAGACCCTCAACATTGGCCCGACGTCCGACAGCCACCAGCAATTGATCAAAGGGGATACGAACCTCATCGCCGTTTTTTGAAATACACAGGATTGATTTCTCTCCATTCTCACTGAGAACGGATTCTGCCCGGTGATTAACAAGGATTTTTACACCTTCGGCGGTAAGGGATGCCGCTACCATCGCAGAAATTTCAGGGTCTTCCCGGGACATAATACCTGGCGCCTGCTCGATCTGGGTTACGTCGCTTCCCAACCGGACAAAGGTCTGGGCAAGTTCGGTACCAATCGGTCCACCTCCCATCACAGCCAGTCGTTCCGGCAGTTCACGCAAATTCCATACCGTATCGGATGTCAGGTATTGGATGGATTCCAGACCCTTCACCGGTGGTATGAATGGTTCAGCGCCAGTCGCAATAATGATGTTGCGAGTGGTCAGCACCTTGTTGTTGATTTTTATTGACCATGGCGACAGTATTTCTGCTTTACCCAATTCAACATTTACACCGAGACTCTCGTACCGCTCTACTGAGTCATGGGGTTCAATCTCTCTGATAACACGTTGCACTCTTTCCATGACATCACTGAAATCGAATTCTGGAGCAATATTTCCAAGCCCCAGCGATGCCCCGCGACGCATGTCCGAGACCAGCCTTGCAGACCTGATCAAGGCTTTGCTGGGTACACATCCTGTATTGAGACAGTCACCGCCCATCTTGTTCTTTTCAATCAACGTCACTCGAGCTCTGACAGTGGCAGCAATCAGTGATGCCACAAGTCCCCCGGACCCTGCCCCTATGACGATCACATCCCGATCAAAGGCAGCCGGTTTACTGAAGCCTTTATAGACCTTTCTGGATCGGATGAAATCTGCGGCCCGTTTCGCCAGCAAAGGGAATATACCCAGCAACACAAATGCAACCAGCAATCCCGGCGAAAGAACATCTGAAAGGTTCTCGATACCGGCCAGTTGTGTACCGGCATTTACATAAACCATTGTACCTGCCAGCATGCCAATCTGACTGACGACAAAAAATGTAAGTGGTTTAATACTGGTCAGACCCATCGCCAGGTTAATGACAAAAAAAGGAATGACAGGCACCAGTCGCAGAGTAAACAGATAGAATGCTCCTTCCCTTTCCATCCCGGAATTGATTGTTTTCAGTTGTCGGGAAAATCGCTTCTGCACAGGCTTTTGTAAAATAAATCTTGCCGCCAGCATCGCCAGCGTGGCGCCAATAGTAGAGGCAAAAGAAACAAGAATCAGGCCCTGCCAGAACCCGAAAATCGCTCCTGCAGCCAGCGTCATCACTGCTGCACCCGGAAGAGACAGGGATGTCACGACAATGTATAGCAGAAAGAACGCAGCCGCCGTTAAGAAAGGATGTTCCAACACCTGTTCGGCAAGAGTGTTTTGACCGGTTTTTATAGCCTCAAGGGTCAGTAACCGGTGCAGATCAAAATAAAAAAATAATGTGGCCGCAACCAGCATTAGAAGGATGAGCAATATTCTGTTCATTGGTAGTTTCCGGTTAGTTTCCTGACACGCCAGACGTTACCATAAACATGTTGATACATTCATTGCAGTAGTCGTTATACTTCCCACACATAATGACAAGACATAACACTGTGCCCTACTACGATCCAACAAAAACCGATGCCTGGTCAGTATTGTTGCAACTCTCCAGGCAAGTTCGTAAAGACAGGATTGCTGATTACTTTGACAGAGACTCTCTACGGGTAGAAAACTACTCGATATCCGTAGAAGGGATACATGTGGATTTTTCCAAACATCAGATTTGTGATGATGTCCTGAACTCGCTTATTGATCTTGCCACAGAATCTCCGCTCATTGAACGACGGGATGCGATGTTCAGAGGGGACGCCATCAATACAACACAAGACCGAGCGGTAATGCATACCTCTCTGAGAAGCCCTGATGCTCCCCCTGACGTTCAGCGTGAACTGGAGAGAATGAAGGCTTTGTGCAGACAGGTTCGGTCGGGAGAGTGGACGGGTTTTAGTCACCAGCGCATAACGGATGTAGTCAACATAGGTATTGGCGGTTCGGACCTTGGACCAAAGATGGTCTGCACTGCACTGTCAGAATTTGCTCATCCTGAACTGAACTTCCACTTTATCTCCAATGTCGACGGTGCGTCCATTCGAAGTCTTTTGCAGCAGCTTGAACCCGAATCGACTCTGTTTATTATCGCCAGCAAATCGTTTACAACGATGGAAACCATGCTCAATTCGGAAACTGCAGTCTCCTGGTTCAGGGAAAATACGGGACTCGAAGATCCTCTGCAGAGCAGGCATTTTATTGCCGTAACGTCTGCACCCGACAAGGCTCTTGCACAAGGCATCTCAGAGCAACAGATTCTCACATTCCAGGATTGGACAGGAGGACGTTACAGCCTCTGGTCAGCGATTGGAGTATCCATTTGTCTCTGTATCGGACCTGACCGATTCGATGAATTGCTTGCCGGCGCTCATGCAATGGACCAGCATTTCCGGACTGCCCGTTTAAGGGAAAACCTGCCGGTACTCCTGGGCCTGACAGGCATCTGGCATTACAACTTTCTGGGTCTTGAATCCACGGCAATTGTACCCTATTGCGAACGTCTGGTGATGCTGCCCGCTTTTCTCCAGCAACTGGATATGGAGAGCAACGGCAAGCGTACGACTTTGGAAGGACACATTGTCAATTACCACACCGGACCTGTTGTCTGGGGGCAAACAGGCACCAACGGGCAGCACGCATTCTTTCAACTGTTACATCAGGGTACAAGAACCGTACCCATAGATTTCATTGGCGTTATAAAGGACTCTCTCAGTGACGACAGGCATCATCGCGTTCTACTGGCCAATATGATTGCCCAATCCGCAGCGTTGCTTGCCGGGGAAAATAGTGAAAACCCGCACCGGCAATGCCCAGGTAACCGACCAAGTACAACAATATTGCTGGAAGAACTGAACCCATGGAATCTGGGTACACTACTGGCACTTAATGAACATAAGGTTTTCTGCCAGGGCGCCATCTGGAACATCAACTCATTTGATCAATGGGGTGTTGAACTGGGTAAAAGACTGGCCGGGAACGTCCTTGAAAAAATGACCGATCAACTCGACCCGTCTACCTTGTCTCTA
>JAPOOX010000195.1 GCA_026713185.1 Gammaproteobacteria bacterium
AATTGCGGCGGTCTGCATTTCTTCCTCAGTGTTTCCGGTGACGACAAATCCGGGGTATGCGATCTCAAAATCTTCACGTTTTTTTCCAGACTTCGCCCACCCTCTTTCCAACGCAGGTAAAGTGGTTTCTCTCATGTAATTCAGGGTCGTAAACGGATGTATGATGATCCCGTCAGCGACCTCACCGGCAACCTCGGTCATCCTTGGCCCGACAGCGGCAAGAAATACTCTGGGCGAACCGTATTGGTTATTCACAGGTGCAAAGAATGGCGTCATAAGCGTGTGTGAATAGAACCTACCGGTAAACTGCAGCGGTTCTTGGTCATGCCAATTTGCCCAGATGGCGCGCATTGCCAGAATAAATTCGCGCATTCTTGGTGCAGGGTTGGACCAGGGCATGGAAAATCGCTTGGTGATGTGTGCCCTGATCTGGGAACCAAGGCCCAGTACAAAGCGACCTTTTGAATATTGGTTCAGGTCGTGACCAACATTTGCAAGTGTCATTGGCGTACGGGCAAACGCCACGGCAATTGATGTTATCAGGTCTACCCTTTCAGTATTCTGGGCAGCAACCAGCAAAGGGAAAAAAGGATCATGTGCTGTTTCCGCAGTCGAGACACCACTCATACCCGCCTCTTCCAGTGCCTTTGCCTGTGCGGGAACTTTGTCCAGGTTTGTCCCTATACTACCGTCTACTTTCATCTTTTAATTCCTGTGTTCATCCGGAGAAGCCGTTTATTGTACGTGAGACTATTACCGATGTCTTGAGGATGGACTCCCGGTTGCGTTGGAAACCAGATAAATCGCTGCGAGTGAGATAAGGAAAGCCGGAAGCAACTCGTAGACATCGAAGATTCCGCCGGACAGCCCCTTCCACACAACTACGGTAACAGCGCCGGACAACATGCCCGCCAGTGCGCCCCACTGGTTCGTCTTTGGATAATACAGGGACATCAAAACGACCGGGCCAAAACTGGCCCCGAGCCCCGCCCAGGCGTAACTCACCAGGTTGATGACTTTGCTTTCCGGATCGAGTGCTATTAATACAGCAATAACAGATATGAGGATTACGATCGCGCGTCCAACCAACATGAGTTCCCTGTCGCCGGCTTCCGGACGGAGCCAGGATTTGTAGAAATCTTCTGACAGCGCACTGGACGATACCAGCAGTTGCGAATCGATTGTGCTCATGACAGCTGCCAGTATCCCGGCAAGCAACACCCCTGCGACCCAGGGGTTGAAGATGATTTGCGTGGCGGCAATGAATACATGCTCACTGTCTTTTGCCCCTAGAGGTTGACCCATGGCGTCCAGGTATGCGATGCCGGCAAGGCCAACACCAACCGCCCCCATACTCGATAAAATCATCCAGGACATGCCAATCGTTCGCGCTCGATCAACCCTGTCGGCAGAACCGATTGCCATGAAACGTACAAGGATATGGGGCTGACCAAAATATCCGAGGCCCCATGCGAGCAGGCTGAGAATGCCAATCACAGAGACAGTCTCCACCATCGCAAGATGCGATGCGTCAATCCGGGACAGAGTTGCATCAATGCCACCCAGTTCCATCACCATCATGATGGGGAGTAATACCAGCGCCAGTAACATCAAGGTACCTTGAACACAATCTGTCCAGCTAACGGCAAGAAAACCCCCGATTGTCGTGTAGGCGACAATGATGCAAGCGCCGGTCAGAAGCGCTGTGAGGTATGGAAGTCCAAAGGAAGACTCCAGCAGGATTGCACCCGCTACCATTCCGGAAGCGGCGTAAAACGTGAAGAACAGGAGGACAATACCCGCAGAAATCAACCGGAGTAACCTCGTTTTGTCCTGAAACCGGGCTGCAAAATAATTCGGCAGGGTAAGCGAACCGGTCGCTTCGGTTGCGATACGCAAAGGCTTCGCAACGAAAGTCCAGTTAAGAAAGGCTCCCACAACAAGGCCGATAACAATCCAGGATTCAACCAGGCCACCAAGATACAGGGCGCCCGGCAAACCCAGTAGCAGCCAGCCACTCATATCTGAAGCACCGGCGCTTAATGCCGTCACCGTAGGACCGAGTCTTCTGCCGCCCAGTAAATAATCTCCCAGGTTATTTGTGTGACGGGAGGCAACAAACCCGATGATCAACATGCAAAGGATATAGGCGGAAAATGTGGTCAGAGTGGCAGTCGACACAGGATATCGGAATCCGGGATGATGAACTCAAATGGAGAATAGAAAGTCGGTAATGAAGTGTCAAGATCATTCAAACGGCACAACGCCAGGTGACCATGATCTCCCCGGAACCCGTGAAGACCGGATTCTTCGATAGCGTCAACCCTGAAATGGTAACGTTTGTACCTTGAGTTGACTGATCAGGAGTTCAGAATGACTTCTTCCTGATCTATTGGAACATAAAAATAGGACCCTGGTCTGAAGTCATAACCCAGATCCCCCAGGAGCCTTCTCTGTCTTGGTGAACAACGCTGGGCAATATCAGGGATACGGTCGTGATCATAAGACCTGACCCATAACTGACAATAGTTGTAAAGCAACACCTTGCGGCTCTTGCCGGAGAGATTTCGCGCTGGACCATGCCACAGGGAATGCGGGAACAGGTATACGTCCCCTGCCCTGCCCATCAATTGCGCGGCTCCAGGAGAATATGGCGTCATTACCGATTTGCGCTGAAATGGAATCTGGCGGATATGACTTCCGGGAAATACAGTCAGGTTTCCATGATCCTGTTCAGTCACATCACTCAGCAGATACATCGCCTTCATCGCAATCGGCGGTGAAGTCTCTGACACCCTGGTCAAACGCAACGACTCACCGCCATCCGTATGAGTGTACCCCGGAAATTGCTCTGAAGGTTGTCTGCTGATGGCCTGGGTCATGCTCAGCATGATGTTCGGTCCCATCAGGTCTACGATGTAATCAAATACCGGGGCACGATCAATCAGATCAATAAATGCCTGGTGATAGGACAACAGGTCACGACGGTCCATAAAGCCATCCGGATCAAGATCTTTGGCATGATCCAGCCAACTGTAATGGCCAACAGGCAACTCGGGATTGCTATCGGGTTCATACCCGGGCAAGCCTCGTATCCGGTTCATTTCACTGTTAAAGAAATTGACCTCATCTGCATCGAACACCTGCTTCAGATGAAGATATCCATCTGTCTGCCAGATCTCTCGCTGGTCATCGGTTAACCGCAACATTTTGCACTCCTCCAGAGCAGTCCGGTCTTGTGTTCATCGGCGACTCCACGAAACAGCCGGTTAATTTTGACTATACTTTGATCAGGTAGCTGGGTAATAATTCTCGATTGAGATTTCACAGTTGTTTCCGGCAATTTCCGGAAAATATCTTCATTTTTCCGGTAACTGTCAAGCTGGTTGATTATTTGATTTCCGAATTTAATTTGGTCGAGCATTAAATCACTGAAATACATAGCCATTTCAAAAGACACGATTGTCGGCACGATAGCCCCTTAGGTTGTCGGGTTAATTAATATATGTGACCCGTATGACGCTATTTTTTATCGTAACTCTCAACGGCCTATCGCT
>JAPOOX010000121.1 GCA_026713185.1 Gammaproteobacteria bacterium
CGTCAATATTGGTCGACTGCTGCAGGAAGCCGGTGATTATCTTGCCGCACAAGACCATTACGAACAGGCGCTTGACACCGATCCTGATAATTTATTGGCGACATTCAATCTGGGCACCCTCCTTGAGGATATGGGGCGCATTGATGAAGCAATTTCCGTTTATAAACAGGCATCGTCGTTTCCCGATGCGCACTACAATCTTTCCCGATTATACGAGCTCGTTGGGCAGCATGCAGACGCATTGAGACATCTCAAAGCATACAGAAGTCTGATTGATCCAGCATAGTCAGGGACCAGGACGGCACAGTTTCAATCCTGCAACTAATGAATGATGGGAGTGAATGTTTCCAGAGTAATGTTGATCACCCTGGGACCGAGAATCGTCAACCGGCCCTTGAAACGCTGTTCCCCGTCCGTCGCATATTCAAAACGGTATTCACGCCACATTCGCCAACGGTCATCCTGATCCCGGCTCATCGACAACCTGATCAACCCTACAGTCCGGTCCAGAAACTGCACTCCAAACCGGTCGCATTCCCTGCGAGCGGCTACCACAGCCATTTCCTTCGATCGTGCTGCAGCCTGCCAATACATCAGGGCAAGGCAAATTCCCAGAACAATCAACATTTCAGACATATCCCTATCTTAACAACATACCCGTTATCGAGTATATTGCTCGACCATCAGGTCGACTGCTGAAGACTACGTTACACCGGGATGTAATGCCGTAGCACAATTCAGTGCCTGGACAACAGGAGGGGTGGCAGAGCGGTTGAATGCACTGGTCTTGAAAACCAGCATGCCGAGAGGCATCCAGGGTTCGAATCCCTGCTCCTCCGCCAATTGAAAGAGGTCTACTCTTGTTAAATGTAGGAAAATGGATTGAGGTTCAATTGATACATCTGGCAATTGCCCAAAAAATTTAACCTGATTGAATTTTGAAAATTTATTCAGCACTGTACCCTGGCCATGAGTAACAAGAAATTCCATATCACATTTGCCGGTGCTCGCACCTTACGGGATGAGTTGCAATTCCTGATGCGTACTGAACGGCCCAGAGTAACCGAGGTAGTGGCAAATGCCGCAGCACTTGGGGACCGATCGGAAAACGCAGACTATATCTATGGCAAGAGACGTCTGCGGGCAATTGACCGTCGCATACGATTTCTGTCGAAGAGAATTGATTCTCTGGAGGTAGTGGACCGGAAACCGTCGGACCAGAGCAGGATTTATTTTGGCGCCTGGGTGAAAATTGAAGAAGAAAACGGGAAATGCAATGTCCTGCGAATTGTCGGTGAGGATGAACTGGACCTCAGTAAGGGTTGGATAAGTCTGGAATCGCCTATGGCGAAAAGTCTGATGGGCAAACAGAAGGGAGACTACTCACTGGTCCAACGTCCAGAAGAAAGCGTTGAGATTCACATACTTGATGTCAGCTATGAGCCATATGAGGATTCGACGTGACAAGAGAAAGGGACAACATTGCAGCAATGGACGGTTATGTGAGCGGAGAACAACCTGACAACATACCCGGGTTGATCAAGCTCAATACCAATGAAAATCCGTACCCTCCAGCACCGGAGATCAACAATGTCATTAAAGCCTTCGATACCGAAAAACTACGTCGATACCCGCCCGCGAATGCCAATGAATTCAGGGACCTGGCAGCAGAACTTCATGCCGTAAATCGCGGAAACATCATCGCCACCCGAGGTGGGGACGAATTGCTGCGCTTGATGATTACCACCTTTGTCAATCCCGGTGAGATCATTGGCGTCACGGACCCGACCTACTCTCTTTATTCGGTGCTTGCCCGGATACAGAACTGTCCGGTGCTTCAAGTTCCCCTGGGTGCGGACTGGACCCCGCCAGAGGAGTTCGCTAAAAATATGAACGATGCAGGCGTGAAGCTGACTTTCCTTGGCAACCCTCATGCCCCTTCAGGCGTTTTGCTGGACCAGGAGGTTATATCCCGGATTGCAAACGATCTCGATGGATTATTGCTTCTTGACGAGGCTTATATTGATTTTGTAGACCCGGCGCGTCAATACAGATCCCCTTCCCTGCTGGATGATTTTGACAATGTTGTGATATTGCGTACGTTAAGCAAGGGATACTCTCTTGCCGGTCTTCGGTTGGGATATGGCATAGGCAGGGAACAGCTCATCCGGCCAATGCTTGAGAAAACCAGAGACAGCTACAATCTGGATTGGTTGAGTCAGGAAATAGCCAGTACTGCACTGCGCCATCGAACCCATGCCGCTCATACCTGGAAACTCGTTCGTGATGAACGTGTCAGGATTACCGGGATTTTCCGGTCGATGGGACTAGGTGTAGGTGACAGTGAGGCAAATTTCCTGCTGGTAACATTCCCGGACGGAAATGCAGAAAACTGTTATGAGTTTCTGCGGAATCGCGGTATTTTTGTGAGATATTTCCACCACAAAGCACTGGAAGATAAGCTGCGTATATCCATCGGCGCCCCGCACGAAAACGATCGGCTTCTGGGAAGTATCAGGGATTTCCCGGGTTGAAGCTCCCGTTACGGGGTCCTGCCTCCATGCGCTGTGACCATAAACGCGGATTGAGATCTCGTGCCAGAGAGATTTCCATGTGCCCTCCGGAATCAAACCGGACCAGCACTGCGCCAGCTGTTGCGGTGTTGATGACTCTGGCATGACGCAGCCTGTATCGCTGTATAACCTTTGGGTCTGGATGGTTAAATCTGTTGTTGATTCCGGAAGATACCACGACCACACCAGGGAGCAGTTTATTCAGAAACCCGGGTGTGGAAGATGTCGCACTGCCGTGGTGAGGGGCGGAAATCAGGTCCATCATGGGCAGGTTCGAATCCACCAGAATGGATTCCGCCTGTGACTCAATATCGCCTGTCAGCATGACTGCTATACCCTGTCCGGTGATCTGCAGAAGACATGATTGGTTATTGGCATCGGCCTGTTCGTTAATGGCAAATAATGAAAACACAAGATCATCAGCCTTCCATGTCAATGGCGTTACGCAGGAGACCGTGTCCGGTAAAAAATCCTGGTCACTGGCATAGGCTTTATCAACCGGAAAGTTCCTGATGATGGCGCCGAACCCACCGGAATGATCATTGTCACTGTGACTGACGATAAGGTGATCTATCACCCTTATTCCCCTGCTTCTGAGATAAGGCGCCACAATCTGTTCTCCGGCATTGAAACCTGAACGAAATGCCGGACCGGTATCGTACAGAATGACCTGACCTGGTGTTTGTACCAGTACGCTCAGACCTTGGCCGACATCCAGGAAGGTTATCTGCAATGGTTTTATTTCAGTCGGAATAAAATTGAACAATGGTAACAGACAGAACATTGATACCCACCTGGGAAACAACCCTCTCGGCGCCAGTAACGACATCACCCCGACCAGACTGATGGCAAGCACAGATAGATTCAGTGGACTACGGTAATAGACCAGATCGAAGCTGGCGGCGAATTCAATCACCTGCCATGCTATGCCAAGTATGAATTCCACCAGTTGGATTCCCTGAACTGCCAATGACGGGAAGACAGGAATCAACACCTGAATGACCAGCAGAGGCGGTATTACCAGGATGCTGACCCATGGAATGACAAACATATTTGTAGGTAAAGACATCAGGGAAAACTGATACAGCAGGAATAGCAACCAGGGCATCATGCCAAGTGTCACAACCCACTGTGTCCGGACAGCCTGCATGACCCGGGTGAATACTGACGTATCCAGTAACATGAATGGACGCGCTGCAAAAGCATATAGAAGGCTGAAAACGGCGCCAAAGGACAACCAGAATCCAACACTCAACACTGCAAAGACTTCCATCAACAACACACCAAGCATCGCCATGCAGAACATTGTCCGGACATCCATTCGCCTTCGCATGGATGTTGCCAGAGCAACAATAGCTGTCATGATAAAGGCCCGCTGGGCTGGCAATCCAAATCCGGCGAGTGCAGAGTAACAACCCGTCAACAGTACTGTCAGCAGTCCAACCCAGCGGATTGGCAGAGGCAAAAAAGCCAGTAGTTTGTAGGCAATGGCTGCAACAAGACCCACATGCAATCCTGAGATGACAAATAGATGATTGGTGCCTGTTTTGGAGAGCAACTGCCAGTCGGCGGAAGAGATACCGGACGAATCGCCGATGGTCAGAGCAGTGAGTAACCCCGGATAATCAGAAACCCCGGTTTCATTGTTGATAGTGGTTTGATGGATAAAGTCACGGATATTCATCCTCAACCTGTTATGTAACTCGACGACAGGGTTTCTACCCAGAAATTTCGCGGTATCCGGGTTTCTGACATATCCCGTCCCAACAATGTCCTGCATGAAAAGCCAACCTTCATAATCAAACATTCCGGGATTGACGGAACCCGCCGGTCGGCTGAGTTTTATCAAAAACTGCCATTTGTCACCTGGAACAGGATTCAAAGGACAGCGATAACAGGACAACACAACCAGCCCGGCAAATGCCTGATCAGGTGTCGGGAATGAACCCTGTTCCAATCCATAAGTGTCGTCGACACGAAATCTGAAACGGACATTGCCATTTTTGCTGCGAGGTAAACCGACAACCGTACCGGTTACTTGTATTTCCACACCTTCAAGAAGTACTGGCAATTCATTGTCCAGTCTGACATTCGCAGTAGACAAGCTGAACAATGCTCCCAGGAAAAAACCACTCAAGGGTCTCAGAAGTCTGTGACCCAAACCGAAAACAGCAAGAGGCAGTCCAACCAGCAGGGGTTCAAAATCAACGATTACCGGTAAATGGGCAACGCAAACAACGGCGGACAGAAAAAAAAGAATTGCAATGTTCACCCATAAAATGCCTGCTTGACCCGTGACTGTTGTACACTTGCACTGAGGTGTTATCTGTAAGCCCGTGCTGTACATCAGGTACAGGATTATTCAGTTAATACCTGTGAGTATTTGCAGTAATGACATACAACTGTCAGCGAGTGAATGACAATTCCAGAAACAAGGCTTAAAGTATTTCTTTAGTGTACAAATGCCATGAAGTTCATCAAAAAACGACTGCCATCAAGGCAACAACTTCGGGAATTCAGATCGATTAAATTCCTTGGTGAGGTCATTTTTGAACCTAACCTCTGGCACTTCAACAGGTATTCCGTATCAGTTGCCACCTTCATTGGAATTTTTTGTTGCTTTTTGCCAATTCCTTTCCAGATGATTCCCTGTGTATTGTTGTGCATATGGCTGCGTTGCAATGTTCCCCTTGCCATTGCACTGGTCTGGATAAGCAATCCGATTACTATACCTCCGTTGTTTTATTTCACCTACCGGCTGGGCACATTGATTCTGGGCGAACCGGAAACAGTTGGTTCCATCGAACTGTCTTTAACCTGGTTATCGGGACAAATGGAAGTTGTCTGGCAACCGCTGATCCTGGGTTCACTGGTCTGTGGAGTGTCACTCGGCAGCCTGTCGTTCGTGCTGGTCAGATTGTACTGGCGTTGGAAGATCGTTCATTACCGGGCAAAGCGAAGAGCACGGAACAATCTCGGAGTCACTCGTACCTGAGAACCTCAGCCGGTCTGATGGAAGCTGCCCGGTATGCGGGATAAATCGTCGCGATAAGACTGATCACGAGGGAAGCGCCCAGAACCACGGCGATATCACTGTAACGAACATCAGTTGGTATCGAATCAAAATAAGTACCAGCCAGCATCCTGACACCAAACAGTGATTCCAGTTGATTCACTACTTCGGGTATGTTGTAGGCCAGAGGAATACCGATCACTGCCCCGAAAACTACACCAAGAATACCGATCAACGCTCCCTGAATTACGAATATCATGGTCACTCCCCGGCTGGACATTCCGCAGGTTTTCAGGACTGCGATGTCGGCCTGCTTCTCCTTTACCAGCATACTGAGGCTGGATACGATGCTGAAGGCTGCTATGCCAACAATGAGAATCAGTAGAAGGAACATCATGATCTTTTCCATCTTTACGGTTCTGAAGAAGTCACCGTACTCTGATGTCCAATCAGTCACTTGACCACCGAAGAGTTTGTTGATCTGCCGGCCGATTGTGGGAGCGGCAAAGAAATCATCAACTTTCAGTCGAAAACTGTTAACCGGCCTGTCCAGCGCTTTCTGCAACTGCATCGCATCCATCAGGGCTAAACGATAATCCAGGTCTGAGTCGAGTTGGAATGTACCCGTCAGTTTTGCGTTCAACACAACAGTCCGGATGCGGTCTCCAATCATTACCGGAATTAAAACTGTGACCGGATCACTTTTCGTTACCCCCAGCCGAAAGGCCAGTGACTGTCCAAAAACAATTCCGAGTCTGACTGTGGACAACTTATCAAGATTACCGGATACCATTTGTTCCGGGATGATGGATATCGTCTTCTCCAAAGAGGGTTCGATACCGTACAGGCCGACCAGTTCACTGTTGGAAGAGGACCCATTGATAAGCAATGCGGAATGCCTTGAGAACCGGCTGACACCGGTGACACCGGTTATATCACGGAGTTCGTCTGGTGAGACGTCCGCGTCGGTGACGATGATATGGGGAATTGCACCTAAAATCCGGCGTTCCAGTTCAGCACCAAATCCGTTCATGACTGAAATAACAACGATCAATGCAATCACGCCCAGGGTAAGCCCCAGAAGGGAAATCCAGGTCATGAATGATAAAAACCTGTTGTCACTTCTGGCACGGGCATACCGGATACCGATAAAGGCCGTCGTGCCGATCATTCTGTACCGGAATCCGGTTTATTCAGTACACCATTATGTAATGTCAGTATACGATCCATACGGTTAGCCAGGTCGTGATTGTGTGTCACGATGACAAAAGAAGTCTGCAACTCACTGGACAGAGACATGATCAGTGAATTGACATCATCTGCGGTCTTTTCATCGAGATTACCCGTCGGTTCATCGGCCATAACGCAAAGAGGATCGCCTACCAGGGCTCTGGCAATCGCTACCCGCTGTCTTTCACCACCGGAAAGTTGGCCTGGTTTGTGTTTCAGCCTTTCTGAAAGTCCAACCTGATCAAGCAGACTCCCTGCCTTAGCAAGTGCATCTGTTCTGGATTTTCCCCTGATCAACAATGGCATGGCTACATTTTCGACTGCAGAGAAATCTGACAACAGGTGGTGGAACTGGTACACAAAACCCAGAGAACGGTTGCGCAACATATCCACCTCGGACTCCCGAAGTGACATCAGCGATTTTCCGCCAATGATGATCTCGCCCTTATCGGCGACTTCCAGACCACCCAGGATATGCAGCAGAGTACTTTTGCCACTGCCAGATAATCCAACGATAGCCACACGTTCTCCGGTGAAGACCTCAAGGTGGGCGCCAGTGAGCACTGCGATGGTTTTACTCCCCTGGGTGAACGACTTGTGCACGGACCTGGCAATCAGAACGGGTTCAGGACTCATATTGCAATGCCTCTACAGGGTGTGCCTGTGCCGCCTTACCTGCGGGATAGACAGTGGCAGCAAGGCAGATCAGGAAGGAGACCGATGCCACCAGAAACATATCACCCAATCGAATGTCAACGGGCAGATACTGGATAAAGTACTCGTCCATCAGACCGAGGCCAAGTACATCGTCCACACTGCTGACAATATCGCTGATAACCAGTGACATCAGAGTCCCGACCACCAGGCCAAGGATGATGCCTGCAGCCCCTACAAGCAGACCATGCAGGATAAAGATGAGACGTACCGCATTTGATGATGCACCTGCTGTTCGAAGAATAGCAATGTCTCCCGTTTTCTCTTTCACTACCATCAACAGATTTGAAACCACATTGAATGCAGCAACGGCAACCAGCAACATCAACATCAGAAACATGGTTTTTTTCTGCATGAGAATTGCACCATACAGATTTCCATGGCGACTCCGCCAACTCTCCCCGAAGAGTTCATGTTGACCGGTGGTAATCAATTCACGAATGGTATCCCGAGAAGAAAACAGATCGGAAGTAAGCAATCGGAATCCTTCCGGGCCATGTCTTTTCTGAATACGCCGCAGGTCATCAATAGCCACATAAACCTGTGTCTTGTCAGCATCGGTACCTGATTCAAAAATACCTGAAACGGTAAACTGCCTTGTTACAGGCAGGGGTCCAACGAGTGAAATCCGTATATCAGGCAATACAAATGTCACAGTATCGCCAACTCCTGTCGAAAGCTGTGTTGCCAGTCGACGGCCCAGGACCATGCTGAATCTGTCGACACCAAGCCTGTCCATGGATCCTGCAACAAAAAACCGATCGAGAATCGAAACTTTTTTTTCCGCTTCAGGGTCAATCCCCGTGATGGCGACCCCTGCCATTTCGCCATTTGCCAGCAACAGTCCCGTTTCTTCAAAAATGGGGGCGACGGCTATTACATCAGGATGTGAAAGAATATATTGCATGGTTTTCTGCGCATCCATTGATGCGTCAGGAAGGTAGATCACACCGTGCGGCAATATTCCAAGCACCCGTTTCTCCAGTTCCCTTTCAAATCCATTCATCACAGACAATACGATTATCAGGATGGCGACACCAAGGACCAATCCCAAACCTGAAATCAGTGAGGTAAAAGAAGTCAATCTGTCACCGGTACCCGACCTTGTATAGCGCGCAGCCACTATAAACCGCCAGTCTTCAAACAAAAGACGCTCCATCCTGAATCGAGCGACAGATCGCACTGTCCTGTAAAATCGAGCGACAGTTCGCGCTGTCCTGTTGTTGTAGCCCGGATTCTCTCAAATCATTCGCCAATAAACGACTCATGAACGCTGCCAATCAATCACCTTGCCTTTACATCCTTCAGATAAGTATCCATTGAAGGCGAACGTTTCTCTACAAATCCATTAACGGACTTGATTATAAACAGAACAGACAGCTTCTGTTTTATTGCCAGTGACATCCCGTCATCCGGACCAAGAACATTGATTGCAGTGGCGAATCCATCGGCCATGGCGGCGGATTCATGAATTACCGTCACAGACGCCAGATGATGGGTCACAGGTTTCCCCGTTCGAGGGTCTATTGTATGAGAATAGCGTTTGCCATCAATTTCACGGTAATGACGATATTCTCCGGATGTCGCCATGGCCAGATCGTCAAGAGGCAGAGTACGGAAAATTGATCTCTCAAGACCTGCAGGTTTTTCTATCGCAATCAGCCAATGTTTTCCCCGGTCGTTGACGCCCCTTGCCTTCAGTTCCCCGCCAATTTCCACCAGATGATTCTCAAGCCCTTTCCTGGACAGCAATTGACTGATTCTGTCTACAGCATATCCCTTGGCGATACCGGAAAGATCAATTTGAAGTTCAATCTGTCTGGTCAGTGTTCCGTTTTGAATATGTAGATGATCAATTCCTGTTTGCAAGAGTGCTTCATCAATCCGGGCTTCAGTCGGTATACCATCAGAAACAGCATCGGGACCAAAACCCCAAAGATTCACCAGTGGCCCTATGGAGACATCAAAAGCACCATCACTGATTTGATGTATGAGATTACTGAGTTGGAGTACGCGAATCAGTTCGTCCGGTACTGGCATGGGTTGACCTGCTGGAGAACGATTGAAAACTGACAGGTTGGAATCGTGACGCCAGGTGGACATAATTCGATTGATCCAGTTGAGTTCACTGTCTAATTCAATCTTCAGAGCTTTCTTGTCCAGCGTTTGATCCGTGGCAACCTTCACCTGGTAAGTTGTCCCCATGGTGGACCCGGAAACAGTTACCATTGATACCCTGCTGCAGCCACTGCATACTGTGAATATCAACATCAGATTCAGCCAATTTTTAAACAGATTTTTCATGATAACGGTTGCTGTTTGATCAGGTAGACTGGTCCCCGCGATCTATCCTGGTGTTTAATGCCAATGACCAACTGACCGGCTTTACTGCAAATGCCAGAAATATCTCGAATAAAGCTTGCACGTCTGCCGACACCATTGCAGCCGCTGGACCGATTATCAAATGAGCTGGGAGGACCCAGAATCTGGATTAAACGCGATGATCAGACTGATACGGTAGCCTCCGGCAACAAGTTGCGCAAGCTGGAATTCACTGTTGCACGCGCACTTGCAGAGGATGCCAATGTATTGATTACCAGTGGCGGCGTCCAGTCCAATCACTGCCGGTCCACCGCGGTTGTAGCGAGTCACCTCGGGTTGCAGTGTCATCTGATTCTAAGGGGAAGCGAGCCTTCAGAGGTAGACGGCAACCTGTTTCTGGACCGTCTGCTTGGCGCCAGGATTACATTCCTCAGTAAGGAACAATTCCGCAATATCGACCAGTATCTATCGGACATTGCCACTCAATACCGTGACCGTGGCAATACTCCCTATTCCATACCCATAGGAGCTAGTGATGAGACTGGCATCTGGGGTTATATCAATTGCTGCGGAGAACTGAAACAGGATTTTCAGGACCGGCAGATTCAGCCCGACTACATCATATCGGCAGCTGGGTCTGGCGGGACACTGGGAGGATTGATAATCGGTAATGTTCTCCATGAGATCGGCAGCAAAATACTGGCCTTTAATGTCTGTGACGACGAAGAATACTTCGTAAACAAAATTCGAGAGGACTTCAAAAGGTGGGAACATCGTTACGATTCCCCTGTCGTCACTGATCACTTGCCCATTTCTGTGGTTGACGGTTATGTTGGAGTGGGATATGCCATTGCCGGGCAGCCGGTTTTCAACACGATCAGGCGGGTTGCACAGCTTGAGGGTGTTATACTGGACCCGGTTTATACAGGGAAAGCCTTCCATGCCATGATTACAGAGTTGAAAAAGGGAAGATTCAGGGAATCCAAAGATATCGTTTTTATTCATACTGGCGGAATCTATGGAAATTTCCCGCAAAAAGATCAGTTTGTCTTTTAATCTACCCTAAAGACTCAATCTGTGGTTGAATCTCATTATTTTACAGGGCGCAATTCAGTGTGAAGTACTTTTTAACGACAATTCTGATTACCTTGCTGACAGGATGTTCCTGGGCAGGTTCACTGGCGGGTTCCTGGTTCAAGGGTGACAAGGACTGTTCCGGCGCTGAATGTGGCAATACCCGGACGGAATCCACGTCATTATCCACATCAACAGAAACCTACCATTGTTACGGAACTCTGGACAGAAACTGGCAATGCAGTGATGATGCGGATGAATCAAAAATCATAGCGATCATTCCTACAGAAAGTGATCCTTCTGAAGCACTGGTGAGGA
>JAPOOX010000015.1 GCA_026713185.1 Gammaproteobacteria bacterium
TCTGTCATCGGCCTGATGAACGTTTTAAAACTTGAGGGACTACGCAAAGGAATCCGTGTTAACACCCTGGCTCCAGGTGCAATTACAAGAATGACCAGAGACCTGGGCGATCCTGCCCGGGTAGGTAAACCAGACCATGTCAGTCCCGCAGTATTGTATCTTTGCTCCGAAGGCGGCCCCAATGGCATTATCCTGCAGGCAGCCAATGGCAGATTTTCAATCATCAAGGTCTGTGTTACCGATGGTATAGATCTTGGAGAAGAAGTGGATTACGAGTCATTTACCCGGCATATCGACAATTTGTTGTCAGATGACAGTCTACGACAGCCAGGTAAAAGTTGAATTGACCGACTGCCTGTCATGAATCTCCAACCCTTACCTAAAATTTCAACTCACCGGCTGGTGTTGAAGTTACTTGAACCTTCCGAAGCATCGATCATGGTTCGTTTCAGAATAGAAAACAGGGATCATCTGCGGCAATGGGAACCGAGCAGATCACCGGAATTCTTCACGAATGCGTTCTGGCAAATGCAGTTGCGCGCTGCTATCCGGGAATACCGCAGTGGCATGAATATGTGCCTTGTGATTCTCAACACTTCAGAATCTGAAGTATTGGGAGTATGTAACTATACGAATATCATTCGCGGCACGTTTCAGTCCTGTCATCTTGGATACGCTCTTGCCGAGTGTCATCAGGGGAAGGGTATCATGTTTGAATCATTGCAACTCAGTACCCGATATGTCTTTAAAGAACTGCAACTGCACCGGATCATGGCTAACTATATGCCTCGAAACCATCGCAGTGGGAAACTGCTGTGTCGCCTCGGATTTGAGACCGAGGGCAGGGCCAGGTCCTTTCTGAATATCAATGGCGTGTGGGAGGATCACATCCTGACATCCCTGATTAACCCAGACTGTATATCGGGTTTCTGATCGTAAAGTGTCAACCGATCAGTAATCAATCAGTATAAAAGGGGAGGGCTATCGGATTTTCAACAGTAAAACCAGCAGTATTGGAGTACCCACTGCCTGTAGCAGCATGAAACGGACCAGTACCTGCGTGTTAGACCAGCCCATATTGTGCCGTACGTGATCATGCAGGGGATATCGGATCTTGCGGAATACCCCTATTTTAAAAAACCGTAACAGTGCCACTTTGATCATGCCTGTTGCACCATTAACCAGAACAACGAAAGCAACCACCAGAATCAGAAAAGGATTGCCACAGGCCAGTACAAGTACTCCAAGCATCAATCCGACAGGTCGCGATCCGGCATCGCCCATCAATACTGCGCTTGGATAGCTGTTGTGCCATAGATAACCTGTCAGACAGCCAACCATAATGAACGCCATGATGGCCCAGTCAGCACCCTGTTCATAATGTGGAGTCAAGAGATATGTGGAAATAGCGTGGTGACCGACAATGCCATAGAGAATTCCACCAAGAAACAGAATACTCATTCCAGATAGACTGGCGGACAGACCGTCCACACCATCTGTGCAGTTGGTGGCATTGATCGAAGTCCAGATCAGTACAGTTGATCCGGCAATGAACAGGACAGGATCAACCTGGATCGGTTCCGAATACAGTGGTAACCAGATGGTATACGGTTGTAACTGGCAAATAATGATTGAAGCAGCGATCGCAATCACCAGATCGATCGCTCCGAGTCTGTATTCACTCCAGCCTTGGATACTCCGATCATCAAAATATCCTGTAACCATCGCAGCTGCAGCACAGATGAGAATACCGGTGAATTTCCAGTCAATAGGTACAACAAGCAGACTGATGAGGATAAAAATCGGTATAAAGATGATTCCGGCTGAAATGGGTTTCCCTATGCTCTTGTCGGCATCAATGGCATATTCCCTGCCACGATCAACGGGCAGAGAATGCCAGAATTTTGGCAGTAACCACCATGTCAGAAGGGCGCCCAGTGCAGTGCCGAGACTTGCAAGAAAGATGTAGGAAACCAGCAGTCTGAAAGGTCCTGCGAGATCTGCAAAATATTGCCCTAAAAAATAAATCACCTGATATCCCGGTATTGTCGTAAAGCAGATTATAGAAGTTACAGGTCAGTTAATAATGGAATCATGTTGGAGATTCCAGTTATTTTGACTTGTGTATTTGTGCCCGCCAGAGAAACCGGCAGTGTCGTAGCACAATACCATCCTTTTCACCGTAACGGTCGAAAATTGCGTCAAGTTTATATCTGATATCTTCATAGGACGGTATTTTTCGCGGAGGCAAGCCCCAGGTAATCATCCGATACAGTTCATGAGTGCTGCCAAACGTCTCAGGGACATCAAAGCTCCAGCCACTGTGCAGAGTCAATCCGGCCTGATGCAGACGGTTTTCAACGGATTGGTGAATTGACCCGGTTCCCGTATGCCGTCCTGAATTTTCAAAGTGAAGAAGATGCGGTAATTTGCTTGACCACGCAGGTATAGGCTCTTCCATTGGATTGAGAGCCACTATCCAGGCGCCATCACGGCATACCCGGGCAGCGTCTTCTATCCAGTGCAACGGTCCACGACGGCAGATAATAAGGTCCACTGAATCAGTCCTGGCAGGCAGGGTGGTCTGATGCAATTCGGGGTTCTGTGCGTCGTAACAGAGAAATTCCACATTGCCGGCACCGGTATCGTCCTTTGACTTGTTGGCGAGTTCAATGTAGGACGGAATGCGATCGTATGCTGTCACATGACCATATCGATCTGCTATCGACAGTGCCAGTTCACCGTGACCACAGCCTACCTCCAGTACATTAACCGCCTGCCCCTTGTACTCTTCAATGAGTTCGAGGAATGCCTGTTCACCATTCCGCTCTCCAATCTCAGAATTCCAAGGGTAATAGTAACCCGCCTGGAGCGTAGCCAGGTGCTCATACCACGAATTCGAGTGAGCTCTGGGAATGTATAATTCAGCCATAATGAAAATATTTCCCTGGATGTTTCAGACTAATTCCCTGATCCAGTCCCTTGGTTTTAAATAGTTGTTATAGAGATCAGCTTCCGGTGAATTCAGCCCAGGCGACCAGTTGTGTTTCCAGATAGCCCTGGGAGGCATTGAGGCTAACACCGATTCAATTTTTCTCCCGGATTGTAAGCCATACCGGGTACCGCGGTCGATGGCCAGATTGAATTCGGCGTATCGTCCTCGCCTGTAGAGCATAAATTCTTCTTCGCGTGATCCAAATGCCATTGCCTTGCGTTTATTCAGAATCGGAAGATATGCAGGCAGTATATGGTCGCCAACGCTCTTCACAAAGGAAAAGGAGCGATTGAATCCACCTTGCGTCCAATCATCAAAAAAAATACCACCCACACCCCGTGACTCCTGCCTGTGAGGCAGGAAAAAATATTCATCACACCAGACTTTCAATTTGTTATAGAGGTTCTTCCCGAATGGCTGGCATGCGGATTTTGCCGTCCGATGCCAGTGCAGAACATCTTCCGGGAATGGATAACAGGGCGTCAGGTCAAAGCCACCTCCGAAATACCAGTGTTTTTGATCGACCACAAAAAAACGGAGATTGGCGTGGAATGTGGGTACGTATGGATTCCAGGGATGTACGATCATGGAAATTGCAGCTGCTTCAAAAGGTTTGCCTGCCAGATGTGGATTTCTTTCGCTTGCTGCTGCCGGTAATTTTGCGCCTTTGTTGTGTGACAGGAGAACTGCCGCTTTTTCCAGATACCTGCCTTCTTCCAGGATACGAGGCCGGGTATACTCTTCTGAATTCATTTCTGAACTGAATATCCTGCCGTCAACTTCACTTAATTGCTCACAGACGGATGTCTGTAATGCCAGAAAATAATCTTTAACATGTGAGATATCAGGCGACTGCATAAATCAACCATACCATGTTATATGTGTCATCGCCGACCAGGATATTTTGAAAACAGGTATACTGACTTCCTTTCTTTTACAAGGTTCAAACGTGACAGCTCTCATCAAACATGACGAAGAAAATCCAGGTCAGCCGGCCAGTTTGCTCCGGGACAGCGGCAGGGCGGATTTTGGCCCGCTGAAGGCTCTCACAGAAGAAGAGATAGCGCCATTTCTGATTCGCCTGTCGGACACCAACCGGAAATTTGAAGAGGCATATCCGGGATTGCAAATCCAACGTCAACCGGTCCAGACATTGTATGGTGGCGCCAATCTTTATAAACCCGGTTCCGCCCGGAAAATGGCCGACCTGGCCCTTCAGCATGTCAAGACATATGCACCTGATTTCGTACATCTGGCCAGGGGACTGAATTTACCCGGTTCAGATTCACTGCCACAAACTTCAAATGCAACCAGAACTCTGCAGCAGGAACTGGAAAGTCCTGATGCAAAACGGTCAGATGCCTGGCTTGCATATACCGTATATCGCAGGATGCTGCGAAAACTGGAAACTGAAGCCGTTGAGGACCACAGGATCGACTTTGAAGACGGATATGGTGTCCGTGATGACGATGAAGAAGATGGTCATGCCATATCAACTGCTTCAGCAATGGCCGAAGGGATGTTGGCAGGTTCACTACCACCATTTGTAGGCATACGAATCAAGGCATTGACGGAAGAAGCCAGGATTCGATCCATGCGGACAATGGACTTGTTCATATCGACACTGGCGAAAGTAACAGGGGGTGATTTGCCGCAACCCTTCAAAATAACGTTACCAAAGGTGACAACACCGGAACAGGTCAGCGTACTTGCAGATTATCTCTCCCTGATTGAAAAAGTGAATGGACTTCGTGTCGGAGTCCTCGATATAGAGTTGATGATCGAGACGGTCCAGTCAATCATGACCCCGGAAGGTACTTGCGCAATACCTGCGTTGGTTAAAGCCGGGCAGGGCAGGGTAACTGCTGCTATTCTCGGTACATTTGACTATACGGCCAGTTGCAATATTTCATCAGCATACCAGGACCATCGACACCCATCAGTGGATTTTGCCCGGCATATGATGCAACTGTCATTAACAGGTACCGATGTTGCAATATGTGACGGCATCACCAATATCATGCCTATAGCGCCGCACCGCGGTAATGAGTTGACACCGGCTCAGATCGAACAAAATCGTCAGGTCGTGCATGCTGCATGGCTTGCTCATTTCAACAACATAATGCACTCCCTTCGGCTTGGCTTTTATCAGAGTTGGGACCTGAATCCCGCGCAATTGCCAGTTCGTTATGCAGCAGTGTATTACTTTTTTTTAAGCGGACTCTCTGATGCCACGGACCGTTTGTCAACATTTATCAACCAGGCAGCACAGGCGTCCATGGTGGGAAATACATTTGACGATGCGGCGTCCGCACAGGGGCTGCTCAACTTTTTTATTGCTGGAGTAAATTGCGGTGCGTTAACGGAAGAAGAGGTCCTGGCAACTGGAATCACCATGGAAGAATTGCATGCAAAATCATTTCTTAAGATCGTTGAAAACAGGACTAATGGTATATAAGGTATTTTCTATATTGTTTTTAAA
>JAPOOX010000112.1 GCA_026713185.1 Gammaproteobacteria bacterium
AATCAAGTAAACTGTCCCCGGAAAAGGAGAAGCAAGATTATCAGATTTGGAACATTGGGCGCCGCCAGGATTACCCCCAATGCATTGATTGCACCGTGCCAGGACGAACCACGCGCGAGTGTCCACGTTGTCGCTGCACGGGACAGGAGCAGAGCAGAATCCTTTGCAAAGGAGCATGACATCCCGATTGTGGTCGACAGCTATCAGGAGGTTATCTCGCATCCGGAAGTTGATGCGGTTTACAACCCTTTGCACATAGGCGCTCATCACGAGTGGTCCATCAAGGCTCTGCAAGCAGGCAAACATGTCCTTTGCGAGAAATCATTTGCCTGCAATGCAAGAGAGGCGACGGAAATGGCAGCCGTTGGCAAGCAGACTGGAAAGGTGCTTATGGATGCTTTCCACTACCGTTATCACCCCTGCTTTATTCGAGCCAAGGACATCGTTGATTCCGGTGTTTTGGGGGAGATTCTGGAAATTGATGCGGAATTTTATATACCCGGGATCAGCCCCCATGACATTCGTTCCAATTATGAAACCGCGGGGGGAGTAACCATGGATATTGGCTGCTACCCGATCTCCTGGGTACGTCACATTACCGGAGAAGAGCCAATAGTCGTCAAGGCTACCGCAGAAGAAGGAGCCCCCGGGGTCGACGTGATGCTGGAGGCTGACTTCACTTTCCCGAGTGGCATATTGGCGCATATCTCGGGAGATATGCGAAGCAGAGGCAGCTTCGGTTCAAACATGTCAGTCAAGGGTACAGAAGGAACAATGCTGGTCAAAAATCCGCTGGCGCCGCAAATGGGTCATCGGATTGATGTCACGATAGACGGCGACACCACATCTGAGACTCTGGACCTGAGACCCTCTTACAGCTATCAATTGGATGCTTTTCTGGACGCGATAAAAAACGGCAGTCCTCTCTTTACCGATGCAGAAGATGCCGTCAATCAGATGATGGCGATTGATTCTTGCTATACCGCGGCGGGATTGCCTCTGCGGGGTCTATAAAGAAACGCTTCTGAAAAGTCGCGGCGCCATGACTATGCGAATGTCGCAACTAAAACGCTCGGAAGTCGACTTAATAAACAGGTACCAATTAGTCTTTTGATTGAGTCTGGTCTATGATTCAAGGTTATCATTACAAACCAAGGGGAACATTACATGAGTCATGACATAGTCATAAGAGGGGGGAATGTCGTCGATGGCACTGGCGCTGAACCATTCCAGGCAGATATTGCCATAAACGGTGATCAGATTACCGAAATAGGTAAATTCGACGGCAATGGCAAAGAAGAAATCCAGGCTGATGGATTAAATGTATCGCCAGGTTTCATAGACCTGCACACCCACCTGGATGCACAGATTGGCTGGGACCCCCATGTAACATCGGTTTCCTGGCATGGAGTGACTACAGCATTACTCGGTAACTGTGGCGTCACATTTGCCCCCTGCAAGGCATCGGACCGTGAATTTCTCGCCGGTATGATGGAGACGGTTGAAGATATCCCAAAGAAGGCAATCCTGCATGGGCTACCCTGGAACTGGGAGTCTTACGGCGGTTACCTGGATGCACTGGAAGTACTGGGACCTTCCATAAATATCGCTGGTCTCGTTGGCCACTGTTCAACACGCTTTTACGTTATGGGTGAACGTGCGGTAGAAGAGCCGGCAACAGAAGACGAAATCAGGCAAATTGCCGAACTGGCCGGACAGTCTGTAAAAGAAGGCGCTATCGGCTTCTCAACCAACCGACTGCCACAACATCGATTGCCCGATGGCCGGTCGATTCCCGGTACCTTCGCGGAACGCAGGGAATTGCGTGCGATTGCCAAAGAGGTCGGTAAATTCGGTGGAATCATGCAGACCGTTTCCAGCTTCAATGAATTTGACGAAGAAATGGATTTGATTGCCGATGAAGCCCGTATGACCAAAGGCGCACTGTTCAGCACAGCCGTGGAAATCGGTGTTGAACGCATGGACAAGAGGGTCATGGCCATGCGTGAGGAAGGTCTCAACGTCACCTCCATTACGGTACCGAGAAGCGGCGGCGGCGTCGGCGGTCTCTCCACCAACAACTTCTTTCGCACACCTTCCTGGATTGAATTGCGCAAATACGAACTGGCAGACCGGGTGAAGCTCATTCGCGATATAGAGTTCCGACAAAAACTCGTCAATGAAGTAAAGGCACAGGGTGAGGCTGTTTTCGCAAACACACAAAACTGGTTCTGGATGGGTGATGATGCTCGCCCATGTTACACCCGGAGCTTTGAGCAAAACCTTCCTTCCATGGCTAAAGCCGCAGGTGAACATCCCGTGGAAACCTGGCTGCGGCTGACTGATGAAAGCGACGGTAAAGCCTTGTTCCACATGCGCGGGTTCAATGTGAATCTCGATTCTCTGGAACAACTGATCACAACAGAGTGGGCCATGCCCGGACTCGGTGACGCCGGAGCTCACGTCAGTCAGATGATTGATTCCGGATGGACTACATTCATCCTGTCTCACTGGCATCGCGACACCGGAGTTTACTCACTGCAGGAAGCGGTTCGCCGCATCAGCAACGTTCCTGCCGGTGTCCTTGGTCTGCATGACCGTGGAACACTGGAAGTAGGTAAACGTGCTGACCTGAATGTCTTCGACATAAACTCTCTGGAAGAACGTATGCCTCAAATCGTACATGACTTTCCGTTTGGCGCCCCCCGCTTTATCCAGCGGGCTGTCGGTTACAAGACGACCATCTGTAACGGTCAGGTTATCCTTCGGGACGACGAACTTACAGGGGACTGCGGAGGTCGGATTCTGCGCAGCAACTGAAGTTCAACTGCTTTACAAACAAAACAGCCAGATCACATCAATTATCAAATTAAGAACAACGAGTAATAAAAAATGAGTGAAAGCCAAACATCGTCACTGGATACATTTCGCCAGGAAACCCGCGCCTGGCTGGAGGAAAACTGTCCTCAGTCCATGCGAACTCCAATGCCGGTGAGTGAAACGCCCAACCCTGGTCGAAGGGCAACATTCAGGAATCCGGATACGAAAGTCTGGTTGGATCGAATGGCAGAAAAGGGATGGACGGTACCCCAGTGGCCAAAAGAATACGGCGGCGGCGGGCTGTCCATAGAAGAAGCCCGGATTCTGCGCGAAGAAATGGCCAGAATCAACGCCAGAACACCATTGTATGGCGGCATGGGCACCAGCATGATTGGCCCCGCTGTGCTGGAATTTGGCACCGAAGAGCAGAAAAAAGAACATCTGACAAAGATATGCCAGGGTAAGATATGGTGGTGTCAGGGTTATAGTGAGCCTAATTCCGGGTCCGATCTTGCCAGTCTGCAGACCAGAGCGGTTCTGGACGGCGACGAATATACCATCAACGGTTCCAAAGTCTGGACATCAAGCGCCGACCGCGCTGACTGGATTTACTGTCTCGTACGAACCAACTTTGACGTACCCAAGCATGATGGAATCACCTTTATCCTGTTCGATATGAACCAGCCCGGTGTTACCGTCAAACCGATCAAGTTGATCAGTGGATATTCGCCATTCTGTGAGACATTCTTTGACGATGCTAAAGCCCTTCGTAAAAACGTTATTGGTGAAGTCAACAAGGGTTGGACTGTGGCAAAACGCCTGCTGCAGTACGAACGGACAACCATTGGCGGTGGTATGGGTGGTGTACCGGCATCAGGCAGTACCGGACCAAAAAAGACTTTGGGACACACGGCGCTGGACAGGATTGGTGCAGTCGATGGCAAAGTTTCAGACCTGGAACTCCGGGACAACATTACGCAGCACATCATGAACGATCGCAGTTTTGCACTCACTGTACACCGTAATAGTGAAGAGTCCCGGTCTACAAGGGCTCCTACTTTTGCCTCTTCTATGTTCAAGCTGTACGGCACGGAACAAAATAAAAACCGTTCTGAATTGATGCTGAAAATTTTCGGTACCGATATGCTGGGCTGGGAAGGAGAAGAATTCTCCCGGGGAGACCTGAATCAGACACGGGATTGGCTGCGAACAAAGGCCAACTCCATTGAGGGTGGTACTACGGAGGTTCAGTACAATATTATTGCCAAGCGCGTTCTGGGGCTGCCTGATTAAACTCGCCCTGCCGCTGTCGCGCAGCAAACTGGCCGGCTTACATGGATTATCTTCGGCATGTTTGATGAGAGTCTTGCCTAAATGAAATATCGTCGATTTGGCCGTACAGAAATGATGCTCTCGCAGTTTTCTCTCGGCTGCATGCAGATTACCCGATGCTCCTTATCGCAGGCTCTCGATACCATGGAACGAGCTGTGACTCTCGGCGTCAATCACCTCGAAACAGCCCGGGGCTATGGCAACTCGGAAGAACGGGTGGGTAAGGCGCTCAAACGTATACTCAAAAAGACACCTCGAGACAAACTGTATATCACCACCAAAATTGGTCCCTCGTCCAATGTGGACGAATTCAGACGGAACTTTGACCTGTCCATGAAGCACCTGGGCATCGACTATCTGGACAATCTCGATTTTCATGGTCCTGGCAGTTACGAGACCATCGCTCCGGCAATGAGTGATCGGGG
>JAPOOX010000143.1 GCA_026713185.1 Gammaproteobacteria bacterium
TAACGTTCCAGGAGCATCGTGAAATTATTCAGCATGTGGTGCAACATGTTAACGGTCGCCTCCCAGTCATCGCCGGAACGGGCGCCAACGCTACCAGTGAGGCTATAGAACTCACACAGTCCGCAAAAGAGTCTGGAGCGGATGCCTGTCTGCTGGTCACGCCCTACTACAATAAACCAACGCAGGAAGGTCTTTATCAGCATTACAGGGCAATTGCGGAAGCGGTGGACCTGCCGCAGGTACTCTACAACGTACCTGGGAGGACCGCCTGTGACATGTTGCCGGAAACAGTCTCCCGGCTTGCCGATATCAGTCAGGTGGTAGCCATCAAGGAGGCGACGGGAGATATTGACAGAACCAAACAGATTCTGTCTCTTTGTGATAATAAAATGATTGTTTATTCGGGGGACGATGCAACAGCCTGTGATCTCATGTTGTCTGGCGCCAGTGGCACAATCAGCGTGACAGCAAATGTGGCGCCGGCGAAAATGGCAGCGATGTGTAGCGCGGCCGTTGCCGGCAACAGGGAAGAGGCAAAGTCCATTGATGAATCCCTGACCGGACTGCACAACAATCTGTTCCTGGAGTCCAATCCCATACCGGCGAAGTGGGCGCTGGCCGAGATGGGACGAATCAGGAAAGGAATCAGACTTCCACTGACGGAATTATCATCGGAGTACCATGACGCACTTCGTGATGCCATGCGACAAGCCGGTGTGACCAACTGAAATGCAACGAATTGGATTGATTCTCTTAACACTGAGCCTGACCGGGTGCTGGTTTGGCAATGATGAGTTACGCGAACGCCTGGAGAGGGGTAAGACCAGGCATGTAGTCATTCCGGAAGGACTCGATACGCCAGTTTTCGTGGATTCGATGCCGATTCCGGAAGTGGATGATACCAGAGGCCTTGCAGACCAGGATTTTAAGATAGGACTGCCGGAGGCTTTGAGTACAACCTTTGGGGTAGAGAAAGTTGTTATCAGAAAGCTGGGTGATGACCGATGGGTTTTTCTGGACACACCGCCGTCAACGGTCTGGTCCGGAATTCTGGAGTTCTGGGAGAATAATAATCTGATTATAGCCTCGGCGGACCCCGGCGCCGGCATCATCGAAAGCAATTGGTTACCTTCGAATGGTACAGGTGAAGCTGTCTTTGATACCATCAAACAGGATCTGTTGCAGACATCGGCAAACTGGCAACACAAATTCCGACTGCGGATTGAACCCGGTGTACGTACCGGTAGTACCGAGATCTCACTGAAACACAGACGCAGGCCTCTCACCGGTCCCGTGCGGCTTGATGTTGACTGGCGCGACAAATCGGATGACGGTGAACTCGAAGGTGCCGTATTAACTGCGCTAGCCTGGTACCTTGGAGAGAATATAGACCAGGAACAGACTGTTTCACTGATTGCTTCCGGGCTACAGGAGCAAAGGACAGAATTGGTGACGGACCGGGAACGCCCTGTTCTCAAGTATCGCCTTGACTTCAACCGTGCCTGGGCAACAGTTGGCGCCGCGCTTGAGAACGCACGCATCAACGTGGAGGATCTCAATCGAACAGAGGCAAATTATTATGTGTCGTTCTCGATCGACCACAAGCCAAAACAGGGATTCTTCAGTCGCCTGTTAAAACGGGGTGATGGACCGAAGCAGTCCAGGGGTGGAGATAAATATCTTGTACACCTGCAATCAGACAATGATGAAGTGCATGTCACTGTGCTCAAGGACAAGACCACACTGGCAGATGCCCTGACCGCTGAACGTCTGTTAAAGATCATCAAGGAGTATTCGACGTAACGTGCAAGTGGCGTCTCTTGGCAGTGGCAGTCGCGGTAACGGTACATTGATTGAGGATGGAGATACCTGTCTCCTTGTTGATCTGGGTTTTTCAGTCAGGGAAACCGTGCATAGACTGGAACGTCTCGATCGCCTGCCTTCTGATATTAATGCCGTTCTGGTAACCCATGAGCACTCAGACCATATAGGCGGTGTTTTACCCTTTATCCTGCGCTTTGATATACCGGTTTTCATGACAGCCGGAACCCGTGATTCAAGGGCTTTCACAAAGATCTGTGAAAAACTGGGCGCCTTCAACCCGGTAGAATGTTTCAGCCCCCACAAGCCTTTTACCATAGGCAGTATTACTATAGAACCTGTCGCTGTCCCCCATGATGCCAGTGAACCCTGCCAATTCGTTTTCTCCAACAGTGTCCATCGAGTTGGACTGCTGACCGATACCGGGTACATTACGCCACATGTCCAACGGCAGTATCAAAACCTTGATGTACTGCTGCTGGAGTCCAATTATGATCCTGAAATGCTGGATTCCGGTCCTTATCCCTATCGGTTAAAACAACGGATCAGTGGCTCACAGGGCCATCTCAGCAATGCACAGGCGGCTTCACTACTGGCCGGAATTGATATCAGGCGGTTGCAACATCTGGTGATCAGTCATATCAGCGAAAAAAATAACCTGCCTGCTCTGGTCACATCTGCAATAACAGAAGTTCTGGACGACTGGCGTGGTGAATTGACACTGGCGGGTCAGGACGATGGTACACAATGGATAACGCCATTCGGATGAAAAATATCATTCAAACAGTTAGGCTACGTTTTTTTATCATGGGAAGTAATCAATGAATGTGGCAGCCAATATAGTTGATGTCAGTGCCGGGAATTTTCAGACAGATGTTGTTGAAAAATCCATGCAGATGCCGGTACTGCTGGAGTTTTATGCAGAATCAGCGGAACCCAGTCGTCAACTCTCCATAGTACTTCGGCAACTGGCGGGGGAGTACCAGGGTAAGTTCCTGTTGGCTCGTGTAGATGTTCAGTCCAATGCCCAACTGGTTCAGCAGTTGGGCATTAGAACGCTCCCGTCCATCAAGGTCATCTCACAGGGTAAAATGGTGCAGGATCTGGAAGGTCCTCAGGATGCTCAAGCCCTCCGGTCCCTGCTCGATCAACTCACCATGAGTCCAATGGATCGAATCAGGGAACAGATCAACAGCCTGCTCGCAGAAGGGCAACGTTCCCGGGCGATTGAAATGCTGCAGCAGTTGGTCTCCCGGGAGCCACAGAATTACGGCTTGCAGGTGGAACTTTGTGATCTGTTGATTATGGAAGGCCGGGGCGCCGAAGCTAAACAGATGCTGTCTTTGATACCCGGGGATACTGCAGGAATCGAGAAGCCTGAGAGTCGTCTGGAATTTATTTCACTGGTGGCAGATCTGCCGTCAATCATGGAGTTGCAGTCCAGGGTCGAGGAAAATGGTAACGACCTGCAGCTTAAATTGCATCTGGCCTATCGCCTCATTGCTGACGATCAGATGGAAGCCGCGCTTGATCTTCTTCTGTCGATCCTGCAGTTTGACAGGGACTGGGAGGAGCAGAAAGCACGTACGACTATGATAAAAGTGTTCAATCTGTTGGGGAAGGGCAATGAACTTGCAACCCGTTACCGGCGAAAAATGTTCACCTTTCTGCACTAGGAGGCTGTCTTCCAGTTGGTCTATCGATACTAAATCTTCGAGTTTCATGAGGGTTTTCATCTCCCCATCTTGAACGGATCACGATGACAAACCCAGACTCATTTCATATTTTGCGACACGAGGTTGGACGAGAAAGCTGTTTCTTCGCTGGGAAGCA
>JAPOOX010000109.1 GCA_026713185.1 Gammaproteobacteria bacterium
CGCTGCGCCGGCGCCGGTTCCAATTACAAAACCTGAGCGGCATGCGCTACAACCCCCTGACCAGAACCTGCCGGCTTGGCAACGACGTGGCCGTGAACTACCTGGTTCATGCCACCAGAAACTGATGGCGCAACGGGTAGTGCAATATGGATAACAGAACTCTGCCGGACGGTTATCAGCCGAATATTGACCTTCTTGCGGATCAGGTGATACTGGTGACCGGCGCCGGAGACGGTATCGGCCGGGCTGCGGCTGTTACATACGCCCGATACGGCGCCACGGTGATTCTGCTGGGCCGCACGGTGAGCAAACTGGAAGCCGTATATGACCACATCGTCAGTTTGGACCAGCAGGAACCGGCAATCATTCCCGCGGATATCAGCACCCTGGGCATTAAAACACTCAATGAGATTGCTGATGTCATTCATGAGCAATATGGCAGACTTGATGGTCTGCTGCACAATGCCGGTATTCTTGGCGAAAGGGTCCCCGTGGAACACTATGACATGCAACTCTGGGATCAGGTGATGCAGGTGAATTTCAATGGTGCGGTTACGCTTACCCGTTTTCTGCTTCCGCTGCTGCGACTGTCGAAAAACGCCTCCCTGATCTTCACCAGTTCCGATGTCGGAGCAACACCCCGGGCATATTGGGGTCCCTATGCAGTTTCCAGGTACGCCCTGGAAGGTTTTGCGCAATTACTGGCGGACGAACTGGAAAACACTTCAAATATCAGCGTGAAAGTGGTCAACCCGGGGGCTGTCCGAACCCGGACGAGAGCGGCATCGCATCCTAACGAAGATCCTGGTACATTGAAGACAGTAGAAGATCTGATGCCCCTGTACCTCTATCTGATGGACCCGGCCAGCAACGACGCAAATGGTTACCGGTTAATTTCCTGATCCGGTGGTTGACTCATTCGGTACAGTTCCTTGATTTCCCTGTTTTTCAGTTCCACAAACTTGCCGGACTTCACCATGGAAGGAATGAAGAAACTACCAAATCGAACGCGTTTCAGACGGCTGATCCTGAGTCCCTGGGACTCCCAGATACGCCGCACCTCACGATTTTTCCCCTCCATCAGGACGACGTAATACCACTGGTTTGCACTGTCCTCATCCCGGGATTTCCGGATATCCGTGAATCGGGCCATGCCGTCTTCCAGTAAAACCCCCGTGCGCATGTTTTCAAGATTGTTTTCGGAGACATGGCCTAATACGCGAACAGCGTACTCACGATCCACTCCCGCCGAGGGATGCATCAATCGATTTGCCAATGTGCCGTCGGTGGTAAACAGAAGCAGTCCACCCGTGTTGAAATCCAGACGTCCAATGGAAATCCAACGCTGGTTTTTCAGTTTAGGCAGTCGTCTGAATACCGAGGGTCTGCCTTCAGGATCATCACGGGAACAGATTTCTCCGGCAGGCTTGTTGTAAAGCAAATGGCGATGTCTGATTTTCTTCCGGCCAATGAGTCTGCCATCTGCCTGTATCTGATCAGTTTCGCTGACACGGTCACCAAGCGTGGCAATGGAACCATTCACCCTGATTCGACCGTCGGAAATCCACTGTTCCATGACCCGACGGCTGCCGAGGCCATGGGCGGCCAGGATTTTCTGGAGTTTTTCGGACACGATAGTCAGGCAGGCAGCAGGTGAGGCGCAGGTTGAACCTACCTTTCTCCGCCGGGGTCCTCTTGATCAGGGTTGTCATTTTGAGGACGCTTTATTGCAGGTTCAGAAGGTTCGGGATCATCCTCTTCAGCAAAAGCAGCATTCAAAATTTCAATGGGTACATTGGCAAACTGATCACTTCTGCCTGCTGCACTGTGATCACCGGCCAATTGTTCGTTTTTACTTTCTGCATTGTGTTTATCACTCAACTGTTCGTCTCTGCTCTTGGCACTGTTATCTTCGT
This sequence comes from Gammaproteobacteria bacterium, assembly GCA_026713185.1. Lineage (GTDB taxonomy): Bacteria > Pseudomonadota > Gammaproteobacteria > Pseudomonadales > Azotimanducaceae > UBA7455. Next base: position 1,917 of record JAPOOX010000109.1, read on the forward strand.
CCTGTTCGTTATTGCTCCCGGCATGGTACTCATCGTCAAACAACTTTCTGATGTTGTCGGATATGGCGATAACTTTTCCAGTGACTTCATCGAGTTCATCATCGCTGACCAGGGCAGGACCCGGATTCTCCATATCCTCCAACTCGATCACCCTGGGTCCTTCAACAGGGTCCTCCAGTTCCAGTTGTCTGTTTACTTCGTCCAGATCCCTGATCTCCGCCAGGGTTGGTAATTCATCCAGGCTATTCATATTGAAATAATCAAGGAAGGTCTTTGTGGTTGCATACATCGCCGGTCTGCCGGGTACATCACGATGCCCGACCACCCTGATCCACTCTCTCTCAAGCAGTGTTCGAATAATATTGGTACTTACCGAGACGCCACGCACTTCTTCGATATCTCCACGGGTGACAGGCTGCCGGTAGGCAATGAGTGCCAGAGTCTCCAGTAAAGCCCTGGAATATCTGGGCGGCTTTTCATCCCACAGTCGACTGATCCATTCTCCGTATTCCAGACGAATCTGAAATCGGTAGCCACCGGCAACTTTCTTCAATTCAAAGCCCCGGTCGATGCAACTGTCACTGATGTCATCCAGGACCTGTTGTAGTTCA
>JAPOOX010000158.1 GCA_026713185.1 Gammaproteobacteria bacterium
AATCCTGGTCAGTCATCCGTCTGGCAGGCGCGTTGGGCGCCGAAATCAGAGGGCCACATCTCGCTGACTGTTCTGCGGAAGAAATCGATGCCATCAAGGCGCTCCTGCTCGAACATCTGGTGATCTTCTTTCCTGATCAAACAATCTCTCCAGAGGAACATGTCAACTTTGGTCGCCATTTTGGGCATCTGGAGGGCCATCCCAATCTGCAGAAGAACACTGATCTGCCGCCAGAAGTCCTTGAACTCAAGGCTACCACCGGAGGTGTCGCCGATGAGTGGCACACAGATCTGACCTTTCAGGAGAGGCCGGCGCTCATGTCCATTCTGTATATGGTTTCATGCCCGGAAACGGGTGGCGATACCCTGTGGACAAGTCTGTACGCTGCATACGATGAACTCTCCGATCCCATGAAATCCCTTTGTGACGGGTTAACAGCCCTGCACGATGCCTTACCCCACAATCATCCGGAACAGACTGCAATTCATCCGGTGGTTCGAATACATCCAGTGACGGGTAAAAAAGTACTTTACGTTAACGAGCATTTCACCCGTCGTATTGTAGAAATGAACGCTACTGAGAGCGATGCAATTCTAAATCTCCTGACAAAATGGGTGAGCAATCCCAGGTTCACAGTCCGTTACAACTGGACACCCGGTACCATTGCTATCTGGGATAACCGCTGTACACAGCACTTTGTACTCAATGACTTTGATAGCGAGAGAGTGATTCAACGCGTGACGGTTGTGGGCGATCAGGTAGAGGGCATTGCGCCATCCCGGTGGCAACCGTGGGTCAGAACCGGACGCTTGTCTGCAACGAGTCGTCATGATCGACAGCTTTACCATCACCTGAAATCATCGGACATGCTGCCATCCGGATCGACACTAAAGGTCCTTGGCACTGAAGAATGAAATTGACTTATTCTGACCCCGGTACTTTTTACGCTCCCTGGCGAGTGGATGCATTACACCCGCTCCCTCGGGCCAGACTCCGGGCTCTTCCCTGATATACCGGCAGATCTTTTTCCCATGCGGTGTCAGCGTCTCCCATATCTCATACGGCATCGATTTCAAAAAATGGTCTTTGCCGGACCACCCAGGCACATATTCAATATTGGGGAGGGCGCGGATTTCTCTCGACAGATTCGGTGTTGCACCGTGCCAGGCCCTGTTATCACGAAAAACCCCGGCTCCTGCCTGGGCTCCCACCAACGTGGACCAGCGCATCCAGTCCGGTTCTTCACCGGGAGATGGCGGATTTTGCATTGCGGTATGGGTCCCCGGTATCTGCCGGATAGGACCGTTTTCCCAGGTGAGATCGGACATCATGAAATTGATGGTCACCAGGGGTGGTGTCCGGTCGAATACCAGGCGTTGGGTACGAAAATCCAGTTCATCGAACAACTTGTCCGGATCAACTTTGATCAGTCCACACTCCCTGGCATAGGCCAGACGCTCGTCTCCCTGATCCTGCCTGTCGTAGACATCAGAGTGCAGTTTCTGGTATTCAATGGCGCCCGGCAGGCACAAATCACCCCCACCACCCGTAACAAAATAATCATCTGTCCCCATGAGAGCCGTCAGGATCGGTGTTGTAGTCGGTAGATCGATCATGGAAGCCCACACCGGATCATGCATCAAGTGCCGGGATGAAGAAGCGGTACCATAACTATATCGATGTGGCAGACGTCCGGTTTCTGTCAGATATTTCCGCTTGCCAAACCCGGGTATGGACAGAATGTCTTTCAGAACCCGGGCACTGCCTTCGCGGAATCGCATCAATTGATCTTCATCAAGCAGATTGCGCACAACGACAAAACCGTCGCGTCGAAATATCCGGATTATCCTTTCCAGTTCGTGTGGTTCGCAGATTTCGAGGCCACTGATTCCATTGTTTTGACGAAGTTTTTCGCGTAGCGCGACAACCTCGGGATCGTCATATACACGACGTGATGGCGAATTTGGGTCATGCTGGCTGAAACCACCACTCGGTTTCAGATTGCCATTGTCATCCACTGTCTCATTGGGTGGTGTGTTTTCGTCCCAGCCTATGTCCGTTTCGCCGTAGACTTTGAAGTCTTCGAGTATTGAAGCTGTCAATTTTCTGTATCTGCCTGCAGTTATATTGGCCCGGTAATTATACCGGATGGGGATTGGGAGGCATAGAATAATGGGGTCGGAGTAAAGTGCCGGAGTAAAGTGCCAGAGTAAATTTTTACTCTGGCACTTTACTCCGGCACTTTACTCCGACCCCGGTACTTATTATCGTCATGAATGAAAACAAACATCTGGAGGACAACATGGAATACAACACCATCATCTGTGACCGTTACGGCGCCAATGACTGGATTGGCAGAATTACGCTCAATCGACCGGAAAAGATTAACGCCTTGAGTGGTGAATTGCTGGCCGAGCTGGAAATGGCGCTGGCGAAAGCAGCCTGGGACGACGATATCAGGGTCATTGTCATCAGGGGATCAGGTAGGGGTTTTGGCGCCGGGTACGACTTGTCCGGTAGCAGAGGTGGTGATGCACCAAGACAATCAAGATTGACATCTTCACGTCAGAATATGCAGGAAGGTTCCAGACGTCAGATGTTTTTGTTCAACCTGCCAAAAGTCACTATCGCCCAGGTACATGGGTATTGTCTCGCGGGTAGCTGTGAGTACGCCATGATGACTGATCTCATTGTTGCGTCAGAGGATGCCAGGATCGGGCATCCCGGTATTCGCGGCCTGGGACATCCACGTAATTCCTGCATGTGGCCGATGATCATTGGCCTGCGCAAGGCAAAGGAACTGATGTACACCGGTGACCAGTTGAGTGGCAAGGAAGCTGCCGAGATCGGCATGATCAACAAGGCAGTACCAGCTGATCAGTTAGAGGCTGAGGTCACAAAACTGGCAGAGAGGATCGCAAACCAGTCAGCCGATGCCCTGGCAGTTCACAAAGAAGCCATGAATCGCTGGTATCAGGCCATGGGGATGGAGTCCTCAATTATGGCTGCCGCAGACTATGATCATGTCTATCAGCAAACAGAAAGCGCCATGGAGTTCAAGGGTAAATTAAGAGACGAAGGCTTGAAAGGAGCATTCACCTGGCGCGATAGCCGTTACCAGGACCTGCGTGGTAGCTAGTTTTGAGTAAAAAAGTCTGAAGGGCGTTGTTGATTTACACCATCGCTCTGGATCGGGAGAGTTTTTGTTCATCCCCCGGTGGTTAAAGATCCGACTTCAGCGCCTCGTTTGACGCGATGCTGCCACCACCTCTTTTGTACTGCTCTCGACGCTCCTTGCTGAACTTGTCGATTTCGTCTTTTGGCACACCGTAACCTATACCACGCTCTACCCCGGGGCGAGCCCGAACCCGATGTACCCAGTCGACGACACGTGGTTTGGTAGTGATGTCCACTTTCGACCATTTATAGGAACGGATCCAGCACCAGGTGGCGATGTCAGCCACTGTATATTGATCGCCGGTGAGGTAGGAATGCCTGGCTAACTGGTAATCCAGCACTGACACCAGTCGGAGCGCTTCTTTGCCGAAGCGTTCCATTGGATGCGCTTTCTGTTCCTCATTTGCATCGGTGATGTAGCGTGTATAGGAGAGCTTGTTACCAAAAACAGGGCCGATGTTGGCCGCCTGCCAGTATAACCATGGGATGACATCCCAGCGCCGGTCATCGGTGGGGAACAGACTTGATGGAAACTTCTCGCCCAGGTACTGCAGGATCGCACAGCTCTCGATGATTACCCTGCCGTCGTGCACGATGGTGGGCAGCTTCTGGTTAGGGTTCATGGCCGTGTATTCATCAGTGAACTGATCGCCACCAAGGCTCACGGTGTGGTAATTGACCTCTGGCAGTACAACTCCCGCCTCTTTGAGTTCCTCTATCATTATGGTGATTTTCCAGCCGTTGGGCGTGGCGCCAGTGTAAATTTCCAGACTCACTTCAACCTCCAGGTTTTCCTGTATACAAACAAATTTGGCCTTCATACACGATTGTGCCACAGTCATGGTATTGCTGGTCAATTTTATTCAGTCTGTTTCAGACTGGATATGGCACTGCGAACTCGAGCGATTATTAACGTATAATGCGACGCTCGACCAGGAATGCGTCTTAAGGAAAAAATGTCAGAAGAACTGAAAGATAGAGTTGCCATTGTTACTGGTGGCGCCGGTGGAATCGGTAGTCGGATCGCCAGAGAGTATGCCAGGGCAGGCGCTCGGGTTGTGGTCGCAAGCAGAGGGCAGGAAAAGCTCGACAAAATTGCCAGAGAAATCAAGTCGATGGGTGGTGAGTCACTGGCTATTGCCACCGACGTCACCGACCCGGAACAGGTAGACAACATGGTCAGACAGACCATCAGCCGGTTCGGAGGCGTGGATATTATGGTTAATAACGCCGGTGGCGCCATGTTTATCAAGCCGCCGGAGACTCTGAAGCCGGCCGAATGGAATGCTGCAATCGCACTCAATCTGAACAGTGTGTTTCTTTGTAGTGCAGCGGTCAGCAAGTATATGATTGAACAAAAGAGCGGCAGGATTATTAATATCTCTTCTGTTGCCGGCATTCGACTTTCACCGTCTTTTGTTCACTATGGCGCAGCAAAGGCCGCCGTGATAAATCTTACCAAGTCACTGGCCGTGTGCTGGGGGCCTCACAACATCAACGTGAATTGCATTGCGCCAGGACTGACGGCAACAGAGGGGGTTGCAAACTGGTTACCTGCAAAAACCAGGGATGACGGTACACCGGTGCCGCCATTGCAGTATCCACCTGACCCGGAGCACGTAGCACAGCTGGCGGTATTCCTTGCGTCTGCCGCATCAGAGAGGATCAGTGGAGAGCTGTTTCCCATCCGTGCCCTGGGGGAGTTGGCTTGACATGAGAATACTGATTACCAATGACGATGGTGTGGACAGTCCGGGAATCCATGAACTGGCAGTGCAGATCGAAGCGGCGGGCTACGAAGCAATAGTGGTTGCGCCCGACCATAATGCATCCGGAACAGGAACATCCGTGGGCGGGTTGTCAAGCGACAAGCCTATCGCGGTAACGTCTAAAAAAATAAGAGGCTTCTCCGGTGAAGTTTACGGGTTGGCAGGACCACCTGCCATGTGTGTCCTGGCTGGGGTCATGCGGGCGTTTGGTTCTACACCGGACGTCATTGTTTCCGGAATTAACGCAGGATTGAACCCGGGTCGTAATGTAGCCCACAGTGGTACTGTCGGTGCTGCCATCGCCGGTCAGAACCATGGTCTGCGTTCTATTGCTGTCAGTGTAGATGTCGTCATGCCATGGCACTGGAACACCGCCGCAAAATTAACGGTGGAGGTGTTGCCGCATCTGATCGAGGGTCCTTCTCATACCGTGTTGAATCTCAATGTACCCGGGTTGCCATCGAACAAGGTCAAAGGGATACGCTGGGCCAGTCTGGCGCCATATGGTTCAAATCGAGGCACAATGACGCTAAAAGACAACCATTTGATCATGACCAATGAGCCCACGGGATATGAAGCGGAAGACTATACGGACATAGGGACTGTAAAGGCCGGTTTTGCCGCTCTCACATCCCTGCATGCTGCTGCTGAGGTTTGGGGTGAAGAGGGTAACCCCGGTGAACTCTTTCATCCGGACCACGGTATACATGCCGCATCCGCGGGTCATAATATTCGTGCAGGCCGATCAACCTTTGTCCCAACACGCTATGACCCGGAAACTTACAAATCCGGCTGAGTCTGGTGCCAGGGTCGAACAGCCCTTGAACACCACTGACTGAAACGCTAATATTCGCTCCCTTCCCTTGTGGGGCCATAGCTCAGATGGGAGAGCGCGTGACTGGCAGTCACGAGGTCGGCGGTTCGATCCCGCCTGGCTCCACCAACTTTGCAGCTCTGCGGAATTTACCGGATGTTCAGATCTGACAGGATCGGATGGCCGGTGTAGAAAACAGTGCGCCATCCTCCAGACGCAGAGCCGTCAGCGTGCGTCCCCAGACACATCCGGTATCAAGAGCGATAACCCTGGGATTGCCTGTGACGCCCTCTATCGCAGCCCAATGGCCGAACAGGATGCTGTTTTCTTCCCAATCCGGGCGTGGAAATTCAAACCAGGGGGAAAACCCTTCCGGACAAATGCTTGATTTATGGGTGAGTTCCAGATCACCGGCCTTTGTACAATAACGCAGTCTGGTAAAGTAGTTGGTGATGATCCGTAATCGGTCTATCCCCTGCAAATGGTCATCCCAATGGCTGGGTTCATTGCCATACATGACTTCCAGGAATGCCTTGTAATCCGGTCCTGCAAGGATTGACTCAACTTCCCGTGCCCGTGCCAGACAGGTTGGTAGATTCCAGTGGGGTGGAACGCCCGCGTGTACCATGAGAAAACCGGTTTTTTCATCATGGTGCAATAATGGTTGCCTTCGCATCCAGTCGATGATCTTGGGTAACTGATGACTGCTCAGCAGGTCGTCAAGGGTGTCCAGGCTGACTGGCTCATGAGTACCGGTAGCGACTGCCAGAAAGTGCAGATCATGGTTCCCAAGAACAATTACCGGTTTATTCAGGTCCATGATGAACTGGATTGTTTCCAGATTCTTTGGTCCGCGATTAACGAGATCACCTGTAAACCACAGTTGATCTTCTTTCGGGTTGAATTTTGTCTGTACAAGCAGTTGTTGAAATTCGTCGTAACATCCCTGAAGGTCACCAAAAACGTAGGTACTCATTGCTGTCGTTGTTCCCATATCTGGTCAGCGCACCGGATATAGTCCTCCAGTCCGAGTTGATCCGGCCTGATTCTGCTGTCTATACCGAGTTTGTCGAGGTCTTCTTCAGACAGTAACGTTTTTAACGCATTGCGTATTGTCTTGCGTCGTGCATTGAATGCACTGATCAGTACTTCCTGCAGACAGACAATATCCCTGACAGCAATATATTGCTGATGAGGTGTCAGGCGAATCATCGCAGACGTTACGCCAGGCATTGGACTGAAGGATTCAGGTGGTACCGTAAACAGCTTTTCCACCATACAATGATATTGACTCATGATCGATAATCGGCCGTATGCTGATGTGCCGGGTGATGCACAGATCCTGTCTACCACTTCTTCCTGCAGCATGAAGGTCATGTCACTGATGACTGATTTATGTGAGTAGAGCCTGAACAGTAGTGGAGTCGAGATATTGTAGGGCAGATTTCCAATGACACGGAAAGGTCTCCCCGCTTTCAAAGAAGTGTAATCAACAGAAAGTGCATCACTGCAGATTACATCAAGGCAGGCGAACTTCCGTTGCAGTTCAGCACTCAAGTCCCTGTCTATTTCAATAACCTGTAGCTGACAACCGCATTCAATCAGACCCCTGGTCAGCGCCCCGCGGCCAGGACCTATCTCCACAATGTGATCGTCAATTACGGGATGTATGGCATGCAGAATCCGGCTGATGGTGTTGGGGTCATGTAGAAAGTGCTGACCGAATCGTTTGCGGACGGTCACGGGAAATCAGATTCTGATATCAACAAAAGCCTGTTCACGTATTTCACGAAACCATCTATCGAGTTCTTCGTCAAATTTTTGGTTACGAAGGTAGTTTTCCGCCTGACTCCGGCGAAATTGTTCAGTGAAATCTTCTATCCGGCGGCCAGTGACCTCGAGAAAGTGATATCCGTGAACTGTTTTGAAGACCTCGCTGATGACGTCATAGCCGGATTGGGCAATGGTCTGCTCAAACTCCGGCACGAAGGTTCCTGCAGGATTCCAGCCGAGGTCTCCACCACTCAAGGCAGAGCCGGGATCGTCAGAATAGAGTTTGGCCACTTCTTCAAAAGGCCTGCCATTGATGATCTCATTCCTCAGGTCGGTGGCGAGTTCCAAAGCCTCTCTGTCAGTACGTATCTCGTTCGGCTTGATCAGAACGTGGCGGACATGAGTCTGTGGAATTTGCCCCTGTGCACGGGCGCCGCGTTTTTCCAGTAACTTGAGCAGATGAAATCCACTTCCGCTCTGGATTGGTCCGCGTACATCGTTGACTGCCATATCCGGGGCAATGTCGGAAAACAGTGTGGGTAGTTGTATGGGTCTTCGCCAACCCATTTCGCCACCATTGATGGCATTCTGGCCAGTGGAGAATTCTACGGCCAGAGACTGGAAATTTTCGCCATCGTTGATTCGTTGCAGAATTCCTTCAGCCTGGGCACGTACTTCTTCAACCTCAATGGCAGTGGCATCTTCAGGAAAAGTCAGCAGAATGTGGGCCAGACGATATTCATCCGAAGTTACGGCCTCACCGAGTTCTGAAGACATGAAATTTTTCAATTCCTGCTCCGAGATTTCTATGCGGGAGTTCAATACACCTTGTTGCACCTGATTCAGGATCATTTCACGACGAACCTGTTCCCTCATGTCGTCATAAGACATACCATCCGCTTCAATGGCCAGACGAAACTGGACCAGTGAGAGGTTATTCTGTGCTGCAACACGCTGTAATGCTTCGTTGAGTTCGCTGTCACTGAGTCTAACACCGGCTCTTTCGGCTACTTGAAGTTGCAGGTCTTCAAGGATCAGTCGTTCCACAACCTGCTGAATCAGGACGTCGTCGGGGGGTGCAATGCTGTCCGGGTTGTTTGCAAGATTGGATTTAACAGACTGTAAACGCTCATTCACTTCGGAATACATGATGATATTTTCATCAACCACAACGGCAATCTGGTCCAGAAGTGTGAAGGCGCCATGGACGCTGTTAGCTGCGAATATCATGGTAATCAGAATTACATGTTTCATATCAGTGCCTGAAGTTGTAAATAGAGCCTGTGTTATTCCTCTGCCCGGTAACCCGGAATGGCATCTTCCAACAGAGAACCCAGTCGCCTTCCCAGTGAAGACAACCCCTTGAGTTGAAATTCCAGAAAGAACCCTGAATCGGTCCGATGGTCTATCTCATTGACCACCGTAGTTTCACCTGGGGTGAATGGATCATCAACTACCAAAGAAATTCTCCTGGGCTCTTCAAGAAAACGCCGATAAGCAATCCTGACTTTCCAGCAGCAGTCATTGTACTCAATGCCGGAGAGAGACTCTATGGTTTGATTATTGTCCCAGCCAAAGTTCCATCGGCCAATGATGTTCCATTTCCTTGCGATGGGCCAGATAAATGAAACATCCGATTCCGCCTCATTCCGTGGAGAGAGATAGGGTTGTTGTACATCCTGGTTGGTGTAGGCATAAGTGAGATTCAGGATTTTACGGTTTCCCGGCCCCCTGTATTTGAGTGAATACTGAGTGCGATTAACACGCGATTCACTTGATTCCCATTCCAGGAGGCTGTTAAGGGACAGACCAGGACCAATTTTGATACGGGCTTCGGCAAACAACGGGGAAGATCCGGCCTCTGGAGCAGCAGACTCTCCAGGGCTGAAGACGACCTCGTAGTCCTTTAGATAGACGATCTGACCAATACTTGCCTTGAGGTATTCCTCACCGGTACCGGCGTCGAACAATGCAGATGACAACCCCATACTCAGTTGTCTGGCATCTCCGATCCTGTCATATCCGGAAAACCGGTTTCTGCGAAACATCCGGGAGTAACCCCGGGTCGATTCGGTGGTGTCGAATTGGGGTAATTCATTTTGGTCTGATGCATTTGCCTTGACGTAAAGTAGGTAAAACCGTGGTTCCAGAGTCTGCTGCAACTCAGAGCCGCGATAGGAGAAGAAGCGGTCAAAGATCAGTCCGCTGTCTATGCTGGCAAACGGTGTTGTGATACCAGGTGAAGTTGATACATCGACCGGTGTATCATGCAACTCGTACTGTTGATGAATTACACCCATGGACGGTGTTATATATCCCCAGCTATGGGTTAACGAAGTCTGGATATTGGATTCAACAATCACTCTCTCACCTACAGCAGCAAGAATACCGGTGATGTCTTCGTTATCCTTGTCAAAATTGGCATATTGTCCCAGGAACTGAACATCCAGAAATGCCAGACTCCTCCTTGTACTGACGGTGAATTTGGGCAGTACCGAATACTGTTTTGCCGCGTTCTGAGCGAGGCTTTGATACCCTCGTACCAGCAGATTTGCATTCCAGTGGTCGCCGCGGTAACTCAGTGTCCCTGTTCGATGCAATGCCGGTGTATCTGTTTTGTCGGAGGACCGAAATCTGCCTGATCGTTGTTGCGATGTCGCGTCAATATCGCCGCCGATATCATTAAGATAATCGATGTCCGATACTGTTCCGTAACTGACTTTGCTTTCCCATCTGTCCCATTCCCCCTTATGGTCCAGATAGAGAAGCCATCTGTCCTTTTTCTCCTGTTCTGTCAGTGTACCTCCGGTGGACAGATCAAAAGTGTCTCTATCGTCATAGATGTCATCCTTGGGAAGGTAGGCTACATTGAAGTAATTGCCGGAATTGGCATTCCTGTGCCGGAATTCCATATCGTGGACCAGTCCCCGTTTCTGGAGATTGCGAAAGGTATAGGTCGCATCGTAATTTGGCGCCATGTTGAAATACCAGGGGATGGAGAAATCGGTACCACTATCGCGGTCATACTCCACCACCGGTGTCAGGAATCCGGAGTGTCGTTTGTCGTTCAGGGGAAATCTCAGATAGGGGAAGTAGGCAATGGGGACTTCCTTGATTTCCACTGTGACATTTCTGGCAATACCATTCCCGTCATCCGTATGCAATGTAATATTATCGCTACGAAGTTGCCAGAAACCACTGCCTGGTTCACAACGTGTAATCGTGCCGCTTTTGATTTCAAGGGTCGTAGCATCCAATCTGGCGAGATGGTCTGCAGTACCTCTTAAATGTTGCTGGTGAAGCAGGAAGGTGGCATTGTCCATAACACCCGTACCGGCAAGCAGATTTCCCCGGGCATGATCGGCCTTGATGAACAGTCCATCCCCACGTATGGTTACCGGTCCTTCCGCAGTGGCTGTTTCCGTCTTGTTATTCAGCATGAAATGTGTGGCTTTGAGTTGACGGTCCAATCTCGTGATTTCCACGTTGCCATCCAGGGTAGTGAATTTATCTTCAATAATCAGAGCCTCATTGGCAGTAGCAAGAACGTCGGCGTCCGGGTTGTGCTGAAAATCCTCCGAGGCGATATAGCTGCCTCCACAGTACAGGGGAATGTCGGGGTTCTGAAACGTGCCTGCAGGGACCCAATCCTGTTCCGCTGCTGTTTGTTCTGCAGGATTGCCGGAAGTCTCAGCAGGTGATGCAGCAAAAGAATGGGTTACAGTAATCAATAGAATGAGTGCCAGGAAAGGAACTGTCAGAATGGATAATGGTACAGTTACTATTTTCACGCTGGACCCGACAAGCAAAGATGTTGGATGATAAAGCATTCATCGAGAGAGGTCAGTACTACCATGGAAACCGGTGACCGGCGTAAACTGGAACTCGATAGTTGGGCAGGCCGCATTCTTGGGAAACAGGTATCATCCGGTTTTTCTTTACAGCCCGCGTCCGATGATGCCAGTTTCCGGCGGTATTTTCGATACTCCGGAGACATTTCCTTTATCTTTGTGGATGCTCCACCCGAGATGGAAGACAGCAGGCCATTTGTTCATGTGGCCGGGCTGATGAGAAAGGCCGGACTCAATGTTCCGGTGGTACTGGATTCTGACCTGGATCAGGGGTTCATGATGTTGACCGATCTGGGCTCGACCCTGTATCTGGATCGTCTGGCAATGGACAGTGCTGTTGAAATCGAACGGTTGTATCGGGATGCGTTCATTTCGCTTGTGCGGCTGCAACGGATAGAATCTTCTTTACCGCTGTATGACGAAAATCTGCTGCGGAGCGAAATGGATTTGTTCCCAAACTGGTTTATGGGTCGAAAGCTGGGAATTGAAAATCACGATACAATATTACTGGAGCAGATCTTTAAGCTGATGGTTGAAAATGCACAGGCCCAACCTCAGGTGTTCGTACACCGTGATTATCACTGTCGAAACCTGATGGTGACAGAGGATAACAATCCTGGAATTATTGATTTTCAGGATGCTGTCGTTGGCCCCGTGACCTATGACCTGGTTTCACTGCTGAAAGACTGCTATCACAAATTTCCCAGAAACCAGGTGGAGAAATGGGTAGAGGGTTTTCGTCAGCGACTTCTCGACGACGGTCGTCTGCATAACATCGGCGCACAGGAGTTCATGCGGTGGTTTGATTTCATGGGGTTTCAACGACATCTGAAATGTGCCGGTATCTTTTCCAGATTGCAATTGCGTGACGGTAAAGATCGATATCTCGCAGATATTCCCCTGATCATTCATTACATGATCGAGGTCTGTGAATGTTATGAAGAATTATCCCGGTTCGGTTACTGGTTGAACGAGGAGATTCTTCCTCGTGTGAAGGGTTTCAAGTCCCCGTTGAGTGTACTCGAATGAAAGTGATGCTTCTGGCAGCTGGTGATGGACACAGAATGCGCCCGTTGACCGATAACTTACCGAAACCGCTGCTCAAGGCCGGGAATTCCACTCTGATTGAGAAATGGATAGACACGTTTACAGATTCCGGATGCAGCGAATTTGTAATTAACACCCGGCACCTGGGAGACATGCTGGTAAATACGCTTGGGAACGGACAAGATCGGGGGATTTCCATTGCCTATTCACAGGAATCATGTCGAATCGGGACCGGTGGTGGCATCAGGAAAGCATTGCCTTTGCTGGGAGATGATGATTTTGTTGTAGTGAGTACCGATACTGCCTGCGATTATGACGTTACCGGTCTACCGGACCCGCTGCCGGAAGGAGTACTGGGACATCTGTTGATGGTGGATAATCCTGAGCATCACCGTGGAGGTGATTTTGCATTGAATGCTGATGGAAAACTCATCGCGGCAGGTGATTGTCTGACCTATGCCGGAATTGGTGTATTCTCCCCTGCATTGTTCGCAGAGGCGCCTGAGGGGGCATTCGAATTGCGCCTACTCATGGATGCCGCGATAGCGCGTGGCAGGTTGACCGGTGAATACCATGATGGTTTCTGGCTGGATGTTGGAACGGTTGATCGCTATGAGGCCCTGAAATCATATTATGCCGGGACATTGTGAATCCCGTGTCTGGCTGTCAGAGGTGAAGTTTATGAAATCCTGTATAGCACCATCAATTCTGTCTGCCGACTTCGCACGACTGGGTGAAGAAGCGACTGCTGTTTTGGCCGCGGGTGCAGACATGATTCACTTTGATGTCATGGACAACCACTATGTTCCTAACCTTACCATCGGTCCCATGGTTTGCCGGTCTCTTCGTGACTATGGCATCAAGGCGCCCATAGATGTTCATCTCATGGTCAAACCCGTCGATCGGATTATTGGTGACTTTGTTGAAGCGGGCGCCACTTACATCACTTTCCACCCGGAAGCGAGCGAGCATATCGATCAGTCTCTGGAACTCATACATTCCGGTGGTTGTCGATGCGGACTGGTGTTGAACCCGGCAACACCGGTGAGTTGCCTTGATCATGTCATGGACAAGGTGGACATGATCCTTTTAATGTCAGTCAATCCTGGATTTGGAGGGCAAAAATTCATACCCGCCACATTGTCGAAAATACGCCGGGTACGGGAGCTAATTGATCGTGTCGGAAGAGAAATACGACTGGAAATTGACGGCGGTGTAAAGGTTGAAAATATTGGTGAAATCAAAGCCGCCGGTGCGGATACATTCGTCGCCGGATCGGCCATTTTCGGGTCTGAAGACTATCGGGAAACAATCGCATTGATGCGGTCGGCAATACAGCAGGGAGAATAGACTGGATATTGTCATTATCAATGCCATGCACCTTTTCTTGCCAATATCGTTGAAACTGGCTAATGGTTTGTTATTATTAGTTTTTTTAGGCTGTAAAAACGTACAATAATGTACCTGGACAGGAGTTGACTCGTTGTCAAGATTGCCAGTAATCGTCGGTTTCGGCGGAATCAATCCTGCCGGACGCAGTTCATCACACCACGCCTATCGACGCCTGGTCATAGATGCCCTTGAAACAACGAAGCAGGAACGCACTTATGCGGCCCTGAGTGCATTGATGAATCCCGGGGCTCCTGATGCCATCGCCGACAGGCAATATCTGCTTGACCATACCCTGATCAGAAAACTGGAATCCAACCTGTTCAATGCAGAATCCATACGGTTGCACAAGTCCGCGCAATTAACCGCTTCTCCTGCTGGTCCTGTTTCATTCACGGTTAAAAGAAGTCAGCTACCTGACAACATCCCGCCAGGGTGGAAAATCCAGGATCTGGAAGATCCCAGGGTTCTGGTCACGATAGACAGTGAACTGGAGATCCTGTTTCCCGATACCCGTGTTTCAAAGGTGCTGTCAGCGGGTCAACTGCCCACGGGCTTTGATCCGGCAACGATGTATCAGAGCAGAAGCCACCCCCGTGGTTTGCAACTAACGGTTTACGGTGCATCCGATGCGATCAGTTCACTGGGTCTGAACTGGGAGACCATCAGGAACAGGGTTCCAGGTGATCAGATTTCCGTCTATGCCAGCAGCGCCATGGGTCAACTGGATACATACGGATCTGGAGGTTTGCTCCAGTCGGGTCTTCTTGGCAGACGGGTCAGTTCAAAAAACGTGGCGCTGGGTCTCGCGGAAATGACAGCGGATTTTGTCAATGCATACATTCTTGGAAATGTTGGAACCACTGGCGCGAACCTCGGCGCCTGTGCTTCATTTCTCTACAATATGCGGCAAGGTGTGCAGGATATAAGATCAGGCAAGTTCCGGGTATCCGTTATTGGTTCCAGTGAAGCCCCGATAACCCCGGATGTTATCGAAGGCTACCGTACGATGGGCGCCCTGGCAGAGGATGACGCGCTGAACAGACTCGATGGCAGAGATTCAGGAGAACCGGATTATGCAAGGGCATGCCGTCCTTTCGCGGAGAACTGTGGATTTACACTGGCCGAGGGTTCCCAGTTCGTCGTGCTGTTTGATGACGAGTTGGCATTGGACCTGGGCGCCACTGTTTATGGCAGCGTGGCAGACGTATTTATCAATGCCGATGGATTCAAGAAATCCATACCGGGACCGGGAATAGGGAACTACCTGACCGTTGGTAAAGCGATGGGTGTCGTTCGCGCCATACTGGGTGACGATGCCCTGTGCAATCGATCTTACATGTTGGCTCATGGCACTGGCACACCCCAGAACAGAACCACGGAGTCACATATATTCAGTGAAATGGCCAAAGCCTTTGGTATTGCCAACTGGCCGGTAACGGCCATTAAAGCTTATATCGGCCACTCACTCGCCTGCGCAGCAGGGGATCAGTTGATGTGCGCTCTCGGCGTCTGGTCGGACGGCATTATCCCCGGGATAACGACCATCGACCAGATTGCTTCCGATGTTTACACCCGTAATGTCGACTACTTGCTCGCACACAGAGAGGTCATTCCGGGTGATGTGGATGCTGCCTTTATCAACTCCAAGGGATTCGGAGGTAATAACGCAACCGCAGCGATTCTCTCACCGCAAGTGGCAAATCGGATGTTGGAGAAGAAACACGGCAGGGATGCCATGTTGCAACATGCGAGGCTCAATGAAAGTGTCAATGAACGTCTTCAACAATATGACGATGACATGATTGCCGGGGAAAATCTGGTGATCTATAACTTTGGTGTCGGGGTTGTCGAGGGTGATGCGCTGGCGCTGTCATCAGACAGTATCAGGATTCCCGGGCAGGAACAGGAAGTGAGTCTGGATGTACCCAATCCTTATGAGGACATGACCTGATCAGGTAATTTCCCGCGTTTTATGGAAACTGACGTCCGGCCATCGTTCTTCCGTTACTGACAGATTAACCATGGTTGGGGCCAGGTAAGTCAGGTGACCACCGCCATCCATGGCCAGGTTCAATACTGCCTTGTGCTTGAGTTCTTTCAGTATTTTCTGGTCTTCACATTCAATCCAGCGTGCAGTAGAAACGTTTACCGGCTCGTAAGAGCATTCAACCCTGTATTCATCCCCCAGACGGAATATAACCACATCAAACTGCAGAACTCCCACGGCGCCCAGGATAAGATCATTGTTGGCAAGTGGCATGAATACCTGTACGGCGCCTTCTTCGGATAATTGCGCAAGCCCCTGCCGCAACTGCTTGCTTTTCAGGGGATCTTTCAATCGCACCCTGCGAAACAACTCTGGCGCAAAATGAGGAATTCCCGTATAGCGATAATCTGCTCCCATGGTGAAAGTGTCGCCGATTCTTATCGTGCCATGATTGTGCAGGCCAATGATGTCACCGGCCCAGGCATCTTCTGTCCGGGCACGTTCTCCTGCCAGAAAAGTAACGGCGTCACTGACCCTGACTTCTTTGCCAATCCGGACATGCTTCATCTTCATTCCCTGCTGATACTTACCCGAACAGACCCTCATGAAGGCGATTCGATCCCGGTGTCTGGGGTCCATGTTCGCCTGAATTTTAAAGACAAACCCGGAAAAATCAGTTTGTTCAGCCGCAATGGGTTTTTCATTGGTCTCCCGGGACTGGGGTGCAGGTGCGTATTCTACAAAGCCTTCCATCATTTCCAGCACACCAAAATTCAATAAAGCGGCGCCAAAGTAAACCGGAGTCAGTTTTCCAGCCAGGTATTCCCCAACATCAAACGCGTGGCTTGCACCCTGTACGAGTTCAATTTCTTCCTTCAATTGTTCCCACATGTCAGCCAGATAGCTTTTTGCCTCCTTGCTTTTAAGTCCATGTATAACCCGGGGTTCCCTGTCTGACTGATCTCTGGATCGAGTAAAAATATGAATCTCGTCCTTGTACAGGTGATAGATACCCCTGAAGTCTGAACCCATGCCAATTGGCCAGGTTACGGGTGCACACTTTATATTCAGAATGTCCTCAATCTGGTCCAGGACTTCTATCGGGTCGCGGACTTCACGGTCCATCTTGTTGATAAAAGTCAGTATCGGTGTGTTTCTCAACCGGCACACTTCCATGAGCTTGATCGTTCTTTCCTCAACGCCTCTGGCACAATCAATCACCATGAGGACGGAATCAACCGCCGTCAATGTCCGGTAGGTGTCTTCTGAAAAATCCTGGTGACCGGGGGTATCCAGCAGGTTTACCACTCGGTTTTTGTAGGGAAACTGCATGACGGATGTTGTAATTGAGATTCCCCGCTGCTTTTCCATCTCCATCCAGTCAGATGTGGCATAGCGGTCTGACTTTCTTGCCTTGACCGTTCCAGCCTGCAGAATCGCATTGCTGCAGAGCAACATCTTCTCCGTGATGGTGGTCTTGCCGGCGTCCGGGTGTGAGATGATCGCAAAGGTTCTCCTGCGCTTGACTTCATGGAAGCCATCGGTTTGCAGGGCGCCTTCCGCTTGCAGGGAGCCTTCAGCTTGCAGGGCGCCTTCCGCTTGTAGAGAGCCTTCAGCTTGTAGAGAGCCTTCAATAGTTTTCATATTTTGATACAGGTTAGTTGCAGTTGTCACACCGGTGTGCGCGCGATTATACAGTGCTGATTGAGAGATGTGTTGCCTAAGTATGACTCACCGGTTGCGGACAATGCAGGATGTAGAAGATACTACAGCGCTGATTCAAATTAGAGGATTCCCAAGTGTCGCTCATTACCTGGTCCTGGCTATTCCTGATTCTGTATATCGGCGCCATGCTCGCTATCGGCGTGCTGGGTCAACGCCGGGTCAAACATGCTGACGATTTCGCCACCGCGCGTGGTTCCTACGGCCCTGTATTCCTGGCATTTGCGTTCGCAGCCACGACTGCCAGCGGTGCGACATTTCTGGGTGGCCCGGCACTGGCCTACTCGTTCGGGTTTGCCTCTGTGTGGGGTAATTTCCTCTATCCCATTGGCGTTTATTTTGGTGTGCTGATCTCCATGCGCCTGATCGCAAGATCCGGCAACCGGTTTGGCAACCGCTCTATCCCGGAGTATCTGGGTGACCGTTTCCAGTCCGATGGCATCCGGGTCATCGTGTCTGTGTTTTCGCTGGTATTGTTTTTCTATCTGGCGGGACAACTGGTATCCGGATTGGTAATGTTCGAGGTAATGCTTGGTATGCCGCCTATATGGGCGCTCATCGTTACCTCGTCGGTACTGTTGTTCTATGTAGTGCTTGGTGGCGCTCACGCGGATATTCTTACTGATGGCGCGCAGGGTGTCATGATGCTGATCCTCGCAGTTGTGGTCATTACGCTGTTTGTCTTCGGTATTGGTGTTGAAGGTGGCTTGTCCGGTTTGGTTGACAATCTCAGGAACCAGGATGAACACCTCGTCAAGCCGCTTAACGTCACCACACCGCTGTACCACTCCTGGTGGTCTATAGCCTGCATAGTCCTGGCACACCTGCCGCTCGGGTTGTTGCCTCACCTCGGTAACAAACTCTGGGCGCTCAAAGGCATTGATCAGCAGAGATCCTTCATCAAGTTGGCGTTCATCTTTGGCATCACACTGGGGATGCTTGGTCTTGCCGGCTTGCTGGCGCGGGGTGTACTGGACGATGCGCTGTTGCAGTCTGGCGCTAACCCCAATCAGTCTTTACCGATGCTGTTTATCGAATTGTTCCCAACCTGGCTCGCCGCGTTGATCGGCGTCGGCATTCTGGCCGCGATCATGTCCACTGCAGACGGGTTGGTGGTATCTTCATCACAGATCATTGCCAACGACCTGTACCGGCGTACGCTGGCGCCTCGCATGACACACATCACCCCGGAACGTCAGGATCGCATCGAACTCAATATCGGTCGAATTGCGACGGTATTCACACTGGTAATCTGTACCGTGATAGCCTGGTTCCTCATCGAGCGGAATATAGCCCTGATTGTCTGGATTGGTATTGGTGGGATGATGGCTGCTTTCGCCGGTCCGCTGGTGCTGGGAGCTTTGTGGAAGGGGGTGACACGAAGAGGCGCCTATGCCGGGTTAATCGCCGGTTTTGGCACTTTTGTGGTTCTGCACATGCAGTTGGTTAATCCAGTCTGGTTCGAGGGTACCGGGTTGCTTCACATCGTGATTACCTGGCTTCATGGGGAAGGACCCAACCCGATATCCTGTGCAGCCATCGGTGAGGGTGTCGGTGTGCTGATGACATACATTGTCTCCAAGGCCACCGCGCCGCTGCCGGAAGACCACGTCAACGCTGTATTCAGTAACGATCCCCAGGAGACTGAGAATGAGATACAACAATCTTACAGTTGAACATGAGGGACATATAGCCATTGTGACCTTCAATCGTCCAGACAAGGCCAATGCGCTGAATTACGAGCACCTTGCGGAAATTGAGGATGTTGCGCTGTCATTTCGGGACGAGGCCGAGACCCGGGTGGTGATCTTTACCGGCGCCGGAGATCATTTCTGCTCTGGCGCTGATCTCACCGATGCCGGGTCTGATTACAGTGGTCCCATGGTGTTACGTCGCCGCAGGAACCGAATCGGAGAAAGGGCAATCAATGCCCTAGTTGGCATCGACCAGATCAGCATTGCCGCGTGGCATGGAGCGGCAATAGGCGGTGGCGCCTGTATTGCAACGGCTTGTGACTTCCGCATCGGTGCTGAAGAGTGTTTTATGCAATACCCGGAGATCGACATCGGGATAAACCTGCAATGGAAGAGCCTGCCGTTGATTACACATCTTGTTGGCCCGGCCCGTGCCAAGCGGCTGGTTGCCGGCGGTGACCGGATTCATGCCCCGATGCTGCTGCAATGGGGTGTGCTGGATGAACTCGTTCCCCATAATGAACTGATGGTTGCCGCTCGAGCCCTGGCTGCTTTTTACGTGAACAAGCCACCGATAGCGGTACAGATGATCAAACGCAGTGTCAACGCGATTACCGGCGCCCTTGATCAGAGCATCATGCATATGGACTCCGACCAGAATATGCTGGCCGGATCATCGCAAGACAGTAAAGCGGCAATCAAAGCCTATCTGTCTAAAACCAACCCTGTATTTGACGGCGATTGATGCGGTCGTCGAATATCTGAAATCTGGCACGAACCAGGCTGACCTTTACACCCGACGCACTGAAATGGTGCATATGACGTTCCTGATTGTTTTCGATGGTGCGGAATTAACAGGGATTCATGTTTCCAGGGTGGCATATTGTTTGCATATTCAGATTGCTTCCGCTGTGTAACTATCAATAAGGAGAGATTATGCGTTTCACCAGAATCATACTGTTAACATCAATTCTTTCATTACTTCCATTCAGTGCAACCGCTAAGGACGATTATAAAATTGCCTGGAGTATTTACGTAGGCTGGATGCCCTGGGGTTATGCAAAGGATTCTGGCATCGTTGATAAATGGGCTGAAAAATACGGCATTACCATTGATGTCGTTCAATTCAACGACTATATCGAATCAATCAACCAGTATACAGCCGGCGCCTTTGATGGCTGCACCATGACCAATATGGATGCTCTGACGATTCCGGCAGCCGGTGGCGTGGACTCGACAGCACTGGTTGTTGGCGATTTTTCAAATGGGAATGACGGCATCCTGCTAAAAGGCAAC
This sequence comes from Gammaproteobacteria bacterium, assembly GCA_026713185.1. Taxonomy (GTDB): domain Bacteria; phylum Pseudomonadota; class Gammaproteobacteria; order Pseudomonadales; family Azotimanducaceae; genus UBA7455. The sequence continues at coordinate 20,523 of JAPOOX010000158.1, forward strand.
AAGACTCTTGCTGATATTAAAGGTCAGAATATCAATCTGGTGGAATTGTCGGTATCCCATTACACACTGGCGCGTGCCCTGGATTCCCTCGGAATGTCGGAACGGGATGTCACCGTCGTTAATACTTCGGATGCGGATATTGTCGCAGCGTATACCACTGACGATGTGACTTCAGTTGTTACCTGGAATCCGCTGCTGAGCGAGATCATGGCTATGCCGGATGTGAGCAAGGTATTTGATTCTTCAATGATCCCTGGAGAAATCATCGATATGCTCGTGGTCAATACTGACACTCTGGCTGCGGACCCCCGGTTGGGTAAGGCGCTGGCGGGAGCCTGGTATGAAACCATGCAAATCATGCAGAGCAGCGACGAGGCCAGGACAGCTATGGCTGAGGCTTCCGGTACAGACCTCGCCGGTTACAACGCACAGCTTGACGCTACCGAGATGTTCTACAGTGCAGAGGATGCGGTAGAGTTTGTCCGCTCCGCTGATGTAGAGACCACGATGAAAAATGTAGCTGACTTTTCCTTTAAGCATGGTCTTTTGGGAGAAGGCGCAGCGGACAGTGGATTCATTGGCATTGCTTTCCCTGGTGGAAAGGTCCTGGGTTCAGAGAGCAACGTTAAACTGCGTTTTGACGACATTTATATGGGTATGGCTGCCGGGAGCGAATTGTAAGAGCCCTTTTTTTAGTAACCCGGGCAAATGCGGATATTTATAATCACTGTCCTTTTATTGGTAACCCGGGCTAATGCGGATAATTAATCACCGTCCTTCCAGGGGTATCAGCTATTTTACGGCAATCCTGCCATTTGTATTGCTGATCGTTGTTTATGCCGTGTTTTCAGACGCGAGACTTGAGGCAAATCCGGACGACAAACTATTACCGGATGCAACCAGTTTGGGGAATGCGGTTCATCGCATGGCTTTTGAACCCAGTAAAAGAACTGGAGAACTGCTACTGTGGAAAGACACGGTTGCAAGCCTGACGAGGCTGTTCATCGGTTTGTCCATCAGTGCCTTTATTGGACTGACCGTTGGTGTATTCAACGGTATTGTGCCCTGGTTTTCGGCCTTCTGGACACCCTTCGTCCGAGTATTGTCGATGATTCCGCCCATGGCGATATTACCCATTCTGTTTATCGTTTTTGGCCTGGGTGAACTGTCGAAGTATGTATTAATCATTTTTGGCACAGCGCCATTTATCATGCGAGACATGGAACAGCGCGTTCGTGAGTTGCCTCATGAGCAAATCATCAAGGCACAGACGCTGGATGCAACCACGTGGCAGATTTTGTTGCGAGTTGTCCTGCCGCAGGTGATGCCACGACTGTTGGAAGCGGTAAGACTGACGACAGGTGCGGCCTGGCTGTTTCTTATCGCCGCAGAGGCAATTGCTTCGACCGAAGGACTGGGATACAGAATTTTTCTGGTACGTCGCTATCTCGCCATGGATGTGATCCTGCCATACGTGATATGGATCACCTTGCTTGCATTTGTAATGGACTTCTCATTGCGCAGGTTGAATACACTGTGCTTTCCCTGGTTTGGGAAGAACCGGTGAGCCTCATCAGAATCAGCAAATTATGGAAGTCCTATGGCGCAAAGAATGTGCTCGAAGGTCTTGATTTCAGTATTGATGCCAATGAATTCGTCACCATCGTTGGTGCTTCCGGTTGTGGCAAGACCACTTTTTTACGAATGATTCTTGGCGAAGAAGAGCCCAGCCGTGGCAGCATAGAAATTGATGGTGAAAAACTGATAGCTGAACCGGGTAAGGACAGAGGTGTGGTATTCCAGCGATATTCGGTATTCCCGCACTTGACGGTACTGGAAAACGTGATGCTGGGACTTGAATTTGCCGGTTCTAAAATACTCTGCCGGGGCTTTGGTTCTGTCAGAAGACACTGGACTCAACGCTGCCGGGAAATGTTGGACAGGGTTGGTTTGCTGGCATCAGCCAACGATTATCCCAATGCTCTGTCCGGAGGGATGCAACAACGTCTGGCACTGTCACAGTCATTGGTGGTGGCGCCCAGGATTCTGCTTCTGGATGAACCTTTTGGCGCCCTTGATCCCGGTATTCGCAGCGATATGCATGTCCTGGTGCGTGAACTGCATCGTGAACTCGGCTTGACGGTATTGATGGTGACTCATGATATCTCCGAAAGCTTTTACCTGGGAACACGGGTGCTGGTATTGGACAAAATACGTATTGATCCACATGATCCTGACCTGTACGGAGCCAACATCACCTATGATATCCCGGTGCGTAATCCACTGGATGACATTGCCGGAACATTTGGGGAAGAAAGGGGAGTGACACAATATGAATGAATACAGCGATACTCTGCCTGGAGGTCGTCACTGGTCGATGTTGATTCGTCGTGGCGTGCAGATGACACTGACAGACCTGGAAGGTGGCGGTAATGTCGGTATGCTGATGTATAACCCGCTGAATTTTCTGGAGCGATTAAACCTGCCTGATACATTGAAATGCCAGCATACTTTTAAATTAACAACCGGTCATTGTCTGTATTCTGATATGGGGAGGATTTTCTGTTCGATTATCGATGACGACCTGGGTTGGCATGATGCCTCAAGCGGTACATGCAATGCACGGATAGTTGAAAAAAAATGGGGCGCCAGCAGTTACCAGGAAGATCGAAACGACTATCTTCGTAATGGACGGGATAGTTTCCTGGTCGAACTTGCCAAATACGGTCTGGGTAAACCCGATGTTGTCGCCAATATGAACTGGTTCAGCCGCGTTGATGTTGATGCAGAGGGGAATATGTCGCTGCGTGCGGCACACTCTGTACCGGATAGCCGGGTTTCCCTCCGTTTTGAAATAGATACCCTGGTGGTGATGCACTCATGTCCCCATCCGTTGAATACGTCGTCAAGCTATCCACGAAGCCCCATCCGCTACCGGTTGTCGCCGGCAATGCCTGTGGCCGAAGATGATGCCTGTTTGAATTCACGTGAAGAAAACAAACGCGGATTCGCGAACAACTCACTGTATTTGATGGGAGAACAACATGTTGCAAGTGAGTGATCGATCGATCGATGCAGCGCGCCATGTCGATGTAGTGAGGGCCGGTGACTACTGGTTGCATGAAGTCAGCAAGGGTGAAGTTTTCAGAATCACGGATCTTAAAGGCAATCAGGCAGTCGATACGCTGTTTTTTAATGCCAGGGAACCGCATGAACGGTACAGCGCATTCGATACAATTCGTGAACAGAAAAATCTCTATCTGACAACGGGCAGTACGTTATTGTCTGATGAATGCAACCCCATGCTGCAAATCGTTGCTGACACCTGTGGCCGTCACGATACAGTTGGCGGCGCCTGCGCCGGCGAAAGTAACACGGTACGATATGCCCTGGAATTAAAGACCATGCACTCCTGTCGTGATAGCTGGATGCTTGCACTTAACCGGCATTCAGAATATGGACTCACGAAACGGGACCTGGCTCACAACATCAACTTCTTCATGAACGTGCCGGTCACGCCGGAAGGTGGTTTAACCTTTGAAGACGGCATCAGCGATGCTGGAAAGTATGTCGAGATGGTTGCCAGGATGGATATTCTCGTACTGATCTCAAATTGTCCCCAGTTGAATAATCCCTGTAACGGGTATAACCCTACACCAATCGAACTTGCGATCTGGCATAAATAGTCATGTTTAAAAAGGTGCTCATTGCCAACCGGGGTGCGATCGCCGTGCGTATTGCACGTTCATTACAGGCGATGAATATCCGCTCTGTTGCCGTCTTTGCACCCTCTGATCGTGATTCGGCGCATCTTCACTGTGTTGATGAAGTCTGGCCACTTGGGGCTGACCGGGTACAGGACAGCTACCTGAATCAGAAAAAACTGTTCGACATCATGGCGCAGGCGGATGTGGACGCGGTACATCCGGGATATGGATTCTTGAGTGAAAACGCCGGGTTTGCGGAAGCACTGACAGCGAAAGGAATCGCTTTTATTGGTCCCGCACCGGAACACCTGCGTTGTTTTGGCTTAAAGCACAAGGCTCGAGCTCTTGCACAGGAGGCACGGGTGAACCTGTTGCCGGGCAGTGATGAACTGGACGACCTGACAGAGGCCACCGCCGTTGCAAAGAAGATTGGCTATCCGATCATGTTGAAGAGTTCTGCCGGCGGTGGCGGTATTGGTATGCATCGTTGCTTGAGTCCCGGCCAGTTAAAGGAAACGTTTGACTCGGTACAACGGCTGGCAGCAGTCAATTTTGGTCATGACGGTGTGTTTCTGGAAAAACTGGTCATTGGTCCCCGGCATGTGGAAGTACAGGTGTTCGGTGATGGGAAAGGTGGAGTGGCAGCAATAGGTGATCGTGATTGTTCTTTGCAGCGGCGTCATCAGAAGGTAATTGAAGAGAGTCCTGCACCGAATATCGCCAAAGAGGTACGGAGAAAGATGCACCAACAGGCAGTGGACCTGTTGTCCTCTATCTGTTACGAGAATGCGGGTACGGTCGAGTTTCTTTATGATGATGACACTGAACAGTTTTATTTTCTTGAGGTAAATACACGCCTGCAGGTTGAGCATGGTGTCACGGAATTGACCCATGATATTGATCTTGTGGAGGCGATGGTGAAGCAGGCATCTGGTGACCTGGCTTCTGTAGAGGCACTGTCTTTCAGCGACCAACCCTGTGGTCACGCAATTCAGGCCAGGATATATGCCGAAGACCCGAATCATGATTTCAGACCCACTCCCGGGGTGATTGCACTGGCAGAATTTCCGGAAGAAGTGTCTTGTCGACAGAAGGCTCTCAGGATAGATACCTGGATCAAGTCCGGTACCGTTGTACCCTCTTATTTCGATCCGATGCTGGCCAAAGTGATTGCCAAAGCGCCGTCTCGCCGCGGAGCCATTGACAATCTGGCGAATGCGCTTGATTCCAGTGTTATTCACGGCATTGAAACCAACCTGCAATATGTCCGGCAGGCATTGGACCTGCCGGATTTTAAAAAAGGGGAGATGACCACCGCCAGTCTGGCAGCTCTGCACTACAAGACCAGCAGCATTGAAATACTCAAGGCCGGCACCGGTACAACGATTCAGTCCTGGCCCGGAAGACAGGGCTACTGGGCTGTTGGCGTGCCGCCATCAGGTCCTATGGATGACTTGAGTTTTCGACTGGGTAATCGACTGCTGGGCAATGAGCCGTCTGCCGCCGGACTTGAAATAGTGGTACAGGGTCCTGCGATACGTTTTAACACGAATACCGTGATAGTGGTTGCAGCAGGCGGCTGTGAAATCAGTCTTGATGGTTTGGAACTCAATTGCTTTGAACCTGTAGAGGTTAACGCGGGGCAGATTCTGACCATGGGCAGAGTAACCAAGGGCGCCAGGGCATACCTGTTAGTCCGGGGAGGGTTTTCAATTCCGCTGGAACTGGGGTCCAGCGCAACGTTTACACTGGGCTCACTCGGTGGCTTGAATGGCCGGACCCTGCAGTCAGGTGATGTTCTTCATATTCTGGAAGGGTCGACTGAATCACCTCTGCAATCGTTGCAGGATGCTCCCGACTTTGCTTCCTGCCGGCGGATTCACATTATGCTGGGGCCACATACCGCTCCAGACTTTTTCACGGACAAGGATATTGAATTGTTCCTTGCAGCAACATGGACAGTTCACTACAACTCTTCGCGAACAGGGGTTCGCCTGTCTGGTCCGCAGCCTGAGTGGACCAGGGAGAATGGTGGCGAAGCCGGTTTACATCCATCAAACATTCACGATAACGCCTACGCATTTGGCAGTATCGACTTCACTGGTGACATGCCGGTGATATTAGGACCAGATGGTCCCAGCCTGGGTGGTTTTGTATGCCCCGGTGTGGTTATCAATGCCGATCGCTGGAAACTGGGTCAGTTATTACCGGGTGATGAACTCCAGTTAGTTCCGGTGTCTGAAGCAGAAGCCAGACGCGCCGGGGAACAACAGAACACCTACATTAATACGCTAAAAGGTTTCCCGGCTGACATTAATCAGATAAAAGTGGAATCGCCTGTTATTCTCGGGAGTCTGTATCCTTCGCGAAATGATGAATTTACAATTCGGCGCTCGGGTCAGGAATGGCTGCTGATTGAGTTTGGTCCGGCAATGCTGGATTTGGAACTTCACCTGAGGGTTCATGCGTTACGTCGAATAATCATCACCGAAAAGATTCCAGGTATTGTCGAAATGACACCGGGTATCAGATCGTTGCAGATACGTTTTGATATGAATCGCTGGACATCTGTGTCACTGACGGATGTGTTACAAAATCTGATACCGTATATTGACAGTTCCAGTGATGAAGCAATTGAATCCAGGATAGTGCACCTGCCACTGTCCTGGGACGATCCTGCCTGTCGTGAAGCAATCAACCGGTATACCAGGGGCGTCCGTCCGGATGCACCCTGGTGCCCGGACAATATCGAATTCATACGTCGTATCAATGGCTTGCCGGATTCGGACTCGGTCAGGAATATTGTATTTGACGCAAACTATCTGGTCATGGGACTTGGTGATGTGTATCTGGGTGCACCGGTCGCAACGCCACTGGATCCCCGGCACCGTTTAGTGACGACAAAATATAACCCTGCACGAACCTGGACTGCTGAAAATTCGGTTGGTATTGGAGGTTCCTACCTGTGTATTTACGGAATGGAAGGTCCTGGTGGTTATCAGTTTGTCGGCAGAACACTGCAAGTGTGGAATCGATATAAACGCGGTGCTGCATTTGACGAACACTGGTTATTGCGGAGCTTCGATCAAATTCGTTTTTACGAAGTGGCAGCCAGCGAACTGTTGGAAATGCGGGAGGCATTCCCAAGAGGTGAGTTTGATCTTGATATCGAGTCGACCACTTTTGATATGAAAGCCTATCGAAGTTTTCTTCTCGATCATCAGGCCAGTATTGATGAGTTTACCAGTAGTCGGAAAGCTGCCTTTGACGAAGAACTCGGTCGCTGGCGTGAACAGGGGTTGCTGACCTTCGAGTCTGAGGATCAGTCAACGAATGCGCCTTCGATCAGTCAATACGATGATGCTGTGTCGAGTCCGTTGACCGGGTCCGTATGGTCGATTCTGGTAACCCCCGGTCAGCAGGTCAGGGAGAATGAAATACTGTTGGTTTTGGAGGCGATGAAGTCTGAATTTGAGGTCAGGTCTCCGGCAGCCGGTAAAGTGGAGATGCTGGTTACAGAGGGTCAACTGGTTAATTCCGGACAGGCATTAGCGGTGATAGCATGATTGATCTGGATATAGTTTCGCTGCGTATGGGTTATCGCAAAGAAACTTTCACACCGGAAGATGTTGTGGAGGAAATTCGTGAACGTATCGAACTGACCAGATCTCACAATATCTGGATTACCCTGCTGGATGAAGCCGACCTCGCTGTCCGGCTCGACAATCTGAAACACCTGAGTCC
>JAPOOX010000139.1 GCA_026713185.1 Gammaproteobacteria bacterium
CAGCAGACCGCTGATTTGTGTGAACAGGAAGAACTTCATTGCGGCGTAGGCTTTCCTCTCGTGGCCCCAGATAGCGATGAGAAAGTACATGGGAATCAGCATGACTTCCCAGAAGAAGAAAAACAGAAACAGGTCCAGAGCAACAAAAACGCCGACAACCCCGGCCAGTGTCCACAGAAGATTGAACTGGAAAAAACCCGGGCGATAATCAATCTCATCCCAGGAAGAGACCAGTGCAACAAGCCCCAGGAAAATGGTCAGCGCCACCATGATCAATGACAGACCATCCAGAGCAAACAGAAAACTGATACCGAACCGCGGAATCCACGGTTGGTTGATCACCAGCAGCCAGTCGGTACTGCTGCCCGCCAGCAACATTTGTTCAGCAGGCAACTGGAACAGAAAGGCTGTGAGTATCCCGCACAGTACAATGGTGAACAGGGATATCCATGCCGGCCAGTCCGGATTCCAGGCTTCGCTCCGCCAGGCGATGAGTCCACCCAGAAACAGAATCAGTAAAATGGCGACAATCAGCATTACTGAACCCTCAAAATAATGGCAACCAGCAATACTAAACCGATACCCATGACAGCGGCATACCAGCGCAGTCGGCCGGTCTGGGTAAAGGCGACACAGTAATGTGCAATATTGGCGAGGTCTGAAGCACCTTCATAGATCATGTCGACAGCATCGGATTGATTCACGCGGGCGATAGTCTTATAGGGAACAACGAAAAGGCGGTGATACAGCCAGTCCATTGCCCAATGGCTGAATAGAAAAGCACGAATCGACCTGCCGGGTTTTGAATCAAGCAGAGCAGACAGGTCAATACTGCGGCGCAGGAACAGAAAGTAGGCCAGGATGACGCCAATGACGGGTATCGCCGGCGTTACGAAGGTAATGACCAGGTTATGTGATTCAGCTGAACTCTCCGGGAAGACCTGATCCACGGGGATATGGAACACTCCTCCGATAATGGAGAATATACAAAGGATAATCAGCGGCACGGACATTCTGGACCCGGCCGGTTCCGAAGGCGCCGTGTTGATGTTGCCAAAAAACACCACAAAGACCAGACGAAAACTGTAAATCGCCGTCAACAGTGCGCCCAGTAATCCACCAGCCCAGAACCAGGGATTGACGTCCCAGGCAGATAACAGAATGGCGTCCTTGCTGAAAAAACCGGAAGTTGGGGGTAATGCGGCCAGTGCGGCGCTGCCGATGATAAAACTCCAGAAGGCAACAGGCAGTTTTTGTCTTAATCCACCCATCTTGAAGATATTATGCTCATGGTGCAGGCTGTAAATCACCGCCCCCGCAGCCAGGAACAATAATGCCTTGAAGAAGGCATGGGTCATCAGGTGGAAGATGGCAAAGGAAAATGCGCCAACGCCCAGAGCCAGGAACATATAGCCGATTTGACTGATGGTGGAATATGCCAGAATCCGTTTGATATCGGTCTGGGTCAACGCGGTGAATGCGGCTACCAGCGATGTAGCCAGTCCCACGATGGCGACCGTGGTCATGGCAAAATCCGACAACAGATAGAGATCATGAAGTCTGGCAACCAGGTAGACACCGGCGGTAACCATTGTCGCCGCATGGATCAGGGCGCTCACGGGCGTTGGGCCGGCCATGGCGTCAGGGAGCCAGGTCTGCAACGGCAGTTGCGCTGATTTACCGACGGCGCCGCCTAACAGCAACAAGGCTGCTACGGTGACGACAGTATCACCGTTTGGCCATAGCGCCTGCGCACCCGTTAGCATTGGCTGAATATCCAGAGTGCCCAGATGCATGAATAACAGAAAAAGCCCCAGAGCCATGGCGGTATCACCAATCCGGGTGACGATAAAAGCCTTTCTCGCCGCCGCACCGTTCGCCGGGTCTCTATACCAGAAGCCAACCAGCAGGTAGCTGCACAGTCCAACGCCTTCCCATCCAAGATAGAGCAGTAGCAGATTGTCAGCCAGCACCAGTATCAGCATGGCGCCCACAAATAGATTCATATAGGCAAAAAACCGGCTGTAATCGACATCGTCTTCCATGAACAGGGAAGAATAAACATGGATCAGGAAACCAACGCCGGTAATCACACACAGCATGGTGAGTGACAGACCATCCAGGTAAAAACTGACCTGCGGATTGAAACCACCCACATTGATCCACGAAAAGATCGACTGGGTAAAGGAAGTACCGTTCCAGGTGAACAGCAAGACACCGACCAACAGGGCCGAGAGACCCACGGAACCGACACCGGATATTGCGACATGGATTTTTTTCAGATGGCCACCAGTGACAAACAGAATGACAAAACTGACCAGAGGAAAGAGGGGAATTAACCAGAGAAGATCCGTCATCACCTAGCCTTTTAAACTGTTTGCCTGGTCGATATCAATAGACCGGAATCGTCTGTGGACCTGCAGCAACAGTCCAAGGCCAACGGCCACTTCGGCTGCGGCGATGGTCAGAATCAGCATGAACATAATCTGCCCGTCCGCTTCATTCCAGCGGGCTCCCACAGCAATAAATGCCAGACCGCATGCGTTCAGCATGACTTCTATGGACATCAGGATAAAGATGATATTGCGTCTGACGATAACGCCGGTCAGACCAATACAGAACAGCACTGCCGCCAGTACCAGACTTTGCTCCAGGGGGATGCTGATTGCTTCCACTATTGGGTTCCCCTGCTTTCTGCCAGGTACCGGCGGCCCAGGTGATATGCTCCCACCAATCCTGCCAACAACAGCATGGAGGCAATTTCGACCGCGAGCACATAAGGTCCGAACAGCTTTTCGCCAACCTGCCCTGGGTCGATGACATTCCCGGAATGGTTTGCGGTGTCTGTAGATAGCACATATATGATTTCAAAAAACAGTATGAGCGTGAGCAATGAAGGCAGAGCCCACATGCGGGGTTTTTGCCATACCATTTCCTGCTCGATGCCCGTGGCGCCCAGATTCAGCATCATCACCACAAATACAAATAAAACCATGATGGCGCCGGCGTAAATGACGACTTCCAGCACAGCGGCGAATGGCGCTCCCAGCAGG
>JAPOOX010000218.1 GCA_026713185.1 Gammaproteobacteria bacterium
ATCTGCACCGAGGCCATGCAGAAATATCACTGACGCTACAGCATCATGCTCCGGTTCAACTTCTATGTGTTCAAGTAACTCATGCATTGTTCAAAACCTGAATTTCCCAAAGATTCCTGCTGTCGAACAGACCCTTTAAATTAGCGGAATTGTTCAGTACCCAGCATTCACGGGTCAAGTACCAACCACCGGAACTGTTACAGATAGTGTAGTGTGAACCTGCACTTCCGTTCCAGAGAATTTGTGTTTGACGTTCCATTTGAGTAGTTGCTCTGTTCAAACACTTGTGCCTAAATAGTGATTCCAACCATTCTTTTTAAGCTACCTGAAGTAGTTATTGGAGATACTGCATGGGACCACTGACGGGTACAAAATTGATTGAACTGGCAGGGATTGGCCCCGGTCCGTTTTGCGGCATGATGCTGGCAGATATGGGGGCGGAAGTAATCCGTATTAACCGTACAAACGAGACTCCACGTTTTGCCGATGTGCTTGCCCGGGGCAGGAAATCGATTGCAGTCGATCTGAAGGAGCCTCGTGGTAAGGCCCTGATCCTTGAATTGTGTAAATCCGCTGATGCAATCTTCGAAGGCTTCAGACCCGGAGTGACAGAGCGTCTTGGCCTGGGTCCCGATGATTGCATGGCTGTTAATCCGAGTCTGGTCTATGGCCGCATGACAGGATGGGGGCAGGATGGCCCCATGGCACATGCAGCTGGTCATGATATCAATTACATTTCTTTGGCTGGCGCCCTGCATGCCATTGGTCCCAAAGGTGGGAAACCGGTTCCTCCGTTGAATCTGGTTGGTGATTTTGGCGGCGGTGGATTGCTGCTCGCTTTCGGTCTTGTCTGCGCCATCCTTGAGGCACAAAAATCCGGTAAAGGGCAGGTGGTGGATGCGGCTATGGTCGATGGGGCGGCGATTCTCATGGCGATGTTTTTTTCCCTGATGGGTGCAGGTTCCTTTCGGGAACAGCGGGGTAGCAATTTACTCGACTCCGGTGCACATTTTTACGATACCTATGAAACCAGCGATGGGAAGTTCATATCAGTTGGATCAATTGAACCACAATTTTATGCTCTTCTTCTGGAGAAGGCAGGTCTGGACATCGATGAATTTTCTCCGCAGATGGATCAGTCCCGTTGGCCGGAATATAAAGACAAAGTCTCGGATGTCTTCAAGTCCAGAACCCGGGATGAATGGTGTGATCTTATGGAAGGGTCCGATGTCTGTTTTGCTCCGGTGCTGTCTTTGTCCGAGGTGCATGAGCACCCACATAACAAGAGTCGAAACACTTTTGTTGAACTGGCTGGGTTGATGCAACCTGCTCCGGCGCCGAGATTCAGTCGTACCAGTGCGGAATTGTCTCACGGGCCTCGGGAGCCTGGCGAGGATACCAGAGCAGTTTTGGCTGAGTTGGGATATTCGTCTGACGAAACAGACTCGTTGTTTAAAGCCGGGGTCATTGCCTGATCTATGGAGTGAATGCTATTGGAGACTTACAGATCAGCATTTTTGCAGTCACTGGAAAATCCAGAGGACTTCTGGCGTGAGCAGGCACGAAGCATAGACTGGTTCAAATTTCCAGAGACTGTCCTGTCCAGGGATGATCGGGGAAACCACTGCTGGTTTGCAGATGGTGAA
>JAPOOX010000252.1 GCA_026713185.1 Gammaproteobacteria bacterium
AGACGCTGGTGCAAATGAATGCCCCAAAGCCATCTGCGAACACACTCGTTATTGAAGCAGGCTCTTTTTGGTAACCCGCTGAAGGCTCTTTATGGTAACCCGCTGAAGGCTCTTTATGGTAACCCGCTGAAGGCTCTGGAGCCTTCAATATCCGGGACGTTATTTTCGATGAGTCTTTCTCTGCTTCGGTTTTCCATGCTGTTCAATCCACCTGCCGTCAACATAATCAGCCCGCCAACCGGAGACTTTTCCTTTCTCTAATTCGGTTACAACATAGTGTTGCCCCGTTTTCCGGGCAAACTTGACCAGCGAACGGCGGCCTTCAGGGTCCTTCACCGGTGCCTGCAACAGGTGTTGATATTTAGGATCTATCTCATTCTGATGAGGTAACAACTCATCCATATAGGGTGCCCGGGTTTCCCGTTTTTTCGGAAATTGACTGGCAGCAAGAAAGATTCCTGCAGCGCCATCGCGTAAAACGTACGTATCATCAACCTTCTCGCACTGCAGTTCCGGCATCTGCACCGGTTCCATTTTGGGCGGCGCCGGTTTACCGTTACGCAGTAACTTACGGGTATTCCCGCATTCGACATTGGTACATCCGAAGTACTTGCCGAATCGACCGCTTTTCAACTGCATTTCCGCATTGCACTTGTCGCATGTAATAACCGGTCCGTCATATCCCTTGATCCTGAACTTCCCTACTTCGACTTCAAATCCCTTGCAGTCAGGGTTGTTGCTGCAGAGATACAACTTCCGGGTTGCATCAATCAGGTAACTACTCATGGCCGTATTGCACTCTGGACATCGCCGCCTGTTCCGAAGGATTCTGGATTCCTCTTCATCATCGCCTGCAACACTCGTCACTTCGTCACCAGGAACCAGGTTCATGGTTAATTTACAACGATCCGCGGGCGCCAACACATAACCGGAACAACCCAGAAAAACACCAGTGCTGGCAGTACGCACCTGCATTTCCCTGCCGCATCGAGGGCATACAATATCAGTCATCAATGGCTTGTTGGTTCGCATACCGGTTTCACTGCCAGCCCTGTCGAGTTTCTTTTCAAAGTCCCTGTAAAACTCGTCAAGCAGATTTTTCCAGTTAACTTTACCTTCGGAAACCTTGTCCAGCGATTCCTCAAGTTGTGCTGTAAAGCCATAGTCAAGCAGATTCGCAAAATTTTCATTCAAACGGTCGGTCACTATTTCACCGATTTTTTCAGCATGGAACCGCTTGTTATTCAGCGTGACATAACCCCGGTCCTGAATAGTCGTGATAATGGACGCATAAGTGGAAGGTCGGCCAATACCGCGTTTTTCCAGTTCCCTCACCAGGCTTGCTTCACTGTAACGGGGAGAGGGTTTTGTGAAGTGTTGTGATGGCAACAGTTTCAGGAGATTCAGTTGCTGGTTCACTTCATATTCCGGCAGCGGGACGCCATCTTCTTTTCTCCGATCCTGTGACTGTACCCGGGTAAAACCATCAAAGCGCAGGATACGACCTCGTACACGCAGCACAAGGTCCGACGCCTCAACAAGAACACTGGTACTGGTATACTGTGCATCCGACATCTGACAGGCAACAAATTGACGCCATATCAGTTCATACAAACGCACCTCATCCCGTTGCATATTACGCAACGCCGTTGATTTCAGATTCACATCAGAAGGGCGAATTGCCTCGTGGGCTTCCTGCGCACCTTTCTTACTGGAATAAAACCGGGGTTTCAGCGGTACATATCTGTCACCAAATTCTGTCTGCACCAAATTCCGACAGGCATTGACTGCAACCGCCGACAGGTTGGTGGAATCAGTTCGCATGTAGGTGATATAGCCAGCCTCGTAGAGGCGTTGTGCCGCAGTCATGGTTTTTTTCACTCCGAAACCCAGACGTGTACTGGCGGCCTGTTGCAGTGTTGATGTGATATAGGGAGCTCCCGGTCTTGTACTGGTTGCTTTATCTTCCCTGTTCATAACCCTGTAGTTGGCGTCCTTGAGTTTTTCCAGGGCTTTGTCTGTTTGTTCCTGATTTTGCGGCCGAAAATTTTTCCCAGCTTCCCGGATGACCTGAAATCTGATTGCTTCAGCTTTTTGATCCTCAGCAAGGTCGGCAAATACCTCCCAGTATTCCTCGGGAACAAAGGCATTTATTTCCCTTTCGCGTTCTACAATCAATTTGACCGCAACAGATTGAACCCGTCCCGCGGACAATCCACGTGCAATTTTCGCCCACAGTAGCGGGGAGACCATAAAACCGACCACACGATCCAGAAACCGTCGTGCCTGTTGTGCATTTACCCGGTCCATATCGATCTCAACAGGATCTTCGAAGGCTTCCCGGATGGCCGTGCGGGTAATCTCGTTAAAGACCACACGGCGATATCGGTTCTCATCCCCACCGATAGCTTCACGCAGATGCCATGCAATCGCCTCACCTTCACGGTCAAGGTCAGTTGCGAGAAAGATCTCTTCAGCGTTTGTGGCAAGTTTCTTCAGATCAGATACGACTTTTTCCTTTCCAGGCAGAATTTCGTAACTGGCTTTCCATCCCCGGGTTGGATCCACTCCCATACGGGAGATTAATTTCTTTTGCGCTTTTTCCTTCCTGTAGGTTTCTCTCTTTTCAGGAGCCATCTTGCGAACCCTGGCGGCTTCCTTTGCTCCCTTTGCAGGATCACTCTTTACGCCCTTACCGCTCACAGGCAGATCGCGAATATGTCCTACGCTTGATTTTACAATGTATTGATTTCCCAGATATCGATTGATCGTCCGGGCTTTTGCCGGTGACTCTACGATGACTAATGCTTTACTCACAGACTGCGTTTCCTTTTGCGCTCCTTTTTTACTTTAGTATCAATGCGTATAGGTTTGTCAACAGTGAGTTTACTGTTGTGTTGGAATTGGCACGAAATGCAAGCTTAAATCACTGATCACTTACATCCGGTATGGGCTTTATCGCAAGACAACCTGTCAGAAATTCGACAATGGATTGCAATCCTGCTTCTTCACTCCGCTCATGCCAGTAAACAGAAATCACACGATTGACTTCTTCAATACGCACCACATCTTCCGGCAGATGACTCATGTTATCAGTTAGATACCGGATGAATTCAGGTGTCAGATTATCAGGTTTATCGTCCAACCAGCACCAGGTACCCGGCAACTCGATGTCCTGGGCAACCGCACGGCGTTCCAGTGACCAGTTGGCTTCAGGTTCACGTCGCCAATCCCGGTCTTGCTGCCTGACAATCCGATATGCGGCAACCGGCAGGACCGCTTTCAGTTGCTTGCCGGTACCGGTAACATACTTCTTCTGCTTTGGAATGGGATCATCAATACTGGTCAATTCCACACTGATCCCCTGAGCCATGGCCTGCTGGCGCAACTTCATCTGTTCCTTCTCGCGCTTTGAGGGCAATACCGCGATGATTGGTGCTGCAATCAACAACAACACCAGGCCGATTATGATGTATATCATGACTCATCTCTGAAATTGATCAGCTGGATATTATGCAATCTTTCCAACCAGGTCCCAAATATGGTCAAGTATCTGAAAAGGTTTGTTGAAAATCATTTTGAACTGTGTAAATTCTGCAACTGTCAGGAATAACAAGTGGAAGCATGCTGATGAGTGGATACTCGCACATACTTGTAGCCGTGGATCTGACAGAAGAATCCACAGGAGTCGTCAACAGGGCTTGCGCATTATGCAAAGCCTACTCTGCGGAACTCAGTTGCGTTCACGTCATTGAACCACTCAGTCTGGCCTACGGTGGCGATATCCCGATGGACCTGTCCGCTATCCAGGAACAGATACAGGAAACCACCAGATCGCATCTTTCTGAATTCGGCGCCATGTTCAACATTGATCCGGATAATCAGCACTTGATCTTCGGTCGACCGGAAACAGAGATAGACACCCTGGCCAACCAGATTGGCGCCGACCTGATTGTGGTAGGCAGCCATGGCCGACACGGCCTCGCCCTGATTCTAGGTTCAACCGCTAACGGTGTCCTGCACGGTGCTCCCTGCGATGTACTTGCCGTGCGCGTGGGTATCTGAACCGAAAATACAGGCAGGCAAACAGATATCAATCCACTGGACACACCTTAACGGTTCACAAGCGCTCTATACAAAGACAGCTAGCCGCCCAGGTTTAATCGCAGAGATGCGCCAAACAGGCGCGGCTCAGTCAGGAAGTAATTCCTGAAAAATCCTGAAGTATCGGAGGTTAGATATTTTCCGGTTACGTTGTCTTCGTCCCCAATGTTGCGTACCCAGGCTTTCACCATCCATCGACCGTCATTACTCTCGTATATGAGCGTGGCGTTGTGCTGACTCCATCCATCAATCTCGTCGCCTACCGTGTTGAATTCCCGGGCGTACGAGTCGCCTTGCCAGTAGTAGTCCCAACGGGCAGTGAGCGAACCCGCGAGCGCAGGATAGTCCCAGGTATAAGCAAGACCCAGCTTGATGGTATGTTCTGGCGAATTCGGCAACTGGTTGCCGTCCAGGTTGACCGGAATACCGTCAGAGGTTTCGACACCTACGCCATCCAGGAATGCCCTTGAGAAGTAGGCGGGAATGGAAACCCCGCTCGCATTGGCCGCATACGAGACACTTTTCAGGGTTGTTCCGTTACGGACATCCAAAGCAGCCCCGGTGGCCAGGGCCGCACCAACGACAGCATGTGTGATTTGAGACTCCCTCGCCACGTAATTTACCCCGGTGAGTGATCCCGGATCGATGTTGTTCAACAGGATGTAATCCGCATTGTTTCCGGTTCTGTTGACAGGGTCGACTGACTGCGACCCATCCACTTCTGAACTCAGCCAGCTATATGAAAAGTCAACCGTAATGCCCGGCAGCGCACTGGGATACCACAGACTCTCGATCTCAACGCCCATGATATTGGCATCGATATTGTCGTTGATAGAACTGTTGTTGGCGATCCGTGTTGTCTGCAGGTCCGAATAGTCATACAGGAAGAATGCGCCGTTAAGTAAAAGCTGGCCGTCTGCCAGGGTGTTTTTGGTTCCAATTTCAATGGCGCCGACCTGTTCCGACGCGAATGTAAATGCCGATGTATCCTGGAATGCCGGGGGGATGGCCGGGTTGAAACCACCGGGTTTGTAACCTCTGCTATAGAATCCATACACCATGGAATTTTCGTTGACCAGCCAGTCGAGGCCGATTCGACCACTTAATTCGGACCAGTTGGCTTTGCTGGGGCTACCGGTCACGAAGCGGGTTTCACCGAAACCGGGAACCGGTGGTACAGCAGCAGCAATGGCGCTCCAGGCGCCGGCAACCGCGGCCAACCCGGGATCCTGTGCAATCACGGCGGGATTCTGGCTCCGCAGGGCGCCTACCGTACCCTGAAGAATCGGTGGCAATGGCAGGGCTGCTATGGTGGCAGGAATGAACTGCGGTGGCAGCAATCCCGCCAGTACCAGATCCCCTATTTGTTCTGCGGCGCCAAGAGCCACAAGCCCTCCGATAGCCAACGGTGCATTCTCCGCATACAGGCCCTGGGCGTCCCAGAATTCCAGCAGCCTGTTCGATGCTTCGCTGAGCCCGGCAGCTCCACCTGCCGCTATAGTAGAGATGTCACCGAACAGGCCCGAGCGAACCCAGATCGGATTTGGCCCGAACAGGCCACCCACGGCAGCATTCAAATTGAGTGAATTGAACAGCACGCTGGTATCATTAACTTCCTTGTCATCCTCGTTGTACCGTAGCCCGGCGGTCAATGTCACTGAGTCGGTCAGGTCGAAATATGCCTCACCAAAGGTTGCCCAGCCGTTCTGCAATGTGCCGGCTCCCGGTTTGGAGGTATTGTTGAAAAAACCTGGATACAGAGGGGGTGCGCCAAGCGCCGGGGAGCCGTAAACCGACACAATATCCAGCGTGTTGGCGAGTACGTAATAGTCTCCATGACTTACATGGTCATAGGCGCTCGCGCCAATCTGGAAGTTGAACGACCCATCCAACGTGGACTGGATTCGTCCTTCCACGGTCCAGTACTCGACTTCTGTATCAGTCTGGTCGAAGGCAAACACCCGGGTCTGATCCACGGGAAGAATACAGCCGCCATATACTCCCGCTGTTCCATCAAAGAGATTGCACGGTCCCGGGAGCCAGTCAGCCCCCGCAAAAAAATCCGCTGGTTCCGAAACCGGCCACAATCCCGACGGGTTAAACGGCGTGGGTCCAAGGGTAGGACCAACATCCATCGCGTAATCCTGCCTGGAGTGGTAGTCACGGGTCTGGCTCAACCCGAGCAGGTTCAGATTGAAGGTGTCGAACTCGTAATTGAAACCGAAAGACCAGAGGTCTTCCTCTTCAACAAACACTGGTTCGTAATCTGTGTGTATTTCGCGGAAGCCGTCTATCGCAGGCCTCTGGAACACATACAGGGCAGGATCGGAACCGTCCACGCCAAATGGCAATGCACCGGCTGCACCACCGAAAATACCACTGGTGGAAGCGCCCAGATGTGGCATTTCAAAGCCAAATTCGTCAGGCAGGCACCCTGTGGTGGGCAACGGGTTGCGCACGCAAACCTGATTGGTGATCCGCGCCCGGTCGTCATCCTCCCGGAAGCGATTGAACTGGATCCACAAGTTGGCGCGATCAGTAATGTCCCATGCAAAAGTCGATCGCAGGGCCTCAACAGCACGACCATCGATATCGTCGTCAATACCCGTCAGGGTGCTGCCGTTCGCACCTCTTTGACCATATGCAAGGTTCTTGGTGTAACCATCTCTGTCCAGTTTAAAACCAGCCACCCGCAACCCCGCGGTTTCGCCAAAGGGAATATTCAATGCACCTTTGATGCGCTGGTGATTAAAGTCACCGGTTTCGATATCCAGTGTTCCTTTCAAGCCTTCGTAATCCGGCATGGCGGTCAAAAAGTTAATGGCGCCACCGGTGGCATTGCGTCCAAAGAGTGTACCCTGCGGGCCACGCAGAACCTCGACCCGTTCCATATCGAAAAACTCGATTGCATTAAGGTTGGTATAAACAGGAATCTCGTTCAGGTGTGTTGACACCCCGGATTCCCCGGTGTTTCCGATCACCAATCGTCCTATACCGCGGATGCTGAAACTGAAGTTGCCAAAATTTGTCGCTGTAAAGCTGACATTCGGTGCGTTTATCTGCAGATCGGAAGGATTGATCACCTGCTTTTCTTCAAGCATTTCACCCGTCAGGGCGGTCACCGCTATGGGGACGTCTTGAATACTCTCGGACGTGCGCTGTGCGGTTACGATGATCTCTTCGATCACGTCCCCGTCTTCCTCAGCAAGAATCGAAAAGGGGGTGCAGAGACAGCACATCCCAATAATAGTTGTCAGCGTGAGCCGATGGAGCGAATTTGTAGCTGTCATGGGTGTTCTCCTGCACTAGTCCAGTAAATCCATCAGGAATGATTCTAGGCGCGCCTTGAGATAGTGTCAAACGATTGGTAGGACAGGTCTTTACCGCAAGTATTCCTTTGCGTAATCTTCGCCATACCGATCCAGTGTCTTTAAATGGCAATCATGTGCAATGTATTTTTGTTAGTCAGTGTGTGCGTCCTGTTGACGTTTTTGAAAATTCCTGCAGTCCATGGGGAATTCTCTCGTGGGGCTGAC
>JAPOOX010000198.1 GCA_026713185.1 Gammaproteobacteria bacterium
GCGAGGTGACATAACGCCACCAAACAGGTCCAGAATAGCCGGCATCGGCAGCATCACAACACCTGGAGCGTTGCTCGCGACAGATTGTACCGCTGTGCTTTCGTCACTTTCAAAGTGTTTAATCCGACAGCCTCCTAGAGACTGGCCTCGTTAACTCGTCAACAAACTTGTATACAAAGTTAATGCGTTCCGCTTGCCACCTGTTCTCATGGTCGAACGGATCCGGTATTTCGGGCAGGTCAGTGAGATCAAGCAGCGCAAGATCCCGATTAACCTGCCACTCACCGATTGCGAGCATCCGTCCCGACTCCATACTCGGATCAAACGTCTCCACCACCGCTGTTTTTTCGTCTTGGGCGGCGTAAAACATCGGAATCCCTGCAGGGCTCATCCTGTTGTCCATGGTGGCAAGGCCAGGTGGTGGAGTGCCCATCTCACTCGCTGTGCACGGTCGCTCACCGTCCTTCACGACACGCACGCGATACAAAACGCTATCCTTCGGTAATTCTGAGACCAGACCCTTGAGCAATCCGTTGATTTCTTCCAGCATCCTTCCAGGGGGAATCTCATCCTGATCCTCGTCTTCTAGCTCCTGCAGGAAGAGGTACCTCGTCTTGTGTTTTACTTGCCTCACGAAACCTTGCCACCCGTATCGTAATCTCTCCCCTTGGTCCAATCTGAAGTAGTCCACTTTACACCACAAAGTGCCGGCGAACGCCTGCTCAACGTCTTCCTGCAAGTCTTCGTTCTCGGTCCAGCTACCGAGACTCGAAATAACTTCCCATGCCTCCAGCGTCTCTCCCAGATACCCGCCCTCTCTGCTTTCGTATGGCAATTCATTTGCCGGGTCTGTAAAGCCAGAAAACGCAGCATCTGCAATTTCAGCCAGTAACACTTGAATCGGTGCTGCATTACAGCGGTTGCAGTACTGGCACGAAGCCCGAATGGCTTCGTTCTCCAGAACGCCCCTCAAAATCTCATTAGAAACACAGTCTCCGCAGACGAACTCTTTGTCGGGCAATGTATAGCCTCGCTCCATTGCCTCTTCCAACATTCTCTTTGTCATTCCCATTGTCGATTTCCGATCCGTCAGACGTTCACGGCTTTTCAGCGTCCTGCATACGCAGCCTCTCCTTTACGATCTCAGGTAACCCGTCTACTCCCTGCGACGACTATTGGAATCTGTTGCCAAATCCCCAACGGTCGAGACCCGCTCTCGGCACCCTTTCAATTTGGCTTCTCAATCACTTTGCTGCCACTCGTGGCCACAAGCCGTGATAATTCCCGACAGCGCATCCCATGACTCCGATAAATTAGGGAATTATATACCTGTTTACACATACAACCCTTACATAGGCATGGAGGTTCGCTTGCTCATAGAACACCTCGTCTTGAATCATTATAGAACTCTTAACTTGGTGTTCAGAATTTCGGGGGAAGATCATGCTGCGGAAGATCGTCAGATACTTCTCCAGCATGCCCGGTAGCGCCTGATTTAATTAAGCAATGGATGAGTCCTCACTGGTAAGCGTGAGTATCTGATTTTCAGTTTTTGGTGAATTTTTTACCGGCTACCTCCGGCCAATTCATTGGCTTTCCGGATCGCTCTGGTCAAGTTGCCAACAGTTGTCGAAGGGTTACCGTGAGGATTTCCTTCCTCCTCACGACGCTCTACCAAGACTTTTCCACGCTCTTCAGCCGATTCGACACGGGTCACCAAGTCGTCGCAATCTGGGATCTTTCTTTTACGATTGTCGTATTCCGGCCGCAGTTTCTTCAGCATTCTCTGGACAGCATCACGATGGTTGGGTCGGTTGTAATCCCTTTCATGCAGGATTAGCCAAAGCTCGAAGCAAGGATTAGAACGTGCAACTCCAACGTTATTATCTTGACATCGACTTATTGCTTCGTCGAAATTTGGGTGATCATCACGGTCAAATACTGCCCACACCTCGTCATTCTCTTCGAACGAGTTCTTTTTAAGTCGACTTGTTTTGGTCAGTCCCTGGGATTTAGCAAAATTAACTGCCTCCGTTGCTATAGTCATGGGAACTCCAACTCCCGGTATGGTTTCAACAGTAATTAACGCCCCAGTCAAGGTCCGTTTGAGCGCAGAAAAATAAGCCGGTTCCGTATTCTTACCTTCGCAAAATAGGATAAAACGTCGTTTCGGTTCTCTACTTGATTTTTGTCGTCGGATTGGCGGCATCTTGTAGCGTGCCATTCAATTCGACTCATGAAGTGGCAATGTTATGTCGTCACTTGGCAGCGCTCCAAATCGGCCTTGCAAATACCCTAATTCAATATTGTCATCCTTGCGCGTTCGAATATCTGTTAGCGGATAAAGTTCCGTAGCTCCCTCCAGGGTCTTTTCAGTAAACCAAAGTTGATCACGTCTCAGTACGGACGATTTCATCATCAGGTTGGTATTGTGAGTTGTCGCAATAAGCTGTGCGCCATTTCGGTTTATCTCTGGCTGGCAGAATAACTTCAGTATCGCTTCACTGGCATAGGTATGCAGGCTGGCATCCACTTCGTCTATGCATAGCAGGGTCCCCTTATCCAATGCCTTGTATGCCAGGCCAAGTACTATCAATAACCGCCGTGTTCCTGCGCTTTCCGAATCCATGTCAAGATAAACCGACTCTCCCTTCCGGCCACGATGAGCCAGTTCAATAGCTACACGCTTATCTTCATCATCACCGAGGTCAAATTTTACGGAATCACCTAAGAACCTTTTAAATAAAGCGGATATCTCGCGATGCATTTCTCGACCTTCTTCCGGAATTTCAGTTTCCCTTTTTCGGTAATCTATAACCCCGGTATTGATCGATTCTAAGAATTTGATCACGCGCGCATCCGGACCATCTCCTGCAAATTGAGATGAAGCCCTT
The DNA here is from genome assembly GCA_026713185.1 of Gammaproteobacteria bacterium. Lineage (GTDB taxonomy): Bacteria > Pseudomonadota > Gammaproteobacteria > Pseudomonadales > Azotimanducaceae > UBA7455. Next base: position 2,895 of record JAPOOX010000198.1, read on the forward strand.
ACACCTGGTATTGAAATCGTATTGGCAAACTCAATCGACCTGAAATACTCATATATTGTTGACAGCTGCTCATGACCGTTCTGTGCTGCCGCTGACAAAAACAGGCTATTAGGTCTGGTCAACCCGGCAATATTGTTGTTCTGCCCTCTCAACCAGCGCCCAAAATTAAATCCGCTGTTATCGCGCTCAAACATTCTTCTGCGATGCGACTTGGGAAATTCGTACAGCCACTCCGCGGCAAAAACATCATCCGTAGTTTCAAATCCATAATGGTATCTTACGTCATCGATGACGAAGTCGATTTCGAATCTGGATGGGGTTTGCGAGCAAGTTGTGTCAAGCTTAAATGCATGACGTGGTACGCCACCACCGGGGTCCCCCCGGGTATGCGACAACAATACCAATTTCTGCATGGTGGCTATCGCATTCACGATATTGGATTTGCCTGATGCATTGGCGCCATAGATCACTATCGCGGGTAAAACTGATCCGCTTTGCACCGCTTTGCAGTCAATCAGCCCATCGTCTCGATCTCTCAAGGAAGATGCAGCGAAGGACAATTCCTGCCTCTCGCGAATGGAAAGGTGATTTGCTACAGCAAAGCGTAAAAGCATTGGCTTAATCCTAATAGATCATTTGGGCTACACAAATATAGCACTATACGTATTTTTTCCGCAAATTTTCACATAACATGTAATCGTCTATGTTAAATCATATCAGATCGTGACCCTGCTCCCTTTCTCGAACCACGAGCCGTTTAAGAAAATTAAGTTACCGGGGTCGCTGATATAAACTGTTGACCAGGACGGCCTCACCGAGCTGGGACAGCGTGTTGTGGACCACACGGCAGTAGCCATGCACCAGCGCCAAGAGCCACTGGATAGACGGGCGAGCAACACAGAGAACGCCGAGATTCATGAGGAAGAAGTTGCGAACCTCTACCTGGCTCATCGGGACCTCGGCGAGGACACCCCCATGCCCTATGGCGGCACACTGGCCATGACCCGGCTGCTGGACTTCACCGGGCGGCTTTTAGAGCACGCCCCGGGCGCAGCTATCTAGGCGCCTACTGGGATCCCGCTGTGGTTTGCGCGGAATTGTGGATCATACTACTCTGGCGGAATTACGGGTTACGCATCAAAACCTCTACAGATACACCGCCGGCAAAGCTCATGGGACTGACCACACCCGGGATGAACGTGCCGGACCTGGCGCGGCATGCATGGGAGTAGGGGTTGATCTTTTCAACACGCTCAGTACCAATATAGCTCCATAATTATGATATTCTCTGAACATTACGATTCTCAAGAGTATTTCTGTGGAACCATTTTCCTTCAAACCCTTTATTTGTGGGGACTTTCGCCAACCACGGCAAATGTTGAACGCTCAAACCTATGATGGTCACTCATCCTTGCACGATGACAAAATGGCGGCGGACCTGGGTTTCTCTGGCGCACCCATCGAAGGACCAACGCATTTCAGCCAGTTTGTGCCACTCCTTTTTCATATCTTCGGTAACCGATGGTTGGAAACAGGCTGTATCAGTGTCCACTACCAGAACATGGTCGTTGAAGGTGAAGAGGTCCGTGCCTTTGTCGGGGATGTAGCAGGCAATAACTGCAGGATCTGGGCAGAAAAACGGGATGGTACACCCGTTTTGTCGGGTACCGCGTCCATTGGACCAGACCATCCGGCATCCGAACTCGATCGAAGGCTACAGAAGCTTCGACCAGCGGATCAACTGGTTATTCTGGCTGACCTCAGTGTTGGGATGGTGATCAGGGAAGATCAACCGGTAATCATGGACTTTGATCAAAACATGGGCGATATGTATCCATTTACCCTGAACGACAAACTTCAGTCGATCACGGAATCCAGTCCCTGGTATACCAGAGATGAGGGTAATACTTCACCCTGGGGCAAGCCTGTAATCCCCCTGGAGATGATCAGTGTACTGACTTACTACACCGCACAAGAGAACCCACTGCCTGTCAAGACCCCCTCAGTCGGATTGTTTGCCGATCAGGAAATAAAGCTCATCAAGGGTCCCCTGTTTGTAAACCACCCCTACAGGCTTGAACGTGAAGTCATTGCATTAAGCGAGAGCCGCAGAGTCGAATCCAATTGGGTTCGTACTTCAGTATTCGATGGCTCAGAACTGGTCGCTGAATGCATTTTGAATTCAGCAATTTTAAAAGACTCGTATGCAGCATACGCGCAGGAAGCGGCAGAAATAGCTTATCAACGGCAAGATCAGGATAACGATTCTAAACCGTCCCTTCCTGGCTAAAACTTACGCGAAACAGGACAGCGTACAATACGGGCACTACAAGCAGCGTTAACAGTGTGGCAAAAAACAAACCAAATATGATGCTCACGGCGAGTGGTTCAAACATAGGCGTACCTCCCCACCAAAGCGGCATCATGCCAAGAACAGTCGTCGCCATGGTCAGTGCAATTGGTCGCAATCGCATCATACAGGCTGTAATAAGCGCATCATCCGGTGCTCTATGCTTCTCTTCGATTTCTATTCTCACACGATCCATCAAAACAATAGCATTGTTAATGATAATCCCGGACAGCGCTATGATGCCAAGGATGGTGAAGAAGCCCATGGAAGATTGAGCAACATGCAGACCAAACGTGACACCAATGAGTCCCAGAGGAATTGTCGCCAGAATGATGATCGGCCGGCGGACCGAATTGAACTGTGCTATAAGCAATAAGACAACCACAAACGCAGCCAGGGGTACTTTTGCAATGATCGATGCATTGGCAGCATCAGACGTCTCTGATTCACCGCCTATCTCAAACTCATATTCGGCCGGCCAGTTTTGGCTGCTCTCTTCAAGCCATGGGATGAGACCCGAATTGACCTCAGAAGGCGTGGTCCACGGATGCAGTTGAACCTGCAACGTGATGGTTCGGACACGGTCACGACGTTCGATGACGCCTGGTTCAAACGTCAAAAACGCATCCGCCACTTGTTTTAAAGGAACGCTTTTTCTGCTGGATTGTGAATAAATGTTCAACCCATCCAGTTTGCTGATGTCCTGCCTGTCCGTTTCAACGGTGCGCAGCGTAATCGGAATCAACTTGTCTCCTTCACGGTATTCTGTTAATTCAATACCGGAAAGACCCGCGCGAAGAGAATAGGCAACATCACTGCTGGTTACCCCTGCCCGAAGCGCACGTTCCTGATCGATGTCCACAACCAGTTTTTTGGTTTGCAATCCCCAGGTGTTTTTAACAGATAAAACGCCATCCAAAGCATAGACGTATGCCGTTATCCTGTCCGCAATTTTATACAGATCTTCAAAATTTGGACCCGACAATCTGATCTGAATTGGATAACCGACAGGTGGGCCATTTTCCAGGCGGGCAAGCTGATGCTCAAGATCAGGATGTTTTTCATCGATATAATTTTGGATACCGGCTATCACGACATCGACTGACTCACTGTCGATTGTATTGAGAATCAGAAATGAATTGGATGGATTCTGATTGGGAGGATCCAGTGACAGTTTAAATCTCGGACCACCTTCCCCCGTAAACACCAACCAGTTTGCAACCAGTCGATCTGCTGTTTCGACTTCATAATATTCTTGCGAGATGAACTTATCGAGTGCCTCAACAGTGGCTCTGGATGTTTCAATCGATGTGCCAAGAGGAAGTTCAAGTTTACCCGATATCACAGGATCATTGGATGGCGCTATAAACTGCTCAGGAACAACTGCAAGCCCCCAGACTGACAAACTGAATATGGCGACGACGACGACCAGAAAACCAGGTTTGTTCCGGAGCGAAAGCAGCAATAACTTCCGATATCTCATTTGCCATCTGGAAGGTCCTTCATCTGCCGGTTTTTTCCCCACTGTAATCAATTTGGTGGTCAGCATTGGAATCACGGTCATCGCCAGCAGCCAGGAAAGCAGCAAAGCAATCGTGACGACATAGAAAATGTCAGCCGTATATTCACCCACGGCAGATTCCGCAAGACCTATCGGCATAAATGCCGCAGCAGTTGTCAGCGAGGCTATGAGTAACGGAAACCGAAGTTCTGTGCCCGAATTGATGGCTGCCTGAATTGGATTCTCACCTTGTTCCCGTTTCAACAGGACCGATTCGACGATCACAATTGCATTATCCACCAGCAAACCAAGCGAAATAATCAAGGCAGCAAGTGATATCTGGTTTACGGTAATGTCAAAGAACTGCATCACAAAAAATGTAATCAGCATGGTGGTTGGTATCAACAAGGCAACGACAAGCCCGGTCCGGATACCCAGAAAAAAGACCATCACCACAATAACAATCGCGATCGCCTGACTCAGACTCCGAAGGAACCCATTAACACTTTTTTCAACCAAATCTGCCTGAAACCAGATTTTCTCAAGCTCAATACCCCAGGGATACTTCTTGCTGATCTCTGGAATCAGAATATCAAGACGTTCACCCAGCTTCAGGACATCACCGCCTTCGCGAGTTGAAATGGCAATGGCAACTGCTGGCTGGCCATTGACCCGGGTGATCGATTCAGGTGGTTCCTGATAGTCCCGGTAGACCTCGACTATATCGCCAAGATAAACGACATCGCCATTAGGCAGTTGGATAACAGTGTGTCTGAGATCATCAAGACTCTCCAGGTTCCCTGAAGGCTCAAGTACAATTCGTTCACGACCACTGACAATATCACCACCGGAGGACAGAATATTGACCGACTCCAGAATGTTGGACAATTGCTGGGGTGACAATCCAAGTTCAGTAAGCTGTGCATTGTTATAGTCGACGAATAATCGCTCTTGCTGCAGCCCGTGTAATGAAACCTTTGCTATGTCGGGTTCATTGAGCAATCGATCCCGGATTTCATTCGCGATGGTTTCCAACTCTGCGTGCGAATACCCGTCACCTGTCAGCGCGTAAACACTGCCAAATACATCCCCGAATTCATCGTTAATAACGGGGGTTCTGACCTCATCCGGCAAGTCACCAACAATGTCATCAACCTTTCGCCGCAGATCATCAAAAATCGGACGCATTTCCTTATAGCTTTCCTTGAAGTTGACTCTAATGATCGAAATTCCTGTGCGCGAACTCGATGTAATACTGTCAACTTCAGGCATTTCCTGAACCTTTTTCTCAATCTTGTCCGTTACCAGCAATTCAACACGCTCAGGACTTGCGCCAGGAAACCGTGTGGTGATCATCGCGATCCGAACGACATATCCAGGATCCTGGGCTTTGGGTAAATCAATAAATGCCTGAATTCCAGCCAGAAAAAGCAGGATAACCAACGCTCCTGTTAAACGATTATTGGTTATCGCTGATCCTGTGATACTCATATATCCTGCGACCTGGGTACAAGTACTGTCTGTCCTTCAAAAACTGAGTTGAGTCCTGCTGTAATCAGTACATCACCCTGGGAAACGCCGCTATAGATTTCCACACCCTGCGCGGTCAATTCACCCACTTCAACATATTGTCGAGTGACAGTCGCGCGACTTTCACCTGATGGCTCAGCGATATACACAAAAGGTCCGATTGAATCATTGGTAACAGCAGCTGTAGGTACGATATGTATGTCCTGATTCTTCTCCGGGAAGGAGAATGTGACCTGAGCAGCCATACCCGGACGTATCCCTGGATTTACCCCGTCAAGGGCAACGATGACCGGAAATGTCGAGGAAGAGCTGGCCGACCCAACGCCAATCTCTGTAATCGTTGCAGAGAAAGTCATATCATCGATCGTGTTAATACTGACCTTAACCGGACTTCCTCGCGTCAATCCATCAATCAAACCTTCAGGAACGCCAACTCTGACTTCAATACCACCACCACAATTTACAGTCGCAATTTCACTACCCGGGATTACGTTTTCATTCAGGTCGACTGCTATGGACACAACAGTGCAGTCGGCAGCACTGGCAAGCGTTGTGTAGGATCTGTTGAGTTCCGAAATTTCAACGGACTTTGTCGCGGTATTGACTTCAGCCTCTGCGGTTTCGGCAGATGCCCGTGCGCTGTCCAGCTCGTTTTTTGATGCATTGGAGTTCTCATACAGACCTTTGACACGTTCATAGTTGGAAGCGGCATTGCGTTGATTCGCTTTGGCCTGTAACAATTTCGAACGTGCCTGGGCCACCTCCAGTTCGTATGTAGAAGGGTCCAGCTTTGCAACGGTTTGATCTTTCTTCAGTGCATCGCCTACCTGCACCGGTAACTCAATAATAGTGCCACCGACTTTGAAACTGAGTCGCGACTCAAGAGCAGATTGGCTGATTCCGGAAAATGTCCGGGTTCGTACCGTAACAACTTTGTCTACCTCAAAGACTTTGACTGGTCTTAATTCAGGCTCGCTGATCAATTCATCACTGTCACAGGCGTTCAGGAGAAAACTGATGACCAGAATGCCACCGGCTTTAAGTGGCTTATTCATTTGGATTGCTCCTGTGTCAGTCCTGATGTGTCTTTGAGGTAAGTTGTCACCTCGTCTACCAGTGCCTGTTTTTCTGGTTCAGAGCTCATGAATTCGAACCTGCCAACGGCTCTTTGTACGTTCATCAGATTAATCAGGAAATCATGTAATGCATTATTGGCAGCCAATTCTGCCTGCAGTGACTGTGTTTGAGCATCCAGCAAATCGAGGATACCGATACTTCCTGCCCGATAGTTTTCCAGGATCAACTCGAGGTTCTTTCGTGCAGCAACTGCGCCGGAATTCGAGAGTTCGATGTTGGCATAGCTTGCCTGTGTCTCATACATTCTCGCACGAATATTCTGACTGACTCGTTGCCGTGTCGCCAACAGTTGCAGACTGAGCTGGTGCTTCAATAGTTGCGATCTGGATAATGCCGCACGACGCGAGCCGCCCGTAAACAAAGGCAGCCTGACGTTGACCGCTACACTCCAATCCGTGAGGCCTTCATTGAGTCCCCCCGATCCCAGACCAGACATATCAAGATTATCTGAATACTGAGCCTGCAGATTGAAATCTGGCAGCCAGTGCGCTCTTTTTTTCTGAACAATGTCACGTTCTATTGCAGCTATCTGCCGACGTAATTGATCCAGTTCAGGCGACAGGGCAAGGCCATGTTTCACGTTAAATTGGACAAAGCGGGAAAACTGGCGAGGATTATTGACCAGATCATTGAAGTCATCCTCGGTCATTGCAAACATTGACTGGATATCCGGAGCTTTCAAACGGAACGGAGCGTCCAACGGCTGATTCAACAATCTGTTCAGATTATCGCGAGCCTGATCTTTCTCGGCAATGGCAGTCAGGACATTACTTTGAGCACTGGCCAGATTGCTTTGCCAGCGATAAATATCAGCATTGCTTGAGATGCCGATACGCACACGATCTTTAGCCAGATCGAGATTCGTTCGAGTGAGGTTAAGGTTATCCTGCTGGACAAGAACCTGAGCCTCCGTTCGAATAGTTTGCAGGTAGGCAACCGTTGCCTCCTGCACCGAGTTTAGTGTTGCAACCTTCAGCGCCGCCAATCTCGCGGCCTGCAAATGTTTCTGTTGTTGATAACCTGAACGTTGCACATCGGAGTACAGCGTCTGGGAAAAAGTAATCGCAGCATCGGTACTGCGCTCTGCCGCAAGTCCCGCCTGAACATTCGGGGACTGATCCCTGTTCAATAAACTGGACTCGACTGTCAATTGTGGTAACAAAGAAGCTCTGGACAGACTCAGGTCCTGTTCACCTATTGACACATTGGCCTGTTCAATAGCCAGATCAAGGTTACGCTCGATCGCAAGCTGTGCCACTGTGAGCAAATCGTATTCCGGACCCTGGTTTACTGGTGTATTGACAAGATTGGCTTCACTCAGGAGATCAAATCCAGGAGACACACCAAGGCTATCCGCAGTCTGCATGTTAATTGTCAAACGGCGTCTGCCCTCGTAGTAGATCCGCTGATCCTCAGCCTTTTGGCCTAATAAAACTGCCTGCATATTCAAGGCGTTACGCCGTGCGATCCTGATGTAATCCGTGTCAATCGCAAAGGAAGCCAATGCACCCGAATGGACTTCATGCTCGGACTGACTGAATACTGGAATTCCCCTTTCAGCAAAGCTGCGCAGCACCTCGGTCAGTTGTTCCTGGTTCAGCCTGGGCAACCCACCAAGAATTACCGCTTCAGCAGAATCGGGAATATCAATCGCAAGCGACTCTCCCTGTGATATGTCATGACCAATAAACATCACAGAAATATCCGGTACTTGTTGGGACAGGAGAGCAGGCGCTCTTACCAGCACCTCCAGGCCGGCAGAATCCAACAGCAACACCAGCCTGTTGAACGGGACAAGTCGCCTGAACGTGGTTATATTGTCTTTGAAAGGTACGCTATCCACCAGGTAGCTGAGGTTACGTTTGCCAGAACGATTACCGTCAGTGGGCGCCCCCATCAATTCAGCGTTAATGACCATTGGCAGAAATGTCGGCTTGGAAAACGTTGCTCTTGAAACCGCTATCTGATTTCCAAGAAATCCGACAACCAATACCATATCAGCGGTTGAGTCAGCATATGCTGCGTCAAGTGCTTGCGTTGTTGCCTCTGTATCCCATTGCGCAGGAAACGATTTAAAGCGTAAATCAAATTCACCTGATGTCAATGCGCGTAGTTCTTCCTTGAATACTTCCACAAATGGCGTACCATCGAAATTTTCTTCCGCTGGTTCGTTATAA
>JAPOOX010000180.1 GCA_026713185.1 Gammaproteobacteria bacterium
AGGTTCCGACATGAGCATACCCGGACCCTGTACGCGCAGGTCAGCCAGTTCCGGAACGAACTTTGAAACCGGATCATCCGGCGTCAGTACACCATTTTCATACAGGATCAATGTTGCCACGCCGGCTATGGGTTTGGAGTTTGAATACAACCGGAAAAGGGTGTGGGTATCGACTGGTTTCCGACTTTCAAAGTCCATTACCCCGCGAGCGTCCAGATGAATTATCTGCCCCTTTCTGGCAATCAGGGTTACCAGATGGGGGACCTTGCGATCATCTATGAATTGCTGCATTGCCGGTGCAATTTCCGCCAGTCTGTCCGGGTCGAATCCCAGCGCCTTTGCGTTGCCACTGGGCAGAGTGGAATGAGTCATGGTTATTTTGCTCTACGGTGAGAAAGCACTAACGTATCACAGAACATGTCACTTGAGGAATGTGTCTTCATTTTTAGTGGCGAGTGAGTCCGCTACCCAGCTAAGTGACCAGTTGTGACCCAGACGCCGTCCGCGATAGGTATCTGGTAATTCAATGATGCTGGCAGCAGGGAGATTGATGATCTGGGGGTCAACATCGAGATTCTTGAATGCGTTATCGAGGTGATGGCGTGTTCGCCATTGGAAAAATGTGACATTGTCGGCCACGGTGTCCGGTGGCATGTAACCGCAGTGTTGAGCCAATTCTCCCATGCCTGCCAGTGGTGCGGCTACGACATGTATTTCAATGGGAATCCCGTATGTCCAGTTCTCAACCAGAAGAGAGACCAGAATTCCTCCGTAACTGTGCCCCACCAGTTGGACATGTTTGATTCCGGGTTCAGCCTTCAGCAATTCTCCCAGAGCAGTCTGTAAAGAATCAGCAGACGGTTCTGCACATTGTTTATAGTCCCAGCGAAAATAGTAGGTAGAGGTTCGTTCCGAATCCATTTTCTGTAATGGGTAAACCCATTCATAACCTTCACTGGCATAACCATGCACGCCTACCAGTATCCTGTCCTGTGGGTTGTCATTTGCTCTTTCCAGAGCATGGAGACCGTGTTCCAGAGACATCAACCTCAGACCGGATGACTTTACCCCGTCATCGGCGTCAAGTTCGTGGAGCCAGGGATGCGGTGGCTGTTCAGCATTACAGCCGCTGAAAAAACCCAATGCCATTATCAGGAAATAGTGTCTCATAGTCGCAACCACATAATGTCATTTTAGCCTGATGACGGATGTACCAAGGATAAGGTCATGCAGACATTGTTTCTTTTTTCCAAAGATCCAAAGGTGATCAACCAGGACGAGTATGAGGAAGAATGAAAAAGAAGCGAATATAAGGAGGAAGAAAACAGATCGGATAAGCAGTTTCCAGAAAGTGACTTTTCCAACTTCATCATCCGGGTCACTTATGACCGTCTGCGTCACAATCCGGATTCCTGTGATTCGTTTTCCGATTGTCTGACTGTAATTCCACAGTAGCCAGCCATTCAGTATCAGAAAACTCATGATCCCCAGAAGAGGTATTGTGAGGGACGAACCCCCGCCGGCAAAATCCTCGGCGTCTTCCAGCCATCCTGTTACCAGCAACAACACCAGTCCAAAGCAAAAGACCAGGCCAAGGTCCAGCAGGGTTGCTGATAACCTGCGGATCCGGCTGGCAAGTTCGCCACTGCCGTTCATTGGTCACCCTCTGGAAGCTTAAATACCAGCAAGGCGTTCCCGGGCTTTTGACCGTAACTGGCGTAACCGGATGAGACTATCAACAGATCATCCACCAGCATCGGACCATGTGCGTCTATGGCGCCACCCTCGGTTTCTACACCGTTTATTGTGGTGTATTTCTGCCAGGTGTCATGTTTCCATAACACCTTTCCTGATTCTGCGCTCACCGCTTCGATCATTCCATCCATTGAACCAATGAAAACCAGGTCCGTAGTGGCTGTTATTGCAGCGGATATTCCGCCCCAGCAGAACAGTTCAGCACATCGGGACTTTCGCATGTGATACCAGCGGGTTTCGCCTGTCTCAATATCAAGGGCATGGAGACCGGGCGCCGGTTCACCCTTACCGGTTAATCCACCAGTCCAGATATCACTGATGGGTACGAAAACCAGGGATAGTTGATTGTTGACTGCCAGTCCCCAGTGCACACCTCCCAGCGCGCCACCCCGGCCAGGTTTACGTTGCCAGACAACGTCACCCGTGTCCGGATTCATGGCATGAACGTGTCCGGATTTTTGCCCGGCGAGCAGAATTTCCCGACCATCCGGAAGTGTCGCCAATACCGGAGGCGCACCAAAATCGACATCGGGTCCCACGGTATCGGGACAATTTGGCAAGCCAACATTACAGGCAAGGTTATAAACATCGTCCTTGGTAAACTGGCGGATCCAGCGTGTTGAACCATCATGTACATTGACTGCGAAAATGGCATCACTGGTATTGCTTGCCGGAAGACTGTAATTCTGTCCGGTGCCAAAAAAAAGAAGTCCTCTCTTCGGGTCGAGCATTGGCGCACTCCAGACAGGTGCACCGGAGGGCCCATGGGTTTCGATAAAAAGCCATCGTCGACCGGTAATCTCAGGCTGTTCCCTGATGGTTCGTGTATACCAGTTTGTCTCCCCCGTGGATGCGCTGATAGATGCCATACCACCACTGGTTTCACAACAACCATAAAAGGGACTCATGGCTAAGCCAACTTCCGCCGATGAGAGTGGGACAAAGATGTCATCTGCATACACGAGCGGTGTCCCGGAATACATGGGAATCGGATTGTCTCCCGGTGCTGACAGCCATAACTGCATGCCATCGACTGCATCAAGGGCAACGATGCCCTTTTCCCTTATAGTGGCATACAACGTCACATCGTTGTTGTTTCGTCTGTACAGGATGGCACTCGCGATTCCCTGGGCTTCGTAAGTCCAGCGAACACAGCCGGATTCCCGGTCCAGAGCAACGACGCCAAAGCCGGCATCCCCTATGAAAATCGTGTCTTCCGAGACCAGGGGGAAAGAACGTGGAATATTGCCTGCAAGACCGTAAACCCATTTGAGTTGAAGCCCTGAAACATTGCCCACGTCTATGGCTGAATTGATCTGCAATCGGGTGTTATGGGTATCGAGCCCCCAGGAGGCTGGCTCCAACTGTGAAAGCCCGGGGGTCTGCTGCTCGCAATCGTCAGCACTGATGCTGAAGGCTATTGACAGCAGAAAGAAGAAAGCATGATATATCCTGATGTAGAAAAGTCCTGTTTTCAGTATTCAACATAAAAATAGATTACACAGGACTACTTTACAATCTTATGGCTGCTCTAGAAAATTTTTTCAATCATTTCTGGTATTCTTGATGAACTGCTTTGCTGCAAACCACCTGAACAGGAGAGAAATTCATGAACGGTTTTGATTTTATCGCACAATGCCTGAAGGCTGAGGGAGTCAGCTGGATGGGATGTTTCCCGGCGAATCCACTGATAGAAGCAGTGGCAAAAGTCGGCATTCGTCCCATAGTCTTTCGACAGGAACGTGGTGCAATCAATGCCGTGGATGGCTATGCCCGTACCATGCGCGGTAAGGTGCCGGGCATTTATGCCTCCCAGTCCGGTCCAGGCGTTGAGAACTCCTTTGGCGGCATAGCCCAGGCCTATGGGGAAGCAGTTCCGATGATCTACATGCCACTTGGTGCGGGACTTAAAGGATACGACGTAAAACCCAATTTCTCGGCAACCCGGAATTATGCACACATTACCAAGGAAGCCTTGTCCATCGACCGACCGGACCGAGTGTCAACCCAGATTCAGCGTGCATTTCATGCGGTTAAACATGGAAGACCAGGTCCTGTACTGGTAGAAATGCATCCTGATGTCTGTGGTCGTGATGTACCGGAACATGCCATGAACTATAAGCCATCCAGAAAGTTTACCTATGCCCCTGGCAGAGGTGATGTTCAGGATGCAGTGAAAGCGTTACTGGGCGCCAGAAGGCCGGTTATCTGGGCTGGTCAGGGTGTTCTTTATGCTGATGCCACAGAAGAACTCAGGCAGTTGGCTGAACTCACCCAGATTCCTGTCATCACGACCATGGAAGCCAAGAGTGCGTTACCGGATTCCCATCCACTGGCGCTGGGTTCCGCGAACCGGACAGCACCCAGGAATGTATTCAAATGGCTGGGTGAATCAGACGTGGTTCTTGCTGTGGGTTCCGGTCTTACCCGTACTACTTTCGGTATTGATATTCCCGATGGTAAGACACTGATCCATTCGACGGTTTCTGCAGAGGATATCAACAAAGACTATACCGTGGATATCGGATTGATTGGGGATGCCAGACTGACCCTGGAAATGATTATCGACGAAGTGAAAGCCGCTATTGGCGAAACCGGACGTGAAACAGATCAAGTCCTGGTCGCTGAAATTGCCCAGGGTCATGCAGACTGGCTGGATGAGTGGGCGCCGCTGCTCAATTCCGATGAAACACCCATCAACCCCTATCGGGTTATCAATGAAATCAACAAGACGGTAGATCACCAAAATACCATTCTGACTCATGATGCCGGCAATCCCCGGGATCAGATCATGCCGTTCTACCAGGCAACAGCACCGCGGGGATACATTGGTTGGGGTAAAACCACGCATCTTGGTTACGGTATTCCATTGATGATTGGCGCCAGAATTGCCGACCCCTCAAAATTTTGTATGAACTTCATGGGTGATCTGGCATTCGGTCATACAGGTCTGGATATAGAAACTGCCGTGCGCGCCGAAGTACCGATAACGTCCGTTGTAATCAATAATTCCACCATGGGTGGATACAACAAGAGTATGCCTACCGCCATGCAGAAGTATGGCGCCGGCAACCAGACCGGTGAATATGCGGAAGTTGGCAGGGCACTGGGTGCTCATGGCATCAAGGTGGAAGACCCGGCTGCAGTTGCGCCTGCATTGCGGGAAGCATGGAAGCAGAACAGGGAAGGTAAAGTGTGTGTATTGGAGATCATCACCCGTCAGGATACGAGATTTTCCCAGTATCACGACTTGCTCTAGAAGGTGATTCTGATAAATTCCATAAAGCTGATGCCGTATCGGTCTTCGTAATTCAGCCAGGCCAGGTAAAAAGAGACAAACGCGATAAGCAGTGTTGCAATCAGTATTAACAGGGTTGCAACAACAACGTCTGTGCCAAGTAATGCCCGAAGCAATCTGGGAATGTTCATTTGATGCCTGTGTGCTGACCCTGGACCGGATGAACCTGTGACTATGTTACCACTCTAACGTGAAACAGGCATGCAGACAGGTCATAACCTGTGTCGGGGTCAGGAGAGAACTCGCCCCGCGAGCAGCGCGCTGTCGCGCAGCAAACAGGCCGGCTTACCTGGATTTTCTTGGTCATGTTTGATCAGGGCTTGCTTCATTAACGAGTGTGTTCGCAGATGGCTTTGGGGCATTCATCTGCTTCAGCGTCTGTGCGTCCCTCCGGGATTTCCTCACTTCCTCCGAGAGCCTGTAGTCTCTCTCCTCCAGCTCGGCGCTCCGACATTAGGCTTACGCATATATGGTCCGCCCCGCGTTTGC
>JAPOOX010000099.1 GCA_026713185.1 Gammaproteobacteria bacterium
TGTCCGGGAACAGACTGACCTACTGCGGACAAGCCTGATTGGCCATATTTTCCGCTCATTTTCGTTCAATATGTACAATATTTGCCTCAAATAACCAAAAAATATGACTCAATCAGTCTCGCCCTCGCTACGGTCGCAGTTCCCGGACAGCCTCCCAGGGAACAATGGGGTCAGAGTCAGGAGAGTCAAGGGTCAAATTCAGAATTATTTACTCTGACCCTAGACTCTGACCCTGTTTTATTTGAATATGTTATCCATGAAAGCGTCTCAATATCACATCAATACTCTCAAGGAAACTCCGGCCGATGCGGAAATCATCAGTCACCAGTTGCTCCTGCGCGCTGGTTTCATCAGGAAACTCGCCTCCGGAGTGTATACATGGCTGCCTACTGGATTGCGAGTTCTGCAGAAGATCGAAGCAATTGTCCGGGAAGAGATGAACGCCGCCGGAGCACTGGAAGTCATGATGCCTGTAGTGCAGCCTGCAGAACTGTGGCATGAGTCCGGACGCTGGCAGCAATATGACGAAGGGTTGCTGCTGAAATTCAAAGACAGACACCAGCGTGACTTCTGTTTTGGACCCACCCACGAAGAAGTCATTACTGAGCTTGCCCGCAGCGAACTTAGAAGTCACCGGCAATTACCTGTCAATTTCTATCAGATACAGACCAAATTCCGGGATGAAACCCGCCCAAGATTCGGCGTTTTGCGCGCCCGGGAATTTTTAATGAAGGACGCTTATTCATTCCACCTGGATGAAGAGGACCTCGGAAAGACTTATCAAAAAATGCACGCCACCTATGCTCGAATTTTGAATCGCATGCAGCTTGATTTTCGCCCTGTACTGGCGGACACCGGCAGTATTGGGGGGAGTGCATCCATGGAATTCCATGTCCTGGCTGATTCCGGTGAAGACAAGATCGCTTTCAGTACAGAAGGCGACTACGCGGCCAACATCGAAATGGCGGAAGCTGTCGCCCCTGACCCGGACGATAACAGTCTCGAAACCCTGGAAGAAGTCGAGACACCCGGAGCAGGAACCATTGAGGAGGTCTCTGCACTGCTTGATATCGACCCTGCACACACCGTAAAAACATTGATAGTAAAGGGTTCGGAGAGTCCCCTTATCGCATTGGTTCTACGAGGTGATCACCAACTGAACCCACTCAAGTCAGAGAAAATTCCGGAAGTCAGAACTCCCCTCACGATGGCGGAAGATGCAGAAATCCGTTCAGTCTGCCACTGCTCACCGGGGTCAATCGGTGTAGTGGACCTGGATATCCCCATTCTGGTGGACAGAAGCGCTGCCGCCCGTAGAAACTTTGTCTGTGGCGCCAACCGGGACGGTTACCATCTCATCAATGTTAATTGGGACAGGGATGCCCGATACGATGCGGTGTACGATCTAAGAGACATTATCGCCGGTGATTCCAGTCCTGATGGTCGGGGTACAATAGAATTAAAACGCGGTATAGAAGTGGCGCATATCTTTCAACTGGGAGATAAATACTCAAGTGCGATGAATGCTACCGTTCTTGATGAGAACGGCAAAGCTGTTGTCATGCGAATGGGGTGCTACGGCATGGGTATCTCACGTTTGGTAGGCGCTGTGATTGAGCAGAATCACGATGAAAACGGCATCATATGGCCAATCAGCATTGCCCCTTTCCACGTCATCATTATTCCAATCAATCCTCACAAATCAGAGCAGGTTTGTCTGGTTTGCGAAGAACTACATGATAAATTCGAGTCGATGGGTATCGAGGCATTACTGGATAACCGTGACGGTTACCGTCCAGGTGTCAAGTTTGCGGAAGCGGAATTGATCGGTATTCCCTATCGTATCGTTGTGGGTGACAGGGGGTTGCAAAATGGAGTTGTTGAATTTACTGAAAGACGAACCGGTGAAACCAGTGAGCTCTCAGTAGAGGACGCAGTAGAGGACGTTTTTGTTGCCATGGACAGAGCAATGGCGCCAGCAGGTCAGTGAATGATTATCTCACTGGGTCCAAAATTTGAAAACTTACCCTCAACCTCAGGAGATTCCTCCATTTCTTCACGGGTTTCCCGCACTTCATAGCGACGGTTGAGGACTTCACCGTTCAGGAAGTCCGGCAGTAACCTGACAAACTCTTCCCAGTGATCAGTTTGAAAATGGTCCTGCAGTGCTTCTACAGATTCCCACTCCTGAAACAGCAACAAAGTGTTCATATCGGAAAGACCGATATAAAACTCGTAGGTGATACAGCCTGGTTCAGCGCGACTGGCTATCGCCATATGACGCATCACTTCCAATGCATCTTCGCGTACTTTTGGCTTAACCGGGAATGTACCATGAACGATAATCATCAATTGACACCTGACTTGATCCAGCTTGAATTATACAGTGAGTAATGAGCTCAGAGCAAAGGAATAATGGGGTCAGAGCTCTTTCTATTCACGATGTACAGTAAACGGCGACCAGCTCTGCGTTACCGGCATTACCTCCAACTGGTTTATATTGATGTGTGACGGCAACGATGTTACCCAGAAAATGATCTCTGCAATATCAGAACCCGATAAAGGCTTCATTCCTTCATAAACAGAACTCGCCCTTTCCTGGTCTCCCTCGAAACGTACAAGAGAGAATTCAGTTTCACACATACCCGGCTCTACATTGGTTACCCGAATATTCCTGCCCGACAGGTCTGTTCTCAGATTTCGGGAGAATTGCTGTACAAAAGCCTTTGTACCACCGTATGTATTGCCGCCTGGATAAGGCCAGCTGGCCGCTACGCTGCCCAGATTAACGATATGACCACCACCCCGGGAAACCATGCCGGGAAGTATTACACGGGTACAGTACATCAATCCCTTGATATTGGTATCGACCATGGTATCCCAGTAATCCAGATCAACGGCATCGGCGCCTTCCAGTCCCAGAGCGAGTCCTGCACTGTTGACGAGTACTTCAACATTATTGAAAGGTTCAGGCAGATCAGCAAGGGTATTTTCAACAACTTCCCGGTCTCTCACATCCAGTACAATACCGTGGCATTGAGTTTGTGCAGACAGTTCTTCCCTCAACTCATCAATTCTGTCTTTGCGCCGCGCGACAAGAATTACCGGTTTGCCTGCTGATGCGAACCTGCGGGCAGTCGCTTCACCAAATCCTGACGATGCTCCTGTTATCAATACACTTCCGTTCACTTATTACTCCGATTCAAATTTTACTTTCTGATATGAAACCGATTTTATCACTGATCAACTCATCCCTGATTTCGTCCAGAATTGCGGGATCATCGATGGTTGCGGGTATTTCAAAGTTCATACCATCAGCAATTTTACGCATTGCCTGACGCAGAATTTTACCAGACCTTGTTTTTGGCAATCTGCTGACAACCACAAGTCTTTTAAAATTTGCAAAGGCGCCAATGTCCCTGCGTACTATGGCAACCACTTCCTGCTGTAATGTATTCTTTGTGATATTGACACCGTCCTTCAGTAATAGAATGCCGATGGGAATCTGTCCTTTATCTCTATCTTCTATACCAATGACAGCACATTCCGCTACTGCCGGATGTGATGCCACCACTTCTTCGAGTTCCCCTGTTGATAATCGGTGCCCGGCAACATTGATCACATCATCAGTTCGCCCCATGATAAACAGATATCCATCCTGATCAAAATATCCACCGTCTCCAGTGTGGAAGAATCCGGGATGCTGTGTCAGGTAACTGTCCAGATAGCGATCATGATCACCCCAGACCGTGGGTAGACAGCCAGGTGGTAAGGGTAAACGCACTACAACATCACCTTCCTCGCCCGGGCCTGGCTGTTGATGATTTTCCGACAGAATCCGTACATCAAAACCCGGCATCGGCAGACTCACTGAGCCCGCCTTGCTCTTCTGGGGATCAATACCCATGGGATTCGCCGCAATCGCCCATCCTGTTTCCGTTTGCCACCAGTGGTCTACCACCGGGACCTGAAGCAAGTCACATAACCATTGGTAAGTAGGCAGGTCGGTACGTTCACCAGCAACAAACAGTGTCCTGAAATCAGATAGTTCCCTGCCTTTCAACAATTCTCCTTCGGGGTCTTCCTTTCTGATAGCTCGAAATGCCGTTGGCGCGGTAAAAAAGATATTAACCCTGTGATCTTCCAGTACTCGCCAGAAGGTTCCCGCATCGGGAGTTCTGACCGGTTTGCCTTCGAACAGAATCGTCGTACAGCCAGCCAGCAGTGGCCCATAGACAATATAGGAATGACCAACCACCCAACCTACGTCGGATGCAGCCCAGAAAGTGTCTCCGGACCGTGCCCCATAGATGGCTTCCATACTGTAACGCAGCGCTACCGCATGTCCACCATTGTCGCGGACGACACCCTTCGGTTTTCCGGTGGTTCCAGAAGTATAGAGTATGTAAAGCGGGTCTGTTGCGGCCAGTTTGACACAATCTGCCGGCACCGCCCCTGCCATCACTTGGCGCCAGTCATGGTCCGCCAGTCCGAGTTCAGCCACACACTGGGGACGCTGTACTATCACGCAATTCTCAACCTGATGAGATGCAATAGCCAGTGCTTCATCGACCAGTGGCTTGTAAGGAATGACAGTAGTAAATTCAATGCCACAACTGGCCGTTAATAAAACCCTGGGTTTGGCATCATCAATTCTGCCAGCCAGTTCCTTTGCCGCAAATCCACCAAACACAACAGAATGAATCGCACCGATTCGAGCACAGGCCAACATACCAATAACCGCTTCCGGAATCATCGGCAGGTAAATAACAACCCTGTCCCCCTTGTGGACACCAAGGGAGCGCAGAACACCGGCAAATCGCGCTACTTCATCCCTTAATCTGCTGAAAGTAAAATGACTGATCGTGCCGGTAACAGGGGAATCATGGATCAGTGCAATGTCATCACCCCGGCCCTGATCGATATGATAGTCGAGCGCAAGGTACGCCGTGTTCATTTCGCCATCTGCAAACCAGCAGTGGTTTCCCCGATCATCCCTGGACAGGACAGTCTCTGGAAATTTGAACCAGTCTATGCTTCGTGCCTGCTCACGCCAGAAGTCCTCTGGATTTTCCAGTGACTGCAAAAATGCTGATCTGTATGTCTCCAATAGCATTCACTCCATAGATCAGGCAACGACCCCGGCTTTAAATAACGAGTCTGTTTCGCCAGACGAATATCCCAACTCAGCCAAAACTGCTCTGGTATCCTCGCCAGGCTCCCGAGCCCCGTGAGACAATTCCGCACTGGTACGACTGAATCTCGGCGCCGGAGCAGGTTGCATCAACCCAGCCAGTTCAACAAAAGTGTTTCGACTCTTGTTATGCGGGTGCTCATGCACCTCCGACAAAGACAGCACCGGAGCAAAACAGACATCGGACCCTTCCATAAGATCACACCATTCATCCCGGGTTCTGGACTTGAAGACTTCCGAGACTTTGTCTTTATATTCCGGCCAACGGGACTGATCCATCTGCGGAGAAAATTCATCGGTGTCCAGACCTGCCTTCTCCAGAAGAAGAGCATAAAATTGTGGTTCAATTGATCCAACTGATATGAACTTCCCATCGCTGGTTTCATAGGTATCGTAAA
>JAPOOX010000140.1 GCA_026713185.1 Gammaproteobacteria bacterium
AGCTCCTTCGAATTGTCAGGAAGAGTCAATCTTATCTTTCATGCGGTAGCTTCGAACTTCGATCTTAACAGTCTCGGCATGGTGCAGAAGTTGATCAAGGACGACCGATGTCAATGTGCTGTTGTTGTTAAAGATCTCTAACCACTCATTGAACACACGGTAAATATACCCCAAACTTGGTGGAGAGAGAGGGATTCGAACCCTCGATACGTTTCCGTATACACACTTTCCAGGCGTGCTCCTTCAGCCACTCGGACATCTCTCCGGATTTACAATTATAACATCTTGCAGGAGACAAAGACCTTACCCCAACCTGGGTAAGTGGTTTATCCTTCCAGACCACAATCGCCACAAAGGAGACAACCATGAGTGAACAACTGATCCTGACTGAACGCCGTGGCAAAAAGGACGGCATTCTCTGGATGACCCTGAACCGTCCGGAAAAACTGAATGCACTGACGTTCCCCCTGCTGAAGGAAATGCGGGATATTCTGGTGGATGTCAGATTTGATCGAACGGTTCGCTGTATCGTGATTACGGGGGCGGGGAGGGGATTCTGTGCCGGTATGGACATGGGTGGTAATGCCAACCCGGATCGCAAGCCGCCACCGGAACCGGCTGCCGTGGACCCGGAGGGTTACCGGCTCAACTTCCGGCATGAGACGGAAACCTATATTGCACTGCGTCGGGTTGAGGTGCCCATAGTGGCCATGATCAACGGTCCTGCCGTGGGTGCAGGGTTTGATCTTGCTACCCACTGCGATCTGGCGGTCGGGTCGACGTCGGCAAGATATCAGGTAGCCTATGTGAAACGCGGCGTCTATGCGGACCTGGGTGGATTTTGGGTGCTGCCCAAGATTCTCGGCTGGCGTAAGGCCATGGAATTGATGATGACGGGAAGATTCATGAGTGCTGAAGAAGCCCATGAAGCCGGATTGACCAATTATCTGGTTGCGCCGGAGGAACTGGAAGCCAGAACCATGGCGCTGGCGCTGGAACTGGAGGCCGGTCCGCCCATCGCACAGAAGCTCGGTAAACTGCTGGCCATGCGGACGGCCCATCTCGATTTTGATACCGCCATGCAATGGTCCGAGACCGCGATTCCCGTGGTTGGTCTTTCCCGGGATTCAAAAGAGGGAATGAAGGCATTTGGTGAAAGACGTGAAACCGACTTCAAAGGCTATTAGATACCTTAAGGAATAAAGCTCGCACTGTTCCTGGCTGCGCCAAATTGGTGCGAATAAAATCCGATACGCTATATAAGGGTGCGGCTTCTGGTTATGCAGGCATTCTCCCAGGTCTGATATCAACGTCCAGGGGGTAAACGGTGTGCTTTAAGTTGGCGCATTTGTTGCTTGGTTTACAGCACTTGATTAACAAATTGATTTGGAGGATACGTGCTTAAACCATTTATAAAAGTCTGTGTGCTGGCAATACTGACTGTGAGTGCCGCGCTGGCGAATGCGGCAGATACCATCAAGGTCGGTGTGCTGCATTCCCTGTCCGGAACCATGGCCATCAGCGAAACAACCCTGAAAGACACTATTTTGATGATGGTGGAAGAACAGAATGCTGCCGGCGGTCTGCTGGGCAAAAATCTTGAAGCTGTCGTTGTTGATCCTGCGTCGAACTGGCCGTTGTTTGCAGAGAAAGCACGGGAACTGATCGAGAAAGAAGAGGTAGACGTGATTTTTGGTTGCTGGACCTCGGTTTCCCGCAAGTCCGTATTACCGGTTTTTGAAGAACTGAATGGGCTGTTGTTTTACCCGGTGCAATACGAAGGGGAAGAGTCCTCTAAAAACGTGTTCTATACCGGAGCGGCGCCCAATCAGCAGGCGATCCCCGCGGTTGATTACCTGAGGGACGAAATTGGTGCACAAAGATGGGTGCTCGCGGGTACTGACTACGTTTATCCAAGAACAACCAACAAGATTCTGGAAGCGTATCTTAAAGCCAATGGTGTAGCGGACGAAGATATCTTGATCAACTACACCCCGTTTGGTCACTCGGACTGGCAGTCGATCGTATCGGACATCAAGAAGTTTGGTTCCGCGGGTAAAAAGACGGCAGTTGTATCCACCATTAATGGTGATGCCAATGTTCCGTTCTATAAGGAACTGGGTAATCAGGACATCTCCGCGGAGGATATTCCGGTCATTGCTTTCTCGGTCGGTGAAGAGGAGCTTTCTGGTATTGATACAGGCCCGCTGGTTGGTCATCTGGCCGCATGGAACTATTTCATGAGTGTCGATGCAGAAGTGAATGATGATTTCATTGACAGTTGGCTGGACTTTATCGACGACGAAGAACGTGTCACCAATGATCCGATGGAAGCACATTACATCGGTTTCAAGATGTGGGTGGAAGCGGTCAAAAAAGCCGGTACGACAGATTCTGATGCGGTTCAGGATGCGATTATCGGTGTTTCTGTGCCTAATCTGTCCGGTGGAATCGCTACGATGATGCCTAATCACCATATCACCAAACCGGTACTGATTGGTGAGATTCAGGATGATGGTCAATTTGATATCGTCTGGGAGACATCGGGCTCGGTTCCCGGTGATGCCTGGTCCGATTTCCTGCCGGGATCAAGAGATATCACTGCCGATTGGCAGGCGCCCTTGTCTTGCGGCAACTATAATGTAAAGACCGGCACTTGTTCAGGTCAGGTCTACGAGTAAAGTTTTCTTTACCGGGACTGCATAACCGATAGGCGAATGGGTTAACATTCGCCTTTTTCGGAGTTGTTTTTTGAAATTCTTCAGGTTCTCTGGATTATTGGCCGGGTTGCTCATTTCCTGGCCGGTAATGAGCAGTGATGCATTCGAAACGGCGGTCCTGTCGCTGAATACTCGCTCGTTCGCCGACAAGACGGTCGCCGCCAACCAACTGGCGGCAATGGAACATCCCCGGGTTGATCTTGTTCTTGATGCCTTGCTTGAGGGAGAACTCTATTCCAGACGGCGCAGTGATGTTGTGGTCTTTGCCACTTCTCTGGAAGCCGGGGGCTATCACCTGGTAGATGCCGTTACTGGTGAAGATCTTGGCGATGTAGGTCGTCGTGATGTTAGAAAAATAAGTGTTAACAATAAGTTACGTCGACAACTTAAAGGACTTATTGCATCCCGACAGTTGAATGCACCGGAACCCGATGCACGGATTGCAGCCGTGGAGGCCATCTCCAACACCGGTGATATCAATCTGCGCGATGTTATTGTGCGGCAGAAGACTGTTGAATCGAATACGTCTGTGCTTGCGGCCCTGGATCTGGCGCTGGTGGTCTTTGACCTTGATTCTGATGATGCCGCGGTCAGACTGGCGGCCGTCCAGGCCAGTGCGGATAACCTGCATGCCAATGTCCGTGTCAAACTGACGAATATTGCAGGGGATGCCAGTCTCGATGAAGAACTGCGCAGTGCCGCAACAAATTCTCTCCTGGCAATAGAAAAGAAAGTTTCCCGGTATCAGATGATAGAGACGCTGTTCTTCGGCTTGAGTCTCGGTTCTGTCCTGGTGCTGGCGGCGATCGGCCTGTCCATAACCTTTGGTGTCATGGGTGTCATCAACATGGCCCATGGAGAACTCATCATGCTGGGCGCCTACACGACCTATGTGGTGCAGTTGTTGTTTCCGGATGCCATAGCCTGGTCCCTGTTTATAGCCATTCCCGCCGCTTTTGTTGTCTCCGGCACCGCAGGCATCATTATTGAAAGGGGGGTCATACGCTATCTCTACGGCAGACCATTGGAAACGCTGCTGGCAACCTTTGGCGTCAGTCTGATTCTGCAGCAGTTGGTGCGTACGGTTTTCTCTCCACTGAACCGGTCAGTAATCACGCCGGAATGGATGAGCGGGTCACTGGAGATTGTCGGTGGTCTGTCGATTACCTGGAACCGTCTCTATATCTTCTTCTTTGCGCTGATGGTATTTGCCGCGCTGCTCCTGATCCTGCAGAAGACACGCCTGGGTCTGGAGGTTCGCGCGGTGACCCAGAACCGGGCGATGGCACAGGCGATGGGTATTCGCAATACAAGGGTTGATATCCTGACCTTTGGACTGGGCGCGGGTATAGCCGGTGTTGCCGGGGTTGCGTTGTCCCAGTTGACCAATGTGGGGCCAAACCTGGGTCAGAGTTACATCGTCGATTCTTTTATGGTGGTTGTCTTTGGCGGGGTCGGTAACCTGTGGGGGACGCTGGTTGCCGGTCTGTCGCTTGGGGTCGTCAACAAATTTCTTGAACCGTATGCCGGCGCTGTTGTGGCGAAAATACTGGTTTTGATTTTTATCATCCTCTTTATCCAGAGAAGGCCCCGGGGATTATTCCCCCAGAAAGGCCGGGCGGTGGAAAACTGATGCTGGGAAAATACCTGCTGGATCACGAGACAGGCGGGCGGATTTTTCTGGCTGTTCTCTTCGGCATGGCTGTTGTTGTACCCATCGCAAACCTGTGGGTGCCCGCCGATTCATTCTTTCACATACCCACTTACACCGTCACCCTGCTGGGTAAATACCTCTGCTACGCACTGCTTGCCGTGGCGCTGGATCTGGTGTGGGGATACTGCGGCATTCTGAGCCTGGGGCACGGCGCATTCTTTGCTCTTGGTGGTTATGCCATGGGCATGTACCTGATGCGACAGATCGGAGAACGCGGTGTTTACGGGCACCCCGAATTACCGGATTTTATGGTTTTTCTCAACTGGGACTCTCTGCCCTGGTACTGGTACGGGTTTGATCAGTTCTGGTTTGCCATGTTGATGGTTATGTTCGCACCGGGAATCCTGGCTTTTGTATTCGGCTGGCTGGCATTCCGCTCCCGCGTGTCAGGCGTATACCTCTCTATCATGACGCAGGCGTTGACCTACGCCCTGATGCTGGCGTTCTTTCGCAATGAGCTGGGTTTTGGCGGTAACAATGGATTGACGGACTTCAAGGATATTCTGGGCGCCAGTCTGCAATCCGATACGACCCGAGTCTGGTTGTTCATCAGTTCGGTCATTGCTCTGGCGCTCGGCTATCTGATATGCCGCTATATCGTGAACTCCAGGCTGGGCAGTGTGGTAACGGCGGTTCGTGACGGAGAGGCTCGTGCCCGGTTCATCGGTTACCGGGTTGAGCGTTATCAGGTCTGGATATTCACTATGTCCGCCGTGCTTGCGGGAATCGCCGGCGCATTGTATGTACCACAGGTGGGTATCATTAATCCGGGTGAATTCCAGCCGCTCTATTCCATAGAACTGGTGGTCTGGGTGGCTTTGGGCGGCAGGGCCACGTTGTACGGCGCTGCACTTGGCGCCGGCATTGTCAATTATGTGAAAACGGTGTTGACCGGCGCCTTGCCGGAAGTATGGTTGTTTGTGCTGGGCGCATTGTTTGTGCTGGTGACCATATTCCTGCCCAGGGGTGTGGTTGGTATCTGGCGACGACGGAGTAACCATGGCCGATGAAGAAAGCTCACCCAATCGATATCCGTTGATCGACAGGGAACGGGTATTCGAATTTTTGATTGAACAGCCCTCCCGTCAGGAACTGGTGGACACATCCACGGGCATCATCCTGTATCTTGAGGATATCAGCGTCAGTTTTGACGGATTCCGGGTGTTGAACAATCTCACGCTTTATATAGAAGTGGGGGAATTGCGCTGCATTATCGGGCCAAACGGCGCCGGCAAGACAACGCTCATGGATGTCATCACGGGCAAGACCCGTCCCAGTCATGGCAGTGCGTACTTTGGCCAGAGACTGGACCTGTTGCGAATGACCGAACCACAGATTGCCTCTGTCGGCATAGGCCGTAAATTTCAGAAACCAACGGTCTTTGAACAGCATACCGTCCATGCGAACCTTGAGTTGGCGATGGAAGGAGAAAAACGGGTCTGGCCAACCCTGTTCCATACATTGACGGGTGAGGAGAAAGACAGAATCGAAGAAGTCCTCGACATGACAAGTTTGATAGAAGAGCGGGGTAAACTGGCTGGCGCGTTATCTCATGGACAAAAGCAGTGGCTGGAGATAGGCATGCTGTTAATGCAGAATCCATTGCTGCTGCTGGTTGATGAACCGGTGGCCGGAATGACGCAGCAGGAGACAGAAGCAACCTCGGTCCTGTTGACCCGGTTGGCAGGAGATCATTCCGTGGTGGTGGTGGAACACGATATGGAGTTTGTTCGCTCCATTGCGAAACAGGTAACGGTATTGCACGAAGGCAGTGTCCTGGCGGAAGGTCCCTTTGATGCTATACAGGAGGACCCTGCGGTGCGAGAAGTGTATCTGGGGATATGATGCTGACCATTTCCGGTTTGAATCAGTCATATGGTCAGTCCCACACGTTGTGGGATGTGGACATGTTGATAGAGCCCGGCAGTTGCGTCTGCCTGATCGGCAGAAATGGCGTCGGTAAAACCACGTTGCTCAACTGTATCATGGGTCTTTTGCCCCTGGATTCCGGCACGATCCAATATCAGGATACTGATCTGACCGCAGAAAGAGCAGATCGCAGAGCGCCACTGCGCATCGGATATGTCCCCCAGGGCCGGATGATTTTTCCATTGTTGACCGTGGAAGAAAATCTGCAGACCGGGCTGGGCGCACTGCCAAAAACGCAGAGGCAATTGCCGGATCTGATCTTTGACTTGTTCCCGGTGCTGCAGAGCATGATGCACCGCAGGGGAGGGGACCTGTCCGGTGGTCAGCAGCAGCAACTCGCCATTGCAAGAGCGTTGGTGATTAATCCTGAATTCCTGATTCTGGATGAGCCGACAGAGGGTATTCAACCCAACATCGTCCAGGAAATAGGCGGTGTGATCACCCGCCTGAACCGGGAACTCGGTCTGACGGTACTGGTGGTTGAACAGAAGCTGCCCTTTGCACGCAAGGTCGCCAGCCACTTTCATATCATGAGTAAAGGGGCCATGGTGGCATCCGGCGCCATGGCGGAATTGTCAGAAACCATGATTGCAGAGCACTTGTCAGTATGAACGTTGGCTACGGGTCCGGCTGGACGGCGGCGCTCGACCTGCAATTTGAACGGGCGAAAGAAAGGTCCATTGTCAGCCGGTGCCGGCATAACGGACCGCTGCGTGTACAGAAACCTTTTTATCCGGAAGATGGTGTATGTCATGTCTATCTGTTGCATCCACCCGGTGGTGTCGTGGGCGGCGATGAATTGTCGGTCAGCGTCAGGGCAGGCAAAGGTTCAGCCGCGCTGATCACAACGCCTGGCGCCACCAGGGTTTATCGCAGTGCGGGACCTTTGAGCACCATAAAATACCGGTTGAATGTTGAAGCAGGCGCCAGCCTGGAGTGGTTGCCACAGGATTCGATATTGTATGGCGGCAGCCGTCTCTCCCAGGAAATGGAAGTTCGCTTGGCATCCGGTTCCCGGTTCTGCGGCTGGGATATCACTTCCATGGGCCGTCCTGCCAGTGGTGATCATTACACAACCGGCGAATTTGACCAGGGGTTTAGGCTTTATGTAGACAGTTTACCGGTGTTGATGGAACGCCAACGGTGGCGGGCAGGAGATAAGGTACTGGAAGCGTCATGGGGATTATCCGGACATACAGTTCTGGGTACGTTTTATGGATTTCCCGCGGATGATGACATTCTGTCGCTTCTAAGATTGCGACTTGAAGATATCAGCGCGGGTGCGATGGCGGTGACGCTGGTGGATGAAGTCCTGGTGGTCCGTGCACTGGCTGATGATGCGGTTCTATTAAGGCAGATATTTGCGGATATCTGGTTGCGTGTGCGGGAGATGATTAACGGATTCACACCCGGATCGCCCAGGGTCTGGGCGACGTGACTATAATGAATCCGTAGACAGTGGACAACTGGAGGCAACAGTGGAATTGACCCCGAGAGAAAAAGACAAACTTCTGATTTTTGTAGCGGCGCAACTGGCGGAGCAGCGACGCGCCAGGGGTGTAAAGCTCAACTATCCGGAATCCGTTGCTCTGATTTCTGCCGCCATTATGGAAGGTGCGCGAGATGGCAGGTCAGTCGCAGCGTTGATGTCCTATGGTACGGAAATCCTCAGTAGGGATGACGTGATGGAGGGCATACCGGAACTGCTTCAGGAAGTTCAGGTTGAAGCCACCTTTCCGGACGGGACCAAGCTGGTGACTGTCCACAATCCGATAGTTTAACGGGAGACGACTATGATACCTGGAGAAACACTGGTAGAAGCAGGCGAACTGATTCTGAACCAGGGTCGGACAACGCTTGATCTGGCGGTGACCAACACCGGTGACCGGCCGGTTCAGGTGGGATCCCACTATCACTTTGCCGAAACCAATTCCGCCCTGGAATTTGACCGGTCACTGTGCCGCGGCTTTCGTCTGAACATCCCCGCCGGGACGGCAGTAAGATTCGAACCGGGGCAGACACGTACCGTGAACCTCGTCGAATTTGGCGGTGAAAGAACGATATATGGGTTTAATCAGGCAGTAATGGGTCCGCTGGAGGATGAATCATGAGCACAATGTCGCGAAATGCCTATGCGGATATGTTTGGTCCTACAACCGGAGACCGGATACGTCTGGGAGACACCGATCTGCTGATAGAAGTGGAGCATGACCATGCCATTTACGGTGATGAGGTCAAATTTGGCGGCGGCAAGGTCATCCGGGACGGCATGGGTCAATCCCAGCGTTCTTCGCAGGAGACTGTGGATACGGTGATCACCAATGCCTTGATTGTCGATTACCGGGGTATTGTAAAGGCAGATGTGGGTATTAAAGGTGGTCGTATTGCCGCTATTGGCAAAGCCGGCAATCCGGATACGCAGGAAGGTGTGAATATTGTCATAGGACCCGGTACGGAAGCGATTGCCGGTGAAGGTCAGATACTGACAGCAGGGGGAATCGATGCTCATATTCACTTCATCTGTCCGCAGCAGATAGAAGAGGCCATGATGTCGGGTATCACCACCATGCTTGGCGGCGGTACGGGTCCGGCGACCGGTACCAACGCCACTACCTGTACGCCTGGACCCTGGCACATCGCCAGAATGCTGCAGTCTGCAGAGGGCTTCCCCATGAATCTGGGTTTCATGGGCAAGGGTAATGCGAGTCTGCCGGAAGCACTCACCGAACAGGTCCGGGCGGGGGCAATGGGACTCAAACTCCATGAGGACTGGGGTACCACACCGGCGGCGATTGACAACTGCCTGGATGTTGCCGACGCGATGGATGTTCAGGTTGCGATCCACACCGATACCCTGAATGAATCCGGCTTCGTCGAGAATACCCTGGCCGCCTTCAAGGACCGGACCATACACACATTTCACACCGAGGGTGCAGGGGGTGGACATGCTCCGGACATCATCCGGGCCTGCGGTCTGCCCAATGTTCTGCCTTCTTCCACCAATCCCACCAGGCCGTATACGGTTAATACCGTGGATGAACATCTGGATATGCTCATGGTATGCCATCATCTGGACCCCGCAATCCCGGAGGATGTAGCGTTTGCGGAATCCCGGATTCGCCGGGAGACCATTGCCGCGGAGGATATTCTCCATGACCTTGGGGCTTTTTCGATGATTGCATCGGATTCCCAGGCGATGGGCCGGGTTGGAGAGGTCATCATCCGCACCTGGCAGACCGCGCACAAGATGAAGGTTCAACGGGGTGCTCTTGCCGGAGATTCGGATCGTAACGACAATCAGCGTGTCAAGCGGTACATCGCCAAGTACACCATCAATCCGGCCATAGCTCACGGACTGGCGGATGAGGTGGGCTCTGTGGAAGTCGGTAAACTCGCAGATCTGGTGCTGTGGAAACCTGCCTTCTTCGGCACAAAACCGTCGATGATTATCAAGGGGGGCGCCATCGCCGCCGCACCGATGGGTGACCCCAATGCGTCAATTCCAACACCGCAGCCGGTACATTACCGGCCGATGTTTGGAGCATTCGGCAGGGCGCTGACCGCGACATCCGTGACGTTTGTGTCAGCGGCTGCAGCCGGCGAAGACATCGCCGGGCAGTTAGGCCTGCAAAAACCGGTGATCGCGGTTAGCGGTACCCGGTCGGTGAAGAAATCGGACATGAGGCTGAATGATTACTGCCCGGAGATCGAGGTGGATCCGGAGACCTATCAGGTCAGAGCGGATGGAGAATATTTAACCTGTGAACCGGCAGAAATTCTGCCGCTGGCACAGCGTTACTTTCTGTTCTGATCATGGATCAGTTTACCAGGATCAAACGGTCGGGTGAGAAAGTCGGGGAAGTATCCGGCGTGGTATCACTGGGCTATGCACGCCGCGAAAAAACCCGGCAGAAGATCCGTTTGACGTCAGGTGAATCCATCGGAATCAGATTGCCTCGCGGAACGATAATGCGAGGGGGCGATTATCTGCAGAGCGATGACAATCGTGTCATAGCCGTTGTGGCTGCCAGTGAACGCGTATCGACTGTCCATGCGCAGGACCCGGAAATACTGGCTCGGGTTGCCTATCATCTGGGTAATCGACATGTGTGGGTGCAGGTAGGGAACGGGTGGTTGCGATATCTGGCTGATCATGTGCTGGATGAAATGGTGCAGGGACTTGGTTGTAAACCGGAATCTGAAATCGCGCCGTTTGAACCGGAGGGAGGGGCCTATCATGCCCACCATCACACCGGGCAGGATAAATGAACACTGAAATGATACGTCTGTGGCAATTGATATCCCCGTCGTTACCCGTAGGGGCATTTCATTATTCTCAAGGTCTTGAACAGGCTGTTGATTGTGGCTGGGTAAATGACGCGGTAACGGCGGAAACCTGGATAGCCGGAATTCTGCAACATTCCCTGGTCAGCGTTGATCTTCCCATTATCAAAAGGGTGCATGGCGCCTGGAAAGCAAATGATGAGGAGTTGGTAAGGCACTGGGACCGGGTCAGCCGTGCCTGCCGGGAGACTTCGGAACTAAGGGATGAAGACCGGCAGATGGGGATGGCACTGTGCCGGTTGGCGCAAACGTTGGATGAACCCATGCCCGGTTTTAATCCAGGATTTCCGGCAGCATTCGCCGTGCTTGCGGTCAACAACGGCATTTCTGTTGACACCACATTGCTCGGATATGCCTGGGCCTGGTGCGAAAATCAGGTGCTGGCATCGGTAAAACTCGTTCCTCTGGGTCATCGGAGAGGTCAACTGATGTTGCGCAGTCTGGGTGCAGGACTCGATTCTGCTGTTACGCAGGCATTGGCCTGTACTGACGATTCAATCGGCGTAACGGCGCCGGGATTTGTCCTTGCCAGCGCCAGGCACGAAACCCAGCACACCCGTTTATTTCGATCATAGGGAGTAAGTCATGACTGATCCATTACGAATTGGTGTCGGTGGCCCTGTAGGTGCGGGGAAAACGACACTGGTGGAACATCTTTGCCGTAAACTGTCCCGGGAGTTTGAACTGGCGGTGGTCACCAATGACATTTACACGCAGGAAGATGCACAGATCCTGTGGCGATCCCAGGCGCTGCCGGAGTCTCGAATAGTCGGTGTGGAAACAGGGGGATGCCCTCATACGGCAATACGCGAGGACGCATCCATGAACCTGGCTGCAATCGATGCGCTGAACGTCAAGTTTCCAGCACTGGAGGTAGTGATTGTTGAGAGCGGGGGAGACAATCTGAGCGCCACTTTCAGTCCGGAACTGGTGGATCTGACACTGTATGTCATTGATGTGGCGGCTGGTGAGAAAATTCCCAGAAAGGGCGGTCCGGGAATTACCCGCAGCGACCTGCTGATCATCAACAAAATGGACCTGGCGCCCTATGTCGGCGCCTCCCTGGAAGTGATGGAACAGGACACCAGGCGCATGCGGGAGGATGCTCCGTTCGTATTCACTGATATGAAAACCGGGGTTGGGGTCGATACGATTGTTGACTTCGTGAAGTCGGAAGGACTGTGGCAATGATCGGTCCGCTACCCGATAACCTCACGAGTTTCCAAAGGCATCCTCTTCACTGCCGGTGAATCCCAGTGATCTGGCGATTTCCCCGTTATGAGCACCCATTTCCGGCTTCACGTACTGCATGAACAGTTCGTAACTCTTTCTGGTAGCTGCCGGGTCAGCCCAGTGATGCGCCAACTGTAGGAAACATCCGAATCCACCGGATTGTTCCTGCAACCGGCATATCTGTGCTATCGCATCTTCCGGGGCGCCGATGACTGCCAGTCCGCTGTTAACCAGTTCCCGGGCGGGGTCGTCACATTCTACGGAGACCAATGGCAGGGAAACCACTTCCTGAAAATACCGGACCCATTCCCCTAAACCGTAACGAACGTTGTCGAATGCCTGTTCTCTGGTTTCGGCAATATGGACCGGACCTGCCAGTGACCAGCGTTTCCGATCGACGGGATGGTTATTTCCCAGTGCCTTTCGTTCGTAAATTTCCCAGCTTGGAGCCAGTGCATTGAATCCTCCTGGAGAGGTGGCGCCAATGGAGATCAGACCCAGCCCGTAACTGCCGGCCATACTCGCTCCGGCTGGAGATGTCTGTGCAGCAACGGCCATTTCCACCATGGGTTTACTGTATGGAGGTAATTGCAGGCGTGCTTCATCTTCTACCATGGGTTTACTGTATGGAGAAAGTTGCAGGCGTGCTTCATCCAGTTCAAACCAGCGGGTTTTGCTGCTGACCTGCTCACCTTTCAGCAGTGGGACCAATACCTCGATGGCGCATCGCATCGCCTGGGTTTGTTCTTCAGGACGGACCCCCATCATGTCAGTATCGAAGGGTAGGGCGACAGGACCCGCACATAAGGCCACACGGCCTCTGGTCACATGGTCCAGTTGCATGATTCTGTCCGCCAGAACCAATGGGTGTTGGCTGGACAGTGACGAGACGCAGGCGCCGAGTCGGATGTTACGTGTCCTTTCGGCAGCCATTTTAATAAACACATCCGG
>JAPOOX010000245.1 GCA_026713185.1 Gammaproteobacteria bacterium
ATAGGCAAACAGAATGAGTAACGGCAGACTGATCAATACACCGATGACCTTGGCTGCGCCACTGAATTCCAGAGATCCACTGGTTATTACCAGCAGGACAATGATGGCGATGATATCCTGCAACAGCAACAAACTCACGACAAGCTCACCTATATGGCGATGATGCAGTACAGTAGTCGGTAACAATTTGATGCCAATAATGGTGCTTGAAAACATCATGGCAATCCCAATTATCACACACTCCTGCAGGCTGTAACCGGAGATTTTGCCAACAAAGTAGCCAATGGCGAAAAACAGGAGTGAACTGATGATGGCAACCAGTAGTGCATTTTTCAGCATGTGACCCAGTTTGGCGGGTTGCATGTCCAGACCTAACAGAAACAGCAGAAAAATGATGCCGATTTTGGCGATGCTGCTAATCAGAGCAGGGTCGGTAATAAGAGATGTCCCGGATGGCCCCAGTATTACCCCGATGGCAATATAGGCGACGATGAGTGGTTGACGAGTATACAGGGCCAGTGTAGCCAGTATCGCGACACTGGAGAAAATCAGAAAGAATGAAAAGATCAGGGGGTCTGATTCCATAATCCGGTTACCTTAAATAAACCAGTCCGGGAGTAAATCATCTGCGACGGAAGAGTGGTTCCTGTCTGTCTGCAGTGATCTGATAATTTTCACTGAAACTCTTCAGCCCGGCGATGGCAGCTTCAGGGTCGTGACCTTCTGCCATCTGAAATGCATTAAATCCACAGCGCATCATCTGTTCCAACTGATCACGTCTTACGTCTCCAACAGCTCTGATCTCGCCGCTAAAACCGTATTTGCGACGCAGTAAGTTGGCGCTGGACAATGCTCTACCGTCATTAAAGGCGGGAAAGTTCAATGCTATGACAGGGCAGTTGGACCAGCCCTCAGGATCTCCCTCGATCAGACTCTCCACTGCTTCATCACTGTCAAGCCAGACGCCTGTATCTCTGTGTATACCCTGGGTACCCCTGCTGGCAAGATACAACTCAAGCGGGAGAATCAGGTTAGGAGAGGTAATGTCTGCAGTAGCATCCAGGACCATTTCAAAAGGTGATTCCCGGACTGCCCCATCTTTAATAATCCTGGTCATGCTCAGCTCGTGTAGACGGTATCCTTGAATGGTTGGATGCCTATTCTGTGAAAGGTATCGAAAAACGATTCGTCTTCAGAACGCTGTTCAACATACAGATTGACTATTTTTTCAATGACATCAGGAACTTCCTGTCGAGCAAAACCCGGACCCAGTATCTGTGCCAGTGCAGTGTTTGAGTCTGCTCCGCCACCAACGGAAATCTGGTAAAATTCAGCGCCTTTCTTGTCCACCCCCAGAATTCCGATATTACCTACATGATGATGTCCACAGGCATTCATACATCCGGATATATTGATGTGAAATTCACCAAGATCATGGAGGTAGTCAAGATCATCGAATCTGCGCTGAATCGCCTCGGCTACCGGGATGGACTTGGCGTTTGCCAGTGAGCAGAAGTCACCACCGGGACAACAGATCATATCTGTCAGCAACCCGAGATTGGGTGAAGCGAGTCCGGCACTGGAAAGTATCTGCCACAACGGAAAGAGATCCTTCTTGCGGACATCAGCCAGGGTGATGTTCTGTTCGTGAGTAATACGTAATTCACCGAAGCTGTATTTGTCCGCCAGATCCGCTATCAGTTCCATCTGTTCGTCGGTCACATCACCGGGGGCAACGCCTGTTGCCTTGAGTGCGAGATTGACTATGGCATAACCGGACACACGATGCGGAATGACATTGTGTGTCATCCATGCTTTGAACGAATCGGTCCCGGTAATGAGTCCTTCCTCTGGATCACTGTCTGGCAGATCTTCGTACTCCGGCAGTTCAAAAGCGTTTCTTGCCCTGGCAATTTCCGCATCCGTGAGGGTGCCGGGTCCGTCCTTGAGGGATGACCACTCTTGCTCCACTCTCTCGGCGAATACTTCAGGGGTCATTGCACGAACCAGAATCTTGATTCGAGCCTTGTATTTGTTATCGCGGCGTCCATAGCGGTTGTAGGTCCGCAGAATAGCCTCAATATAGGTCAGCAGATGTTCTTTCTCCAGGAATTCCCTGATGACACTTCCGATCACAGGCGTCCTGCCAAGTCCACCACCGGCGAGAATCTGAAATCCCTTTTGATCTCCTTTTTCTACCAGGCGTACGCCAATATCGTGTACCTGAACAGCTGCACGGTCCTCACGAGAGCCGGTGACGGCGATTTTGAATTTTCTTGGGAGCCAGTTGAACTCCGGATGAAAAGTAGACCATTGCCGCAGTAATTCTGCCCAGGGTCGACTGTCCTCAATCTCGTCTCTGGTGGCGCCGGCGTACTGGTCTGTTGTGATATTACGGATACAGTTGCCACTGGTCTGAATGGCATGCATTTGAACAGATGCGAGTTCTTCCAGTATGTCGGGTACTTCTTCCAGCCTGGGCCAATTGAACTGGATATTCTGGCGCGTCGTAAAGTGACCATATCCCTTGTCGTAGTATCTTGCGATATGTGCCAACTTGCGCAGTTGCCTTGATGATATCATCCCGTACGGAATGGCTATGCGTAGCATGGGTGCAAGACGCTGAACGTACAGGCCATTTCTGAGCCGTAATTGTTGAAACTCGTCTGCCGGCAGTTCACCCGCGAGAAACCGCTCAGTTTGATCGCGATATTGGATTACCCGCTCATCGACCATTGTCTGGTCGTATGAATCATATTTGTACATTAATCGGCTCTTAAGAGGAAATTCAGAGAATGGCAACTATACCAAGCTTACCTGGTTCCGACCAGATGATGTCAGCATCTCCTGGCGAACCTTCTGTTTCATTGATTATACTGCAATATCGGCTGTAGCCATCGTTCAATCTCGGATATGGGCAGTTTTTTTCTGGCAGCATAGTCTTCTACCTGATCTCTGCCAATCTTGCCGATGCCAAAATATCTTGATTCAGGATGAGAAAGGTAGAAACCACTGACTGTTGCCGCCGGGTCCATGGCATAGCTTGACGTCAGTGTGACGCCGGTCTTTGCACTTGCATCCAGGAGTCTGAACAATGTTTCTTTCTCAGTGTGGTCCGGGCAGGCCGG
>JAPOOX010000295.1 GCA_026713185.1 Gammaproteobacteria bacterium
AAGTTTCGACGCAAATCCGATATCAATAATCATTGTCCAGAGTTCCCGGACCCCATCCTTGCCGATCGCGTCTTCTGACGCGAATTCATCTGAATGCAGTGAAACGATCGTTTCCACATCCCCCGCGTGTGCTGCTGTTCTGAACTTTGTCATGTGCGCACGTAACTCAGCCACATCTTCGGTTGATGCAGACTGGATTTGGGTAGTGTTAACCTGGAATCTTGACTGTTTGGAATCAGAATTGATCTGTGTAATGACGATAACAGCAAATGCCGCCAGTATAAGAGTGATCATCAGGTATTGATTTTTCATGCTGGTTTCTCGTAGTCGATGGCTGGTTTCCTTGAAAGGGAGTGTTCTTGACAGTTGAGCCTGGTCTGTCGGGACCTTACCCGGGCTCAGACAGGCGCGCCAGCAATACTTCTCTGTGCACTTTCACAATTCCTCCCGATTGGGAGATGTTGTTATTTTGAGTTGCATCCAGACGACGTACGCTTAAATAGCGAATAGCCGCTCGCATTGCAGAAACAGAATTCAGCCGTTCCAGGGCAAGGCACGCCATCGCGGGGGTGTACCCGGAGACATCATCCAGCGCGTCAATCAATGCCTCTTCCACATCCGCCGACGGTTCGTCAGAATTGGACACCCATGCGAGTAATGCCAGGGAACTCTGGTAGTGAATTTGATTTTGAAGAGTCCAGTACAATCCCAATCGCGGCTCGGAGTCAGCCTTATCCTCCCAGTGGGCAAAATCCTCGGTAAGGAGTCGATGTAATCGCTTCACAGTTACAGGCCCGAATGTCCCGAGCGCACACAGCGAATCGAGGGCTACACGAACGACGGATTCAACCTGGTCGTTCAGCAGTTCCCCGATATCATCCACGTGTGCACCGGCAGCCTTTGGTCCTGCATCACCCAAAGCATAGGCGGCATTGATCCTTATCCAGGGATCTTCATGAGCAAGCAGTTCAACCAGTTTGGGTACTGCGGATGTGCCTATGGCAGCCAGGCCTATGGCAGCATCTTCCGGTACAAACTGCCTTTCGCTGAATCTGCGCTCAAGCACATTCGGGGACATGGCGTAATATCCCTGATCAGTTGCTTCTGGTGATTTATGGCGACCGAGTCCCGCTGTTCCAAGAAGTGATTCGACAAGGCCATCGACTGCCGGGGCGCCAACAGATATGAGATCATAGAGGCATGACAACCGTTGTTCCTGGCTCTTGCTGAGAATTCCATCCATCAATCGTGATAATTCCTTGATCGATGGCACTGTAATACCCTCATTACGATCCACACCACGCATCCAGTTCCATAGTGACGTCCAGACAACAGGAATGTCATGCGGCGTTTTCAGATCATCCGGTGTATGCCATTGCGGATCCTGATAATCCCAGGTCGGAGTCGATGGGTTTTGGGTTCTGAGAGCCACAAATTTGACCATGTAACGGCTTCTGTCACTCAAGTTAGGGGTACCTGCATGACCAAGATCGAAATGACAGATGACCACCGTACCTGCCGGGATCGACTGGAGCACAACTTGCTCCGAACACGTTCCGCGTAGCGTTGCATAGAGGTGTGATCCTGCAAGCAGCCGGGTTGGTCCCATGCTCACCGGAGTGTCATGCGGGAAATAGAATACATTGGCCACCCGCGAAGTATGCCAACGACTGCGACCACTACGGGAATGGCCATCCTGATGCCATCCGGAACCTGAAATCGACCCCCTGCCCATCTTCGGCTGGTTATCAAATGGTTCGAACTCAGTGTCCGCTTCCTTGTCAAGTGGCTCGCTATTGTGCGGGAATCGATGCGGCGCCAGGGCGTACTGATTACCGAGTAAACTAATGAGTGCTCCACGCACGACCGGGGATTCGCACACTGTGTCCAGGGCCGGGATCCTGGGAACAATATTGTCACCGGGATGAGGCAATTCATTCGTGAGCGTAAAATCAAGCGCTTTAGAAACTGCAGCATGAAAAGCAGGATCGAGATTCGAATTCACGATCAGATAGCCATCAGCGATATAGCGTTGAACCTGCTCGTCGCTGAGTAGAATTGGCCTCTGCTGTTTCATTAGTGCCTGCTCATATTGGATAGTTGCCGGGGAAATGACACCAGGGTCCATAATACGTAGACGGCGACATTGTGTAAAGCACATGCTTTAAAGCCCCGAAGTCGGAAGAAAAAGTATTTTATGGGATCAAGCCTCGGATTCGCGGTTTTGTCATCGGAAAGTCGCTTCCACCCGGCCGAAATCGGAAGATACAACCGCTACCTTGCGATGTTCGTTGAGTGGCACAGGCGGTCCGAATGCACCGGTAAGGATACTATCTCCGCGCTTCAGCTTTTCACCGTTTTCTGCCAGCGTTGCCACCAGCCATGGGACGAATTTTAATATTTCACCAGGCCATTCCAGTGCTTTCCA
>JAPOOX010000131.1 GCA_026713185.1 Gammaproteobacteria bacterium
CATGTTCAGTCCGTGTGCTTTCTCAGCCGTCTTTTCACCAATCGCACCAAGACCAATAATCCCCATGGTGCCACCGTCGAGTTCGCTCAGGCGCCCGCGGGCATACCAGTGATGATCCCGTTGTGCTTCTGCGAAGCGATACAAGCGGCGAGCGAGTGCAAACATCAGAGCAAAAATATGTTCAGCAATGGGAATCGCGGTCACACCTGATGCGTTGGTCAGCACTACGTTGCTCTGTGCGACCCTGGGATGGCGAAGCAACCAGTCGGCGCCGGCGCCCGTCTGTTGGTGCCATCTGAATTCTGGGAGAGAAACGAGGTCAGTGATCTCGTCATACGGAAATCCAACTGCCGCCTCGAGTGTCGGCGCCAACTCTTCCCGGCGTGCTCGCCATTCTTCGATGCTGGCGATTTCTACAAACTCGACATCAGAGAATGTACTCCGGATTGTACTGATATGGTTATCCTGTAGATGAATACCACCGGAATACACGAGAATCCTGCCAGGTGCGCGTTGGGTCATGGTGTGTCGCTGTGCCTCTATCCAATCCATCAAACTGAGGAATGGGGTCAGTGTCAAGTGCATAAGTAAAATTATCGGGGTCTGAGTCTGCGCCAGAGAGGACGATTCCTCTCTGGCACTTGACTCTGACCACATTGATTAGCGAAGCTGTAAAGCAATGGGATTTAAAAGAAGGGCAAAAAATGGCGATTGTCGACACACTATATGGAAAATTGGAAGGTTTTGTTAAAGCAGGAGCGCACGTGTTCAAGGATGTTCCCTACGCACGCACGCCAATGGGAGATCGGCGTTGGCTTGCACCGGAACCACCTGAGTCCTGGCGGGGTGTGCGAACCGCAACCGAATGGAACAGACAGGCCTGGCAGCAAGCCGCCCCAGGTGAAGGGCCTCTCAAGTTCGTATTCAATGCATCCAATACCGGGAAACGCACGGAAGACTGCCTTGTCTTAAACGTCTTTACACCGGGGTTGGACGACGCACAGCGCCCGGTTCTCGTGTGGATCCATGGTGGTGGTTTCGGTGGCGGAACCGGTTGTACGCCGACGTATGACGGGACCACAATGGCTGTCCGTGGCGATGTCGTCGTGGTCACCATAAATTATCGGGTGGGCGTACTCGGATTCCTGAATCTGAACGAGATTACCGGGGGTCGCATTCCTGCTAGTGGGAACGAAGGGTTACTTGACCAGACCATGGCGCTCAAATGGGTGCGGGACAACATCGGTGCGTTCGGTGGAGATCCGGGCAACGTCACGATTTATGGCGAGTCAGCCGGGGGTATGAGTGTTGGCGCACTGATGGCTTTCGAGCCTGCCCGCGGGCTTTTTCATCGCGCGAGTCCAATCAGTGGTTCGACCAGTACAGCCAACTCGCTGGATCGTGCGGTTGACATCTCGGATCGATTGATGAATGCGCTTGGTTTGTCGCCAAAGAACGATATAGACAAACTCCTCGCACTGCATCCGGAAGCCCTGATGAAGGCTTGCCAGGAGGTAAGGCCAGTCGGTGGGGGGATGATATTCGCCCCCGTTGTCGATGGTACTCAATTGCCCGATGTACCCCTCGAAGCCGTCAAAAACGGATCGGCAGATGGTATTTCGGTTTTAGTCGGTACCACAAGGGATGAGTGGAGACTCTTTATCGTCCAGAATCCGGCGACAGAGGATGAAGATGCACTCATCGCGGAGCTTGGCAAACATGTTGACGACGCGACGGCTCTCTTTGACGGGTACCGCCAGATCCGTAGCAAAGCCGGGACTGATGCTGACCCTATCTCGCTTTATGCGGCCATCGAGTCGGCACGGAAAATGTGGTTACCTGCGAATGCGCTTGCACAAGCCCTGTCAGAACGCGGACAGGGAGCATACCAGTACCTGTTTACCGCGCCATCACCCTACATCATGGAGAATGGCAAGCCGCTGGCGCTTTCCCATGCGGTAGTCATCGGGTACTTGTTTGGCACCTATAATATGAGTGAAGAGAGTGCGGCATTCTTTGGCGAAGGTGAGGCGGCAGACACCCTCGCGGGACATGTGATGGACAGCTGGATCAACTTCGCGAGAACTGGCAACCCGCAAACTGAAGCGCTGGCAGATTGGGTTCCTTATGATGCACAAACCAGGACTACAGCAGTACTGGGCCATCCGGCCGAAATCATAAACGCACCTTTTGAGGAGGAGCGTGCGCTTTGGGATGGCATTTCACAAACGGCACTGCCATTCGGTCCTGCAAGGGATGTATGAAATTTCGAAATCGACAATGGCGTTAAGAGTCCGTTGAAGATGGCTTGATAGAGATGAGGTCTGCGCCGCCATCGACCAGGTCACCTTCGCTGAAATAAATTTCACTCACGATTCCAGGATCGGGCGCCTTGATGGCATGTTCCATTTTCATGGCTTCCATAATAACAAGTGTGTCTCCTTTGATGACCCGGTCACCAACAGCAACAAGAATCCGGATGACGGTCCCGTTCATGGGCGCCTTGAAGCCGGCGTTATCATCCATGCTGACTTCTTCTCCAACATCTGGCCGTTTCACCTGGAATTCCAACGTTGCCATGTCTGAAAACAGGGTAATACAGGAATTCTGATCGACAATGACTGCCACCTGCCGATGACCATCAACTGTCGCAATCAGTTCATTTCCGGTCAATGTACCACTGACTCTCGTGACGTAGTCACCAACGGTGATAACATAGTCAGATAAACTGAGTGCTTCGGTGGAAATGGAGTATTCATCTCCTGCCACAATGATTGTCTCATTGAATATGCGAGGAGCATTCATTCGCCAGTTGTCCTTTGCGTTCCATGGCGAGGTTGGATCAATTGACCTGGGGTGCTGTTCCTGGTGGCGGCGCAGAATCAGGTAAAGACAGGCCAGGGGAACCAGTGATTCGATACAAGGATCGACAACCTGGAACAGGGACGTTTTGTTGCGTTCGATGAATTCGGTGCCTGGTTCTTTTTCCACGAACCCGGGAAGTGCAATCAGTCGGCGAAGGAATGTGATATTCGTTGTTACACCCAGGATACGGTAGGCAGCGAGCGCCTGGTCCAGGCGTTGCAGTGCCTGTTCGCGATTTTCATCCCAGACGATAAGTTTTGCGATCATTGGATCGTAGAACACACCAATATCGTCACCCCCGATGACCCCCGTATCGATTCGAACATGGCTCGATTCTGCCGGCTGCTGCAGCCAGGTCAGTTTCCCTGCTGCGGGCAGAAAGTCATTGTCCGGGTCTTCGGCATAGATGCGGGCTTCAAAGGAATGGCCGCTGATGGTGAGTTGATCCTGTGTACATGGCAACGGCTCGCCCATTGCAATCTTCAATTGCCATTCGACCAGATCCTGACCGGTGATCATTTCAGTAACCGGGTGTTCAACCTGCAGACGGGTATTCATTTCCATGAAATAAAAGTCACCCGTACTATCCAGCAGAAATTCCACTGTTCCTGCACCTTCGTAGCTGACCACCCTGGCCGCTCGCAGTGCTGTCTCACCCATCTTTTCCCGAATACCATCCTGCATCATGGGCGCAGGCGCCTCTTCGATGATCTTCTGATGCCGGCGTTGTACCGAGCAGTCCCGCTCAAACAGGTAGACGCCATTGCCTTTGGCATCGCAAAACACCTGGACTTCCACATGTCTTGGTTGTTGCAGATACTTTTCCACCAACATGGCATCATCGCCGAAGCTGGATGACGCCTCTCGTTTTGCCGCAGCCAGCGCCTCATCGAAATCGTTGGGATCGAGTACCTGACGCATACCCTTGCCGCCACCACCGGATACCGCTTTCAACAAGACGGGATAGCCAATCTCATTGGCCGCTTTTTTGAGTAGTGCCGGATCCTGGTCATTTCCATGGTATCCCGGCAGGAGAGGGACATCGGCCGACTCCATGATCTGCTTTGCGGCAGATTTGGACCCCATGGTTTCGATTGCTGTGACCGGTGGACCAATGAAGACGAGATCATTGTCTGCGCAGAGCTGACAGAAGACAGCGTTCTCTGACAAGAATCCGTATCCGGGATGGATGGCCTCGGCGCCTGTCTGTTTTGCCACGTCGATGATCCGATTCATATCCAGATAGGATTCTGAAGGAGCTGAGCCACCAATATGGATGGCTTCATCCGCTATCATCACATGCAGTGCTACTGCATCCGCATCAGAATAGACAGCGACGGTTTTGATCCCCAGCTTATTTGCCGTTCGGATGACCCGACAGGCAATCTCGCCCCGATTGGCAATCAGTATCTTTTTAAACATGCCACTACATCCTGAAAACGCCGAATCGTGTTTCTCCGATTGGCTTGTTCAGGGTGGCAGAGAGCGAGAGTCCAAGGACCCGCCTGGTGTCGACCGGATTGATTATGCCGTCATCCCACAATCTTGCGCTGGCGTAATAGGGGTGACTCTGGGTTTCGAAGTCGTCAATAATCGGTTTTTTGAATGCCTCTTCTTCCTCTTCTGGCCATTGTTCACCGGCATTTTCAATTTGTGTGCGTTTTACCTGGGCCAGTACACCGGCGGCCTGTTCGCCACCCATGACCGAGATGCGTGCATTTGGCCACATGAATAAAAAGTTGGGATCGTACCCACGACCACACATGCCATAGTTACCCGCACCATAGGAATTGCCGATGATCAATGTCAGCTTGGGCACTCTGGCGCAGGCGACAGCTGTGACCATCTTGGCGCCATGTTTTGCAATGCCTCCAGCCTCGTATTGTTTACCGACCATGAAGCCCGTGATGTTCTGTAGAAAAAGCAGGGGAATCTTGCGCTGACCACAAAGTTCAATAAAATGAGCCCCCTTCTGCGCTGATTCGCTGAACAGAATTCCATTGTTGGCAACAATACCAATAGGGTACCCATAGAGACGGGCAAATCCGCACACCAGTGTATTGCCGTATAACGCTTTAAACTCGTCAAACACAGAGCCATCAACCACACGGGCTATAATTTCACGGACATCGTATGGTTTCCGGACATTCTTTGGCACGATACCGAGCAGGTCACTGTCCGGATACAGCGGTTCAACGACCTCTTTTACATCCAGCGTGACGGGTTTAACCCGATTGAGGCGACTGACGGCGGTTCTTGCCAGCTGTAGTGCATGATGATCGTTTCTGGCGAAATGATCAGTGACACCGGATTCTCGAGAGTGAACCTCTGCACCGCCCAGTTCTTCCGGGGAAACTTCTTCACCGGTTGCCATTTTTACAAGAGGCGGGCCACCCAGGAAGATCGTTCCCTGATTCCTGACGATAATGGATTCATCGGCCATGGCTGGAACATAGGCGCCCCCTGCAGTACAGGAACCCATGACAACGGCGATCTGCGGAATATTCCCGGCAGACATGTTGGCCTGGTTAAAAAAGATTCGACCGAAATGATGTTTATCGGGAAAGACCTCGTCCTGATTTGGCAGATTGGCGCCGCCGGAATCAACCAGATAGAGGCAGGGTATGTGATTTTCCTGGGCGATTTCCTGAGCGCGCAGATGTTTTTTTACGCTGACAGGATAATAGGTACCTCCCTTGACGGTTGCATCATTGGCTACAATGATACATTCCTGGCCTTCGATACGACCGATACCGGTAATGATACCCGCGGCCGGAACGTTGTCCTTGCCGTACATCTCATGTGCGGCAAGCTGGGAAAATTCAAGGAATGGCGACCCCGGATCGATCAGGGCATCAATCCGTTCTCTGACCAGAAGCTTGCCCCGTGCCTTATGTCTCTGCTGATAACGCTCACCTCCACCCTGTTTGATACGTTCAATCAGCGCCAGCAGGTCCTGGACGATGCCCTGCATGTGTTCACTATTTTCCATGAACTCATTGGATCGTGAATTGATTTCTGACTTGATGATGTTCATAACGATATCCTAACCAGTTTAGGGGTGGTGCGCTAACCAACAACCTTGCCCTTGCTCGGAACTCTGCCTTTACGTCCAGTATGTCTGACCTGCGAGCTTCATACCTACCGCAGCGATTCGTTCAGGATGTCACGGGCGATCACATGCTTTTGGACCTCACTCGGTCCCTCGCCAATACGAC
This sequence comes from Gammaproteobacteria bacterium, assembly GCA_026713185.1. Classification (GTDB taxonomy): domain Bacteria; phylum Pseudomonadota; class Gammaproteobacteria; order Pseudomonadales; family Azotimanducaceae; genus UBA7455. The sequence goes on from JAPOOX010000131.1 coordinate 6,084, forward strand.
GGATGCGCATCTCGCGAAACCAGCGTTCGAGCGGCATGTCCTTGGCGACACCAAGCGCACCGTGAATCTGCATCGAGCGATCCACGACCCGGAAGCTGTTCTCGGTAGCGACCAGTTTCGCGATGGCCGATTCGGTGCGGAAAGGCTCACCCCGGTCTGCTTTCGCGGCAGCGTCGAACACCAGCAGCCTGGCCGCACGGATGTCTATCTCATTCTCCACCAGCATCCATTGAATACCCTGCCGGTGCGAAAGAGGTGCGCCGAAGGTCTCTCGAATTTTGGAATATTCCGTCGCCATTTCATGAGCTTTGATGGCAACGCCAAGGCATTCCGCTGAATAGGGCACGCGTTGGCGAGAGAGGCGGTCGTTGGCAATCGCAAATCCGCCGCCCTCCTTACCAAGAATGTTCTCATGCGGTACCCGTAAATCTTCGAGCTGGATTTCGGTTGCATATTTCGCCGAGCGCAACGTGTGTACGACCCGGCGGACGTTAAAGCCTTCCCATTCAGTTTCGACAATGAAGGCAGTAACACCGCCGCGTCCAGGTCCTCCTGTACGCGCGAAGACCAGCCCGTAATCGGCGCGATCCGCTCCGCTGATCCACAACTTGGTGCCATTGAGAACCCAATGGTCACCAGCGCGCACAGCGCGAGTCTGGATCGCCCGCCCGGGATCGCTGCCGCCGGACGGTTCGGACAGGCCGAAGAAGGCTTTCTTTTCTCCCCGGAGCATCGGGTAGAGATACTTATCCTTCTGGATTTCGGTCGCCTCAAACAATTGTGCCTGGCGCGCCCCGCCGAAGGCGTTATAACAGGGTGCATAGAGCCCGGCCCGGTGCTGACTGCACTCAATGGCGATCAGGCAGCGCGTGACCAGATCGATGTCCGGTCCGCCATACTCGGGTGGCGTGTCCAGGCCGTGAAGTCCCATTTCCCTGGTTTTCCCGACCAGTTCGGCGAGTTTTTCCGGCGAGACCTCGTCCGCATCTGGATCGAGATTGTCCTCGAGCGGTACTATCTCTTCCCGTACGAAGCGACGGACCATATCGATGATAATGCGTTGTTCGTCACTGAGAGCCATATCCATCTACGTATCCTCCTCTTCACTCATCCAGCCGGGCGCAAACGACCAAGCATCCGGGAATCGATATCCGTGTTTGCGACCGGTAAGTCCCCATGGTCGTGTTGGTAGGCTTCCAGGAGTTCCGCATGCCGCGTGCGATAGGCCATGTTGACCTCGACCCGAAACTGACTGGCGCCTGCCGGAGGATCGGCGATGGCTTTTTGCAGTTCCCCCTTAAGGCCGAATAATGTGCGTGCATCGGCAACGCCGATATAGACGATGTCACCGGCATCGTTGGCGAGCTGATAGACCCCAAGATGCGATGCTATTATCTTAAGGGAGTCCTCGTTCAAAGGCGCCCAGGGTTTGTCCATTCGTACCGGCATATCACTCTCCGCTTCAAGATCCAGTGAATTTGGGTGCTCGCTTCCCGAGACGCGCAGACACGCCCTCTCGATCCGTTGCTGCCGGGACTTCGGTGAACGTCTCGTACAACGCATCAAGCATCGCGGCATCCAATGCGTTGCGTTTCTCCGGGCGTGTCAGGGTGACTGTCTTGACTGGACCATCCACTTCGATCTGTAATCTGTCAGCCATTACCACTCCTTCAGTAGCAATTTGAATTATGTGTGGGATGTCGATCATAACGCAGTACACGTATACACGGCGAATAGAACACACTACGCTGCACTGATGGAAATGAGTAAACTGTCCACGGAACAGGAGATGAGATGAGAGCATCACGATTGCCTCCAGGCAGTGGGAATGTCCTGCAGACTGTCCGGGAAAAGCGGGCGGAAGCAGAAGCTGCGGGTATTGCGTTACTGGATTTATCCATTGGAGAGCCTAAAGGACCCGCATTGTTGAGCGCTCGAAAAGCCGCCGCACAAGCTGTTATGAGTGATTCGCAGGCCATGCATGCCTACCAGTACAATGCGAGCCCGGGGGTTCCCGATTTCGCACCACGATTTGTCAAGGCTCACACAACACGGCAGCTTGACTCTCTGGAGATCGACTACGTTCCCATACCGGGAATTAAATCATTGCTGGGTCTTGTCCCACTGGCCTGCGGTTGCGCGCAGCAAGACGTCATGGTCGCGACAACAACCCGTCCGGGTTATCCAATTCCGGCAGATTGGTGTGACTATCACCCGCGGGTTACACACCAGGCATTGCCGCTGAACCCCGGCAATCAATTCCGCTTTTCTCCGGCAGAGATACAACCCGGTACCGACCTCATAATGATGAATTATCCGCACAATCCATCGGGACAGGTGGCGACCGGGTCATGGTTGCGAGAGCTGTGCCAGTTCTGCAGTGACGAGAATATCCGATTGTTCAACGACGCGGCCTATTGTGTGCTCAGCCATACTCCGGACAGTTCGACGTTGACAGAGGTTGCCCCGGATTTTCCCGACCTGTCATGGGCTGAAGGATTTACTGCCGCGAAGTTGATCGGCAACGGGACGGGATGGCACGTTGGAGCAATGGTAGGGTCACCTGATTTTATTAGCGATATCAAGGAGGTAAAGGGGAAAACGGATGCCGGTTTTGTTGCACCGATGGCGGCAGGTGTCGTGGTTGCTTTTGAGCAGGATCAAACTGGCATTGCAGGGTATCGGGAGTTATACCGTTCTCGTCTCGACTTGTTGATCAGTATTTTGACGGCTCGAGGGATGCAACTCGCACTCAAGCCTCAGGCTGGATTCTTTACGCTATGGTTGACGCCATCGCGTGCGTTTGGAAGACGGGTTGATAGCGCGGAACATTTCAATATGATGATGATCGAGGAAACCGGGGTGGTGGGCGTACATTTTCCCGGATACCTCCGGTACGCTGTTTGTGCGGATATAGAAGCGATGCGTCGTCAACTCGACGACGCATTTGGCAAGGCGCAGGTTAGATACGGATGAGGCGGTTTATTGTCGGAAGACCATGATTGAACGTCCCCGAATTTCACCATTCTCAAGTGCACGCACACCCTCATTGATATCGTCCAGACCCGGGTAAATCGTGGTAATCATTTTATCAAGGGGCAGCTCGCCATTCAGATACCAATCGATGTATTGGGGATAGTCCGTGTCCGGGTGGCTGGAACCACCAAGTGATCCTATCAGTGACTTCTCGCCCATGGGATACGACCCGGGAGGAAGTGTAACAGGTCCCTGGGGGATTCCGACTACAACAGCGACTCCACCCTTGGTGGCGCCGAGGCGACCATACCGGACCGCGGCAAGAATCTGCGGTGTGGTTACTGGTCCACCTATGGCGTCAAAAGCAAAATCAGCGCCACCACCGGTGATCTCACGAATCGCCTCAACCGCGTCGGTGTCCTTTGCATTGACAGTGTGCGTGGCGCCAAACTCCCTGGCAAAGTCAAGTTTCTCGTCGAGCAGGTCGACCGCAATGATTGGGTTTGCACCGGCAATCTTTGCACCCGCGATCACATTGATTCCAACACCACCCACACCAATGACAGCCACTGACTGGTCTTTCTGCACATTGGCAGTACCCATCACAGCGCCAACACCGGTGACCGTTGCACAACCGACAATAGCGGTCGCCGCAGTCTCAACGTCTTTGGACAGAGGCAACACCATTTGTTCGTGGACCAGAACATGCTCCGCCCAGGTGTAAACGGCGCCGCCTATGTATTGTTTGCCACGGAACTCAAAGCGGGTCGGAGTCGGCGAAGGGCTATCGACTTTGACATCGCGGGGCACCCATGTGACCATACAATGATCACCTTCCTTGAGGTGAGTCACTTCGCTGCCAACTTTCAGGACAACGCCGGTGGCCTCATGTCCAAGCAAACCCGGCATCCGCGAATGGGGACTGTGAATCTGATGCAGCTGGGAGTGGCATATGCCCGATGCGAACAATTCCACCAGTACCTCTGATTCCTGCGGGTCCTGTAGAACAAGCTCCTCAACCACTAATGGCTGCCCATGTTCTACTTTTACCGCTGCGCGTGTTTTTGTCGACATGAAGTCTCTCCCGGATTATTCTGAACTAAAAGACATCAATCATACCGTATCCAGCCACGTGCAGGATAGATACCTTACTTAACTCCTGTCGCCCGACAATCTGTCCTGCTGCCCGCTCAATATCCCAGCACCTTGTCAATGACGTTTTTTAACGGCTTTCCATCCCTGTAACGCCGTACATTTTCGACGATGATCGAAGTGGCGCGATCAGCGTAATAGGGCGTGGAACCAGAGTGGTGTGATGTGATCACGACATTTTGCATGTCCCAGAGCGGGGAATCGGCAGGAAGCGGCTCGCGTTCGAAAACGTCAAGGCCTGCCCCCGCAATCCAGCCTTCCTGGAGGGCACGGATCAGAAATCTTTCCTGTACGAGTTCGCCCCTGGCAATATTGATCAGATATGCTGAATCTTTCATGCCACGGAGTTCAGGTTCCCCGATCAAGCCACGTGTCTCGGACGTAAGCGCTGTCGTCATGACAACCCAGTCCGACAACTCAAGCAATTCAGGCAACCCGCCGGGACCCAACATGCTTTCGACATGCCTTGAACTCTTTGCAGGGTCGCGGCGCAGGCCAATGACCCGCATGTTCAGTCCGCACGCTTTCTCAGCCAGCTTTTCACCGATCGCTCCCAGGCCAACAATTCCCACGGTGCTGCCGTCAAGCTCGTTCAAACGAACGCTTTTGTACCAGGTGTGATCCCGCTGTGCGTCCGCAAAGCGATACACACAACGAGCGAGAGAAAACATCAGGGTCAAGACGTGTTCGGCAATTGGAATCGCTGCCACCCCCGAAGCGTTGGTCAGTACAAAGTGACTGGTTGCCAATTCGGGATAGCTTCCCAGCCAGTCGACGCCGGCAAATGTCTGTTGGAGCCATCGAAACCGGGGGAGAGAAGCGAGGTCAATGATCTCGGTATGTGGCAGCCCAAGCGCCACTTCCAGTTTTGGCGCCAACTCCTCCCGGCGTGCTCGCCATTCTTCAAGGTTGGCAATCTCTACAACTTCAGTATCGGGGACCGCATCCCGGATCGCCTTGACGTGGTGATCCTTCAGAAATCCACTGGAATAAATAACGATGGTGCCAATTTCGCGTCGAGACATTGGAGTCCTCCTGAGGAGCAGCAATTGTTACACGAGTCGGTACCCGGCATCTACGCGCTGTGGGGATAACCTCAGATGGGTAACCTGATTCGAAAACTGACTTTGATGTTACAATCCACTCTGAATTAAACAGTGGAGCATAGTATGGCATCGGTACTGATTACCGGAGGCGCACGAGGAATTGGTAAAGGCATCGCAACTGCATTTCTGCAGGAGGGTCACCACGTAATGATTGCCGACCTGTCAAGCGCCAGGAACTGGAATTATGACCTCGCGACAGAAGATGTTATGGCCGAAACCGTTGCTGAACTCAAAGATTTTGGAGATATCCGGAGTGTGGGTCTGGACGTAACAGATGCTGCTTCCTGCGACAAGGCTGTTGTCGCAACCATCGATGCCTTTAGCGGAATCGACATTCTGTGCAACAACGCGGGTGTGCTTGCCAGCGGTCCGATAGAAGACATGGCAGAAGAAGACTGGGATCGTGTCTTCGATGTTAACGTGAAAGGTATCTTCAACATGACTCGTAGCGCGCTTGCTGCACTTCGTTCCTCTGACAGTGCCGCCATTGTCAATACAGCTTCCATCGCCGGCAAGAGAGGCACTCCGGATCTGTCCGCCTATACTGCTTCCAAATTCGCCGTCATCGGATTGACCCAGTCTCTGGCACTTGAACTGGCGCCGGCCGGGATCAGGGTCAACGCGGTTTGTCCTGGCATCATCGGCACCGCCATGTGGCTCGACCATCTGATGGCTGACCAGGGCAAGGCTGCATTTGAGGAACGCATGCAACAGAATATCCCCCTTGGGCGACCACAATCGGAACAGGACATAGGGGAGGCGGTGCGTTATCTTGCCACCGCGGAGAACGTCACCGGTGTGTCACTGAGTGTCTCCGGTGGACTGGTAATGGACTAAGAGACTGCTCTAAATATTTATACGCTGACCTATACGAGCCGATTCATGAACGGCATCGATGACGCGCATGTTTGCCAGAGCATCGTCAGGAGTTAGACGTGGGGCGTTGCCTGTGGACAAGGCATTACACAGATCCAGTAGCTGCTCGCGATAGGGATTCACGCCCGTAATGTTGACTGTCTCCGGCGGCAGGTCAGCGCGGTCGCCGTGTGACAGTGTAAAACTGAACGCCGGGTCCTTCGGCAGCGACCACTCGGCTACGGGAACGACAATGGTCCCCTCCGTGCCCACCACCTCATAAGAACCGCGACGGGGTAAACCGAAACTGCAGTCGAACTGCGCCTTGACCTCACCCGCGAAATGCAGTGTACCCATGAGGGTTTCCCAGACCCCGGCATCATCATCGAAGGTTCCGGTGGCAGACACCGACAACGGTTCTGCTCCCAGCTGGTAGCGTATTCCGCTGAGACAGTAGCAACCCAGATCCATGGCCGCTCCGCCCCCGAGCTCTCCTCGCAGACGCCAGTTGGCACGGTCTGCCGTTCCAGTGGAAAAGCTTGCCCGCATGTAACGGACTTCGCCAATAGCGCCGTCAATGATACGTTGTTTTACCGCGAGTAACTGCGGGTGATAACGAGACATGAAACCTTCCATCAAGAGCACATTGGCAGACTTCGCTGCCTGGACCATCTCTTTGGCCTGGGCGGCATTGAGCGCCATCGGCTTTTCACAAAAGATTGCCCGAACCCCAGCGCGTACACCGGCGAGGACGTTTTCCAGATGAGAGGCGGGCCATGACGCAACGATCAGGATGTCGGGCTGCTGTTCCGCCAGCATCTTGTCCACATCGACATAAGTATTTGCAATGTCGATGTCTTCGGCAAAGTCAGACAGTGACTCCTGGTGGACATCACTGGCAGCAACCGGTTCAATCATTGGGATATCACGCCAGAGTGGCGCCAGGGTATACCTGGCGTGCCTGCCACAACCAACGATCGCAAGCTTGTATGGGTCGCTCATCACTGTCCCCGGTGTCTGCTTACCTGCACACAGAATAACCCGGCGAGGACTGTGCATTCAATTCGCTCCTGGAAGTGTATTCATCTGTGAACAGATGGACAATATTTGGACATGTGGGGATAGTCCAAAGAGAACAGGAAGAGTTCCGTCATGGACTTTTGAATCGGGATATAGACATTTTAAAACGGATATGTCGTGAATCGATGATGTTTGATGCGCTATCATGCATTTCTCACGACTCAGTAGATTTCCCGATGCGAACGACCCTGAATATCGATAATGACGTCTTGAACGCTTTAAAGGAAATGGCCCGGAGACAGGCGCGACCTGTAGGCGAGGTGGCGTCGACCCTGTTGCGCGATGCCCTTTGTGGCAATAACAGCGGAATACGGGAAACGCCGACAAGATATGGATTTCGACCATTCGCAAAATCCACCGGCATCGTTACCAATGACGTCATCAATCAGCTGCGTGGAAAGACGGGTGACTAGGAGGCTGTCCGAGAACAGACTGACCTACTGCGGACAAGCCTGATTGGCCCTATTTTCCGCTTATTTTCGTTCAATATGTCCAATATTTGCCTCAAATAACCAAAAAATATGACTCAATCTGTCTCGCCCTCGCTACGGTCGCAGTCCTC
>JAPOOX010000052.1 GCA_026713185.1 Gammaproteobacteria bacterium
CGGCTTGTCAGTGAGGGTGTCAGTTTTGACCAGTGTCACTGTACTGGTGCTGTTTGCGTGCCCTCACGAGCCAGTCTCTTCAGTATGGAATACCCACACACTGTCCGCAGCTACACAAATAGCTCACCCTGGCAGCAGTGCTGGGTAGAGGATTTTCAGAAGGTCGGGTACCACACCATCAACGTCGGCAAAATGCACACGAACCCAATCGACGGGGCTTTTGGCTTCGACCAGCGATACATCGTCGAGAACAAGGATCGAGCGCTACCCTACGGCCATCCTCACGGAGGCTTCCTGGACGAATGGGATAAATTCATGCTCAACTGCGGCGTCCGGAAGCCATCCCGAGAAACTTACCGTATAGAGGATCCGAATTGGTCAACTGGGTTAGGTGCATTCGAATGGCCGTTGGAAGAAAAATTCCATCCGGATACATTTGTAGGCACAATGGCACAATGGGCTGTTGAAACACGCGAAGCGGACACGCCTCTCTTCCTGCAGATCGGATTTCCTGGCCCGCACCCACCTTACGACCCTCCCAGACGTTTCCTGGACCTTTACGAAAACACTGACATCCCGGTTTCTCTCGTCACCGACGAAGAGCTTGCCGCTCAACCGCCTTATCATGAAGCGTATCGCAGCAATATGATGAAGGGACATCCCGACGCCGTGAAGTGGCATGAAAGACCGTCGGAAGCACAGCTGCTCAGACTCTGGAAGCATTATGCTGCCAACGTCACCCTCATCGACGAGCAGGTTGGCCAAATCCTTTCCTCTCTTGAGAATAATGGATATCTCGAAGACGCCATTGTCGTATTCATGTCCGATCATGGTGATTGCTTAGGCGATCACGGTCATACCCAGAAGTGGACGATGTACGATGCCGTCACCCGAGTCCCGGCAATCGTGTGGGCACCCGGCAAGCTGCCCGAGGGAAAGCGTACAAACGCTCTCATTCAGCACATGGATCTGGTTCCCTTGCTATTTGAGCTTGCAGGGGTTGATCAACCCGACCATTCAGGCGCCCAATCGGCTCTGCCCGTTGCTCTGGGCGAATCTGACGGACGTGATGCCGTATTCGCGGAGCTGGCCGGTCGGGGAAGCAATGCGTATCTCAACATGGTTCGCACCCAAGACTGGAAGTTGGTGCATTATCTCGACCATTCTGATTTCGGAGAGCTTTACAACCTGAATGCGGATCCGTCCGAAATTCACAATCTCTGGACACAGCCGGAATACGACCCCACCAAAACAGAGCTGCTGAAAATCCTACGTGAGTGGCATCTCCGTCAATCGGCAATTTATAGGGGTTAAAATCAGAGAAACTGCGGGAAAGCATGATTTTGAAAGCCACGCGTGCATTTCTCGATCCAAACCGGTTTTCCGTTCCAATTCATGACGAAAAATTAGTTTAAACAAGGTAAAGGAGTTTGCATAACATGAAACAACGCCAATTTGTCCAACCTGCCGCGGCAAGTGGTGCCAGTCTATCCGGAGAGAACAGTGCTTTAGGAGCCGCGCCCCCGGTCAGCTCGATGATTGCTGAAGAAATCGATCTGGGAAAACCCATCCTTACGCCGTTTCCACTACGTTAGGACGGCGGAGGGATGGGGGCGTGAGAACGCGTTTTTGTTGCTCGGTCAGGTCTTCGTAGTCGTCGTGATTGTAGTATATTGACGCGTAGGAAACGTGGCCCGGGGTGAATTTGTAGAGTAGGGTTCTGCGTTCGTTTTCAGCAGTCCAGGGCAAGGTGCCGTGCATCGTCGCTTCTGTGAAGATGAGGGCGTCGCCTGTTTCTGCACTTGGATTGGCGAGGTAGTGAGGAATGCACTTAAAGGAGCGAACATCTTCGGGGACGTTGAGGGCAAAATTGGATTTGTGTGAACCGGGTACGCAGCAGAATCCACCAGAACCTGGGGGGGCGGGTGCAAGGAAGTAAACGACTACGGTCAAGCCATTGCGCATGACGCCGTCGCGACATTTGTAATAGTGCGTGCCTGCGCGATGGTCCCCACCATGGAGGCCACCTTTGCGCCCACCTTGACGCATAAAGATGCCGTAGTCGTGGTCGGCGCGAAATTGGGGGCCGAGGAGTTCGCTGAGGTAAGGAATCATGTTGGGGTGGTCAAACAGATTTTGGAAGGGTTTGCCCCAGAGCGAGACTCTGCGGGGAATCTTGAGTCCGTTACTCATTTCCTCCTGGTCGGCCATTTTTTGATCGGCAATTGCATTGAGTTCATCTACTTCGGCTTGAGAGAGTACATTTTTGACAACGATGTATCCTTGCAGGTCAAATATGAATTTTTCTTCGGGTGTCATGGAGAATCTCCCTTTGTTTGACAACAAACAGCATAAACGATGGCGTCACATTCGGTGCCCC
>JAPOOX010000094.1 GCA_026713185.1 Gammaproteobacteria bacterium
ATGATAATAATGCCTATATTACATGGGTACTAATTCTGCTTAATGACGCTGTATTATTTAAGCCAATTCAACAACTTGGCGCGAAATCTCGCACTATATCCCGGGGAAGTTCAGTCTAGGTAAGATGGGAAAAGCAAGAAATGTGACCCCCTCCCTCGAAAAAATAAAAGGTTTAGTTTTCGTCTTGAGTCGCTTTTTTAGACGTTATAGCTTGATGTCCTTCACGGGTGACTTCAATTTCGATTGCGTTGAGCCCACCCAACAGGGCCACGAATGCACCCGGATCGTTGACATCAAACACACCGGTGATTCTTCGCTCGGCTAAACCCGGGTCGTCAATCACGATAGGGGAACGGTTATAGCGATTAAACTCAGCAACGACGGCGGCCACCGTTTCGCCGTCGAAATCGAGCCGGCGCTCCGTCCAGGCTGTAGCCCGTTCAACATTGGCAGGCGACACTGTGGGCGTAGCCTGGTGCTCAGAAACCACTGTTTTACCGCCCGCACCCAGTTCGAGATACCTGGACGAAGCATTGTCTTCCACCAATGAAGTTTGCCAGTCCACCTGGACCCGCCCTTCAATGACGGTTACTTCTGTAGCGTCATCTCGACGGTAGACATTAAACCGGGTACCAATAGCCTCGACAATGGCGTTGTCAGTTCGAACCCGAAACGGCCGATCAGGATCATTCGCTACATCAACCAGCAGTTCCCCACGTAACAACTCAATTTCCCGACTGCCCTGCCGCATGCTGACCCGCACCGCCGTGTCAGTATTAAGCTCAAGTGTAGAGCCATCATCCAACAATACGACCCGTTGCTCGCCAATATCGGTAGTGATCGCAGATTTTTCTGTGATCAGCCAATAACCGGCGGTGATGACAACCAGCACCATGGCGGCCAAACCCAGGTAACGACCAGGGGTTTTCGACATGGACGATCCATCAGCCGACTCTGGCGCCGGGTCCTCCGACAGTTTTGGAAGATGAACTACTCTATCCTCTGCAATTTCCAGGAGTACCTGAGCCCAGTCCGGATAACTGACCAGCGAACCTGATAGCGTTGCGTGCAACGCGCTTACCTCCAGAAACGCAGTGATATGCACAGGCGATCGCTGCAACCATTCGGCAAACAACTTTCGCTCTTCAATAGACGCATCGTCTACCGACAACCGGTCCAGCCAGTCGCCGGCTGCTGCAGTAATATCGATCGTCACTTCGTCATTCACGACAACTATCTCTCCATCGCAATAACAACTGCTGGTTGATCTTTTTCACCAGTGGGTCCAAACACGACAGGCTCCTGCTGCAGCGCCGCGTAGCCATTAGCCAGATAGCGGGTTAAAACTGCTCGAACCACGCCGCTGCGAGGCAATGTGACTTTTGTGATTTCACCATTCCTGGAGTTAACGATATCATCCGGTGAAATTCAACCTTTCAGTTAGAGTCGATAGGCTGAACATCGAATCTGGCCCCCCAAAAAAGCTGCAAAGACTGCAAGATCTGAAGGATAGGGAGATCAAATGTAGTCTATACCGGCGGGGCAGCTCTACTACCCACGCATCGAACCCGAAAATTACATATACTGTAGTGTACCAGATGCAAGCGAACCTGATGCAAGGGAGGACCCTGGCGTGGCACATGACCTGGTGATACGCGACGGAATGATTGTCGATGGCGCCGGCGCTTTGCCAATTAACGGCGACATCGCAATCGACGGTGACACAATCTCCGCGATCGGCAAGGTCGACGGCAAGGGCAGACAGGAATTACAAGCGGATGGCCTTGCGGTAATGCCCGGCTTCATCGACCTGCACACCCACTTCGATGCACAGATTGGTTGGGATCCTGCACTTACCCCGGTCAGCTGGCACGGCGTCACCACTACGCTGATTGGCAACTGCGGCGTCACGTTCGCACCTTGCAAACCCGGAAATAGTGAGTTTCTGGCCGGTATGATGGAAACCGTGGAAGACATTCCAAAAGATGCGATCCTCACCGGCCTGCCCTGGAACTGGGAGTCCTACGGCGAATATCTCGATTCGATTGCCGGGTTGAATCCAGCCATCAATATTGTCGGTATGGTCGGTCACTGCGCGGTGCGCTTCTATGTCATGGGCGAACGCAGCATCGAAGAAACCGCCACGGAGGATGACATACAACAGATGACGGCCGTCGTAAGTCAGTCCGTTAAGGACGGTGCGGTCGGTTTTTCTACAACGAGATTCCTGCTTCACTTTCTGCCCGATGGGCGCCACGTTCCCGGCACCCATGCCGAGGACCGTGAACTGATCGAGATAGCAAAGACCGTGGGTCAACAAGGTGGCCTCATGCAGACGGTGATCAACACCGAATCGATCGACAGCGAGTTGGACCTGCTCGGAGAGGAAGCCCGACTCAACAACCGCATTCTATTCAGTACCACCGCGGGTCGAAACTCTGAGTATGGTGACAAGATAGCCTCAAAGGTGGGTCGGATGCGACAAGAAGGCCTGGATATCAACGGCGTCACGGTGCCACGCAGTGGCGGCAACGTCTGGGGCTTCTCGACCGGTAACTTCTTTGGCCGGGACCGAGGCCTCAATCTGGATACCCCCGAATGGCACAAGCTCCGCACACTCACATTCGAGGAGCGCATGGCGGCGATCGAAAACCCGGCCATACGCGAGGCGCTGGTGAACGAGATCAAAAACAACGACCAGGCCAACCAGGTCAGTCGACGTATCTATTGGCTCGGTGACGGCGAGCAACCGAATTACACGCGTGATCGTTACGACAATCTGGAGTCGCTCGCGAGCGCCGCCAACGAACACCCGGCGGAAACCTTTATTCGCATGGCACGCGAGTCGGGCGGCAAGGCGTTGTTCCACGTCCGCAGCTTCAGCGTTAACCTCGAAGCGCTCGAAAAGGTGATCAGGCAGGACTGGGTGCTGCCCGGTCTTGGCGACGCAGGTGCACATGTGAGCCAGATATCGGACGCTGGCTGGGCCACCTTTATGCTGTCGCATTGGTATCGCGACAGAGGGGTCTTCTCGCTGCCTGAGGCAGTTCGCCGGCTGACTTCAGCGCCTGCAAGGGTTCTGGGGCTGACTGACCGCGGCGTGCTTGCACCTGGCATGCGAGCCGACATCAACGTGGTCGATACCGATCAAGTCCACGAGTGCATGCCGGAATACGTGCACGACTTCCCCTGTGGCGCCAGCCGCTTTATCCAGCGTGCTGTCGGTTACAAGGCGACTGTTTGTAATGGCGAGATCATCTTGCGCGACGACGAACTAACCGATATGCGAGCCGGCCAGGTTCTCCGTCACGAGTAGACAAATGGGGTCGGAGTAAAGACAAATGGGGTCGGAGTAAAGTGCCGGAGTAAACGTCTCGCCTTTGCGGCAATGTTGCGTTTTACTCCGGCACTTTACTCCGACCCCATTTGTCTTTACTCCGACCCCACTAATCTTAATGCGCCATCTGCCTTAACAGTCGCGAATACATTCAGGTCTTTCCGTAAGGATTTATATCCGTTGGCCATGTAGCGTTTGACGGCTCTTCGCGTGACACCCATGTGTGTCGCGATTTCTCCATAGGTCATCCCGTCACGCATGTGCAAGATGACTGCCGTTCGACTTGCCAAAGTCAGCCTGGACAGGGCCTGATCGATACGATCCTTACATTCCTCATCGTTCTTTTCATTTTCGAGATCCACGCCCGAGTCAAATTCGGCCAGTTCATATTCTGAATGATCATGTCGCACAGATCTCTGACGCCATTCTTCCGCAACATTCTGTGCGACACGATACAGGTATGCCTGGGGGTCTTGCACCAGTTCCGGGTCCGGAATACGCAGCATACGCAGGTACACCTCTTGTACAAGATCATCAATGTCGGCGACCAGGAGCGTTCGGCTCGCGAGTGCCTGCCGGATTAAGGGCTGAAACTGTTCAAACCACTCCAGCGCCAGTTGATGTCCCTGTGAATACGCCACTTGCATGACTCTAATCTGTCGTAGAGAAAACTATACTCTCTCCTGGATGAAATAGGTATTCAGAGTATAGGAACCATTAACACCCTATTTTGAGAAATCTGCAGGTAAGGTGGGGTCGCTACAGCCTCCTAGTCGAACGCCGCGATAACTTCCTCTTCCATGCGCTGGCAGGAGGCAACCACTTCTGCAACCGGAACGTCTTTTGTCTGCAGGAAGGCAAAGGTTTCCAAGTCGTCAATGATGATCTCGTCGACACCGGCTTCTTCGAATTCATGGAGTCGGTCCAGAACATAGGCGCGAGAACCTGCCACCGTGCCAGGACCATATCGCCTTAGCCAGTGATCGATTACTGACTTATCCTCGGTCAGCACAACAGGCATGTTCAGGGTGTGTCGAATTTCCTTTGGATCACGACCCACGTTGGCACAGTGTTGTTCCAGGATGCTCACTTTGTGTTTGTAGTAGTCGAATTCCATACCCGCGCCGGCAAATCCGTCGAGATTCATCGCATCACCAAACATGGCGAGGGTCTTGAGTGTTCTCTTTTCACCGGTGCCGCCGATCAGAATCTCGATCCTGCGACCCTGGTAACCTGCTGGATCAAGGGGCGCTTCATCGAGCTGGTAATGCTTGCCGTTGTAAGTCACCGGTTCAGTCGCCGTAAACAGCAACCGGGTCAGTTCTGCTGCTTCCTGCAGTCGATCCTGACGCTCTTTCATGGACGGGAAACACCAGCCATAGGCTTCGTGCTCCCGTTCAAACCAGCCTGCACCGATCCCCAACGTAAACCTGCCTTTACTGGCCTGGTCCAACGTACCCGCCATCTTGCAGGTCAATGCGGGATTCCGATAGGGCGTTCCCAATACCAGGTGTCCCATATGCAGTTTCCTGGTCATACCCAACGCAACAGACAGCGAAGCAAATCCCTCATAGGCGGGCAAGCCGTGTTTCGAAGCCGAACCAGGCGTCAGAAAGTGATCTGGCCACCAGGCGCTGTGCCAGCGTCCTCTTTCGAGCGTTTCTATCCAGGCGCCCAGCCTTTCCCAATCCGTGCGAAAACAGCTTATAAACGTACCGAACTTCATTTTTAGTGCTCCACTAATCTCTTTCGAAGGCAGCAGGCTGCCACAGATGCAGAACCAGTGCAACGAGATCGCGGCTTCCCTCAAGGGAGATTAATTCCCCCTGGCTGTGTCGCGGGCCTGATAACACCCCGATAACAAGCAAAAAAATGGACCTGACCCCTTTTTTTACTTGCAGATTTCTCAATTTTGGGCGTTAATGTTTCTTATTCTTACCCGGGATCGCACTTACAGTTCGCTCATCCGGTACACACCGTGAAAACGAACAGGTACACACATTCATGAGCAACTTCAAGTACGGATGCGAAAGCTACAGCTGGGTAATGTCCGGAGACAAGTACATCGGTGACATTCCCCATCTATGTAAGGTTATCAGTCAGGCAGGACTTGCCGGTATCGAAACCTCTCTGCGCATGGCTGCTCGATACGGTACAGACCCTGCATTGATGGGTGAGGTGCTAAAGGAATACGATCTCGCATTGGTTGCTACCTCGTTAGGCGGCAGCTTTGGTGAAAGTCCTCGATTGAGTGAAGAAGAACGAACAGCGGCAGAGCAAGTATTTGACTATATCTCCCATTTTCCTGAGCCCAGGCTCAGCCTGTCCCATTACTCCAGAGGCCGGGAAAACCTGCTTATCCGTCAGCGCAATGCCATGGCTTGTTACAATGAAATAGGACGGATGGCCACCGAGTGCGGTATTGCCTGTGCGCTGCATCCCAGTTCCTATCCTACGTCGATTTTTATCACGGACAGCGACTATCGGGTCATGCTGGATGAGATGGACCCAGAAGCGGTGAAGTATTGTCCTGACACTGGACACATCGTGAATGGTGGCATGGATGTCTATGAGATATTCGCTACCTATATGTCCATTATTGGCCACGTACACATGAAGGACATTACCGAGGACAAGAAGTGGGCGCCGAACGGTGAGGGCAGTATCGATTTTCCCCGCCTGATGATGATGCTTGATGAAGCAAACTACGAGGGATGGATCGTGTTCGAAGAAGAGTCGGATGCAGCGAGAGAAGATCCGGATGCAGCCACGCTTAAGAACGGCCGCTATCTTGTAGAGACGATACTACCGTTAGGTTACTGATGCTACTCACCGACTGGAAGATCATCCGTAAATTTACCTTGTTATTAATTGCAGCGACCTCAACCGAACGACATTAAAAAATTCCTCAAAGGAGCATAACAGATGACTGATAGTTTTATTTTACCCATGGATACCAGGGACGATGCATTGGAGCTGATTGGCGGAAAAGGCCGATCACTGGCAAAGATGTCCAACGCCGGATTTGATGTACCTTCCGGCTTTCATCTTACTGCCGATGCCTATCGCGCCTTTGTCGCAGAAAACGATCTGCAGGAGCAGATTGTTGCCCTCGCCAAACCGGCGCTGGATAAAGGCTGGGTCACCTTTGAACCTGCATCGGCAGCCATTCAAAAGCTGATAACCGGCTGCGAGATATCTGAAGCTGTCGCCAGCCAACTGCGTGCAACCTACGCCAGTCTTGGCGGAGACCCCGCGGTAGCCGTGCGTTCATCAGCCAATGCGGAAGACCTGCCAGGTCTGTCCTTTGCCGGGCAGCAGGAAACCTACCTGAACGTTAAGGGCGTGGATGCCCTGCTCGAGGCGGTACGTAACTGTTGGGCTTCTCTTTGGACCGCGCAGGCCATCAGCTATCGACATGAAAACGAGATTGAGCAGGGCTCAGTTGCCATGGCTGTTGTCGTGCAGATTATGGTGCCTGCTGATGTTGCAGGGATTCTGTTTACGGCCAATCCGGCAACCGGTGAACGCACCGAGATGATCGTTAATGCCAGCTTTGGACTGGGCGAGGCTGTTGTAGGCGGGCAGGTAACACCTGACACCTTCATTGTCGACCGGGATTCAAAGAACGTCAAAGAGACAATGATCGGCCCCAAGGAACAGATGATTGTTTCAGATGGCGAGCAGGGCACCAAACTGACCGATGTAGAAGTCGCTGATCGTGATCAGTCTTCGCTGTCCGATGCGTTGTTGAATGATCTGGTTGAACTGGGCCTGGAAGTCGAGAAAAACTACGATGGCCTGCCCCAGGATATTGAGTGGGCGATCGTCGACGGCAATATCTCACTGTTGCAGTCCCGGCCTATTACCAATCTGCCGCCACAACCCCTTGAAGTTGAGTGGAACCCGCCGGAAAATATCCCGGCACTGGTTCGGCGTCAGATTGTTGAAAATATTCCGGACCCCACCTGCGAGCTGTTCGATGAGCTTTACATCCGCTACTCGCTGCGCTGGGACAGGACAAAAGACGTTTCGATGTATTCCACGTTACACGGTTTCGCTTTTCAGATTATGAACCCTGGAGGAATCACTGGAACCAAGGAGGAATGGCGAGCTGATATTCGAGCCGCACGTGAGAAAATTGCGGCCACCCCGGAAGGTATGGCGCAGGAGAAGCATGATCTGGAGCTGTTTGTCAGTGAACTGTCCGATGACGACCGGGCAGAGTTTCAGCAAATGGCTGATGAACTGAACAGTGATAACCTGCCAAACGCAGTAACGGTGCCAGACAGTAACGAGCCGACTTACACAGCGTTCCACAAAACCTTCACCAATGAAAATCAACACCGTGACTGGCGAGAGCGCGCCATGCCGGAACTGGAAGCTGCAACTGCCAAATGGGCTGCACTGGATATCGCCGGCGCCTCTGATGCAACACTGATGGAAGGGATCAGGGAACTGACCGAAGCGGAAGGCTGGTACTGGTCAGGTAACGGCGGACATACCTTTGGCGTTGCCAAGTCCGTTGACGATCAACTGCAGAGTTTTTTGAGAGAGAATCTTCCTGATCATCGCTTTACCAGCGGTCAGTTCCTGAGTGGATTCAAGTCGCGGATCATGCAGGCCAATGAGGACCTGTTTGAGATCGCCAAGGTGCTCAGAGCAGACGAAGCGCTGAAGCTGCTGGTACTGGCAACCCCGGCACACCGGTTGATGGGCGAGCTGCAGGCACGTTCAGATACCAAACAGATTCTGAAGGATATTGATACTTATCTTCAGGAGTATGGTCATCAGGGTTACAGTCTCGATTTCTGTGAGCCGACACAGCAGGAAGATCCGTCTGCATTGTTTGTGACTCTCAAGAACATGGTCAGACGCGAGGATTATGATCCAATACAGCATGAGGAAGAAGCAGCCCGCAAGAAAGAAAAGGCCATGAAAGAAATCAGGGAACTCCTTAAAGGACTCCAGTACTGGCAGTTCCGCTATCGTCTCTGGTTTGCGAATAAATTCTACCCCATGCGGGAAGAATCCTGTTTCGTACTGGGAATGGCATGGCCTGCACTGCGCCCAATGGCGGCAGAGTTGGGAAGACGTATGGTCGAGGTCGGTACTTTCAAACAACCTGATGATGTCTACCATATGTATACGGCTGAACTGGAAGAAGCCATGAAGCTTCGAGCGGACAACAAGGCGAAGCCGGAACTGGGTGTCCTGGCTGAAGAGAGGAGGGAACTGCGGGAGAGACGCAAGCGTTTACACCCGCCGGGTACCTGCCCGCCTGAAGCCAGTGAAAGCCCGGGCATCGCTTTCAAGGAAACCCAGTTCAAGAATGATGATACCAGCGATTCGCTTATGGGAATTCCTGTCAGTCCCGGGACTATTAGCGCGGAAGCCAGCGTGATCATGAATCCGTCCGAGTTCAGCAATATGATTCCCGGGTCCATCCTGGTGTGTCCGATGACGTCGCCCGCGTGGACGCAACTCTTTGCTCATGCGCAAGGACTGGTCACTGATATTGGCGGTATTCTGGGCCATGGTTCTATCGTTGCTCGCGAGTACGGAATACCCGCCGTTGTAGGAACAGGGAACTGTACCCTGCGTATCAAACACGGTCAGATGATCGAGGTTGACGGCGATGGTGGAACGGTTCAGTTGCTCGAAGAGACGTAATTGGAAACCAAGGATCCTGATCTCGTCAGGATTACCGTGATTAGAACACTCGCTGTGACTTTGCTGGCGCAATTTATACTGACGGCCAGGAGGTTGCTCAGTCTGCCGAGGTCATCTCAACAATTTTTCGAGCGGTTCTTAAACGAACTCTACCGTTTGCGGGATCTTATAACGCAGGAGTCGTTCTGCCAGGACCAGTATTCTGATCCGGATTGAACTGGAAGTGAGAATGAATGGATAACAAAATGGGAATTGATGTAATTGAAGATACTGGTGAAAAGATAAATCGCCGGCGCAAGATTCCGGTCCGAACCAAGCTTTTGTTCTCATCGGGTGCATTTCAGGAAGCCACTATCGTCGCGGCGGGTCTTGTCACTGTCCTGTTCTATAATCAGGTGCTTGGTGTTTCACCAGCACTGTGCGGCACGGCGTTTCTGATTGCCAGTGTTATAGACGGCATTACAGATCCGCTTGTGGGTGCCTATTCTGATCGTTTTAGAAGTCGATGGGGCAAGAGACGTCATCCTCTGATGCTGGCTTCGGCGCTACCCGTCGGGATCGCCTTTTATTTTCTCTACCAGCCGATCGAAGGCCTCAGTGAGATGGGATACTTCATCTGGTTGTCTATCTTCCTGGTGCTTATGCGGATTGCCATTACTTTTTACAATATTCCCCATGACGCACTGGGCGCTGAACTGACTGACGACTATACAGAGCGCACGTCAGTTTTTGGATATAACCTGGTAGCAGTGGCACTGACGTCCACCATGATGTCTCTGATCGTCTTTTTTGTGATTTTCCCTTCAACGCCGGAATACGCAAACGGTCTTCTGAATGAGTCCCGGTATTTTATATTGGCCTCGTTGGGGGCTGTGACTGTCGTCGTATCCATCCTGGTGTGTACCATCGGGACAATGGACCAAATTCCCTACATTCATAATGTTGATATCAGCGAAAAGGTTGACTACGGAAAATTTTTTAAGGAACTGGGCATGCTGATGCGCAATTCCTCATATATTTCGACCTGTCTGAGCCTGCTTACAATCTACGCGGCTCTCGGTATTCTGGGGGTTGTGTCCACTTATGCTTATATCTATGTCTATGGCCTGTCGACCGAACAAATGACGCTTGCAGGTGTCATGAAATTACCAGGTATGTTGGCTGCACTGCCACTACTGGCCTTGATGTCGCGATGGATAGACAAAAAGCAGATATTGATGGTGACAGCGGCAATCAGTGGCGTTTTTTCTGCATTGCCGCATGTCCTGAAGATGTTCGACTGGTTTCCGGGTAACGAATCGTCATTCCTTCTGGTCGCGCTGTTTCTACCCTTATTCCTCGGTGCACTGGTTACACCGGTTACTTCTATCATTATCGATTCACAACTGGTGGATGTCGCAGATGTACACGAGTATCAAACCGGCTCACGCGCAGAGGGTATCGTCTTTTCTGTGCGCAGCTTCGCGATCAAGGCGACCAGTGGTGTCGGCGGACTCCTTGCCGGATTTGGCCTCGAGTATATTGGTTTTCCGGAAAATGCTGAGGTGGGTAACTTATCGACGGAAACAATTAATGGGTTGCTCTTCATGAATGGCCCTCTGTATCTGATGCTTTACCTTCTCGCAATTTCCTTCATGATGTTCTATAAGATCGACAAGAAACGTCATGCAGAAATCCTTTCAGAGCTTGAGACAAGACGCGAAGTAGCAGCTCTTATCAAACGTGACGAAGAAAATCCAGGTAAGCCGGCCAGTTTGCTCCGCGACAGCGGCAAGGCGAGTATTGGGCCCGCTGAAGGCTCTTGAGAAACGGGCGAGAGATTCGTGACCTCATTCGAAACGTTAATTTGTTCCTGTACTCGACATGTCAAGGGAGAGCCTGAATCAACACGCCGATGAATGACCGGGGTCTTGACCCGCGTATTAAAGCCGCCTTTGGGGATATCGAAAAAATTCCTGAACCGAAAGCTTCCAGCCGTGAGGAATTAATCGCCCAGGCCAACTCCGATGAGGCTGTTGAGAGCCGCAAACAGGCAAAGGCCTACCTTGAACTGCAGGATAGAGAGGATGTCGCGTCCTCGGATGGTCTATCCATCACGACGGAGATGTTCGCTTCCGAACCGGACGGAAACACCATCAATATCCAGTTTATCCGACCTGAATCTGCCGAGTCACTACCTTGCGTCTACTATATCCACGGCGCCGGTGGGGATTTGTCCTGCTACGATGGAAATTACCGAACCTGGGGCAGGGTACTTGCAAACCAGGGGGCTGCCGTTGCGATGGTCGACTATCGCAACTCGCTGGTTGCATCGTCGGGATCGGAGGTAGGCCCGTTCCCCGCGGCACTCAACGACTGCGTATCCGGCGTCAAATGGATATCGGCCAACAGTGATGCCCTTGCCATCAATCCAGATCAAATCATCGTCGCCGGTGAAAGTGGCGGTGGCAATCTGGCGCTGGCAACGGGTCTGAAACTGAAACAGGACGACAATCTGGATTTGATCCGGGGACTGTACGCCATGTGCCCCTCTGTCGGCGGAGGTGATCATGACATGTACGGCAACTATGCGCACGCCTATGGTATTGAAGAATGGAACAACCGGAATCCTCTGGCCTGGCCCGGTTTCGCCAGCGAAGGAGATGTTCGCGGCCTGCCGCCGACCACGATCAGCGTCAACGAATTCGACCCAACTCGAGACGAGGGTATCCAGTTCTACCGCTTGCTTCTTGCCGCGGGTATACCGGCGAGTTGCCGACAAGTGATGGGAACGGCGCACGCCATCGAGGTCTTCCCCGCCGTTTGCCCGGATATATCGCGTGAAACCGCACGCAGCATTGCCGACTTCTGCAGAGCCATGGGGTCGAGAGCCATGGGGTCGGAGTAAGGTGCCGGAGTAAGCAGAGTCATGGGGTCAGGTCCAATTATCCCCATTTTTCATGATTCGTGCAGGAAATGGACCTGACCCCATTTTTCGCTCCGGCACTTTACTCCGACCCCATGACTCTGCTTACTCCGGCACTTTACTCCGACCCCATGGCTCTCGACCCCATGGCTCTGCAGAAGTCGGCAATGCTGCGTGCGGTTTCGCGCGATATATCCGGGCA
>JAPOOX010000091.1 GCA_026713185.1 Gammaproteobacteria bacterium
TGGTCCTTTGTTCCGTGTTAAATGCCGCCAGGCCGTACATTCCGATCATGGCGATAAAGATGCATATACCCGCCAAAAGGGTTGTCAGGGTGATCAGATTGTTTTCGTCCGCGTAAATTTCCTTTAACAGATCATCATAAAACCGGTATTCAAAAGGATGCTTTGTATTGAATTTATTGATTACAGACTCGATATAGTTGATGGTTTGAGGGACATTGTCCGGTGCAATATCAGCCACGAAGTATCTGGAAATCAGATTGTGCTGCAAAGGCGGTACATCCGAGTAGTCAGTTTCCCAGAAGGGAATCATTATCAGCGGCATTACAGGCTCATGCAGGGAAGTGAAATGAAAATCCTTCACGACACCAATGACTCTGGCAAAATCTTCCTGGATGCGTTTACCCAGTGGGTTTTCCCATCCCCTGTCCTTAACCATGGCTTCATTCACAAGAACAGATAAGCCAACATCCGTAATCAACCGCTTTGAAAAGTCTCGACCTGCGACGATTTCCATACCCATAACATCGATATACTCCTCGCTGAAATTTAATATATTGAAGGTAGAAACTTCCATCTGGCCCGCGTTATTTTCCATTTCTATTGAGGTATTAGGAACTTCCTTGTCGGGGCTGAAGCCGGTTTGCGCAAACCCATGAATATTGCCATGCTGGAGCAACTCATTCTTAATGACTGGAATCTTCTCGAGGGTATTCACCCCTCGTATTGTTATGTGAAGCTTGTTGTCCTTGTCATAACCCAAAGGCTTGTTGGCGACATAATTCATCTGCAATTCCATAATCATCGTGGCGGAAAGAACGCCAACAGTAACCAGAAATTGAATGAAAACCAGAGACTGACGCAGCCAAAAACCTGTTTTTTTACCGCCTCTCAATGTACCGTGACTGGATAATGGCGCGATGGAAGAAAGATAGAATGCAGGATAAGCGCCAGCGAGGATTGCAACCAGCACAGTCCCAAAGGCAATGTACAGGAGCAATTCCGGATCTTCAGTGATATTCAATAATTCGGTTTTGCCCAGCAATGTGTTGAGCGGGGTATAAGCATTGGCCATATATACCAGGACAGCAGCAACCATCAGTGCAGCGACTGCGTATACAGCAGATTCACCGAGGAACTGCAACATCAGTTGCCGCCTGCTGGCGCCCAAAATCTTGCGCATGCCAACTTCCCGGGCACGCCGGGTTGCCCGCGCGGTGGCGAGATTGGTGTAGTTGATGCAGGCAATCAATACGACAAAAAGAGCGATGGCGATTAGCGTGTAGACATAAAAAATGTTGCCCGTGGGCTGTTCAAACATCCATCCGCTTGAATAGTGGACGTCCTTCAGGGGCAAGGTGAAATATTGCGCTGACATATCGTATTGCCTGCCATATTCAGCCGCATGGTTCTCGTAAAACTGATCCAGCGCCAGCTGCAGGTCTCGTTCCGTAAAGCCACCTTTGGTCATGAAATACGTGTAATGGCCCCAGGAAAACAGTCTGCCCGGATCAGGATTTTGATCGTCGCTGCCGTATCCTAACATCTTGGTACGTGCGTTGGAGATCACTGCGCTATATTGCTGATGTGAATTTTCCGGGATGTCGGCAAAGACGGCGGTAACCTGATGATCGAATGGATCCGATTGCAAGGTCTCGCCAATCGGATTACGTTCACCAAAGTGAAATCGAGCAAAACTTTCGCTAATGGCAATGGCTGTCGGTTCGTTCAGTGCCGTTGAGAGATCGCCATAAATCACCTCATGATCAAACATGTCGAAGAAATTGACATCTGCCGAGAGTATGTCATCCCAATCCCGCTCAATATCGCCAGATTTAAGGATCTGGCCCTTGGGGCCACTCATACGAACATAATCTATCATGTCCGGGTAGTCCCTTTTGAAAAGCGGTGACAACACATCGGGTGCAAGTGCATAGTTTGTCGTACTCCCACCAGTGGTCCTTGCGATATTTATCCGAAAAATTCGCTCATGATTGACGTTGTGCTGGTCGTAGGTGAGTTCACTTTCAATATAGGCAAACAGGATAATGCCGCAGGCAATCGCCAACGCCAATCCAACAATATTGATCAGCGCATACGACTTCTCCCGTGAGAGGTTGCGTAGCGCGATGATGATGTAGCTCTTGAACATAATTTTATTCTATCAGGTACACACAACATTCATTTTCCTGAGTATATTGCCCAGGAATTGTTGGTTGCAGCAATGTATCACATCAAGAAGGGTTGCACCCTTATCAGGAATCAACCAAAGTGCCCAATATCCGAGTAGCGGTCCAGTACTGGCAATACCTTGTCACGAGACGCTGAAGGCAGCGATAACAACACCCGGCTGATCCCGGCATCAACGTAACCGGCGAGGATATCAGGGTCAGCTGGAGCTCCGAAAACATTGACCGACAATGACGAGAAATCTCTGCCTGCGGCATCAGCAAACGATTTTAGTCTTGCCATGTTTACTTTGGCATCAAAGCCATTTCGCGCGCGTGGCAACCAGCCGTCACAGTACTCGACAATGCGACGTAATGTGTAGTCGGATTCGCCACCCAACAATATCGGCGGATGCGGTTTTTGCACAGGCTTTGGATAACTCCAGCTCTCTGAGAATTCAACATGCTCACCGTGATAATCGGCTGTATCTCCAGTCCACAGCGCTTTCATTGCTTCAATCTGTTCACCCATTCGAGCGAAGCGTTTATGGTATTTTATACCGTGGTGAGCCATCTCTTCCCTGTTCCAGCCACCCCCGATACCAAAGATGAAACGTCCTGCAGACATACGGTCCAGGCTTGCAACCAGCTTGGCCGTAACGATTGTGTCGCGCTGAGGCAGCAGGCAGATACCAGTCCCTATTTTGAGGTTTCTGGTTTTCGCCGCGGCAAAAGACAGCGAAACAAAGGGATCATAGGCGTGCCAATACTCCTTGGGCAGATCATTTCCACCAGGCCATGGAGATTCCCGATTTGTCGGAATGTGGGTGTGTTCCGGGACGAACAGTGATTCAAAACCGCGGTCTTCAACTTCTACTGCCAGTTCATCCATCCGAATACTGAAGTCAGTTGCGAAAATCATTACGCCTATGTGCATTTTGTTTCCTAAATTTCCGGTTCAGTAAACTTGATCGTGTTCACCAATATTGACCAGAATGATCTCTTTATTCTGATTCTCCAGCGCCAGTATAATTCGATAGCTCATATTGATAGAAACTGAGGATAAGCCCTGCAAGCGGCCTTCAAGGCTGTGCAGCCTCAGTGAGGGGTGGTAAGGGTTCAGCTCTAACAATTCCAGCGTTTTCCTGTATTGACTGTGTATCTCTGAATGCTTCAGCAGGAATTTCCTGGCGCGCCTGGTATAGCTATCCGGGTATATCAGCTTATATGGCATCAGCCAAGCAGTCGGTTCATGTGCTCATCAACGCTTTCGATTTTGTAGTTGCCACTCTCAATATCGCTGCGAGCTTCCTGGAGGGCTATATCCAGTTCGTATTCTCGAAGTTTGTTGTAGGTATTGAAATCGAGTACAACATACTTGCGATTGCCACGCACGGTAATTACAGCCTCTCCGTCTTGCTGGAGCGCAGATTCTACAACGGACACACCTTTAGTTTTGAGATCATTCGCAGTGATGCTGGTCATGAGTTTACCTCTGATAAAGTATCTATAGCATTTTAAATAGTACTCTATAAAGTGCGATATGCCAAACTATATAGTTTATGGTTTTTCAAAATCGGCGATTATCGAGAAGGTAGTACTTCAGATACGGACGTTAAAAGATCCAGTAACCGCCATCGATCAGAAAGTTGTCGCCGGTGTGATAGGCACTGGCATCGCTCATGATGTAGACTGCGAGGCCGGAAAAATCCTCCGGGGTCCCCCACCGGCGCATGGGAACTCGCTTCAATACATTGTCCACAAACCTGGGATTGCCGAAATTTCCTTCTGTCATGGCGGTCTCGACCCAGCCGGGCATCACCGTATGAGCCGTTACACCCCAGCGGGCATAACCGACAGCAAGTGATCGGATCATCGAGTTCATCGCACCCTTGGTCGATGCATAGTGTGTACTGCGCGGAGCGCCGGACCAGGATGACAGACTGGTCGTGCCGACAAGTCGACCACCGGGGTCACCAGCTTCCGCACGTTTGCGCATATGTCCGGCAGCCTTCTTGAACGTGTAGAAGACACCATCCAGGTTGACGGACATTATCTGACGCCAATTTTCATCCGGAAGCTCATCAAAATTCGGTCCGCCACCGCCAATACCCGCATTAGCGAAACAGCCGTCAACGCGGCCAAAATCATCCAGTATGGCATTGAAGTTGCTCTCAACAGCATCGGGGTCAGAAACGTCACATTGCATTGCTGCAACCCGGGTGCCGAAAGTCTTCAGTTCAGCCAGCGCTGTTTCATTCTTGGTTTCATTGGTGCCCCAGATGACAACATCACCGCCTGCTGCCGCGATCCCCTTTGCGAATCCCAGGCCGATACCACCGTTTCCGCCGGTGATGAGTGCGACCTTGCCGGTCAGATCGAAAGGTGAAGATGCCATTTTGTCTCCTGATGGAAGTGGTTTCTGATTCACTATTCTGCTCATCGCCTCACCGGCAAAAGCACTCTGACTGGTCCCTCCAACAACGCCACGACGCTTAACGGGTTTTCGTTTCTTCCTGATAGCCATTATTTCGTCCAAATGGTTTGTTGCAACTAGCCTAAGAGAGAGCAAGCAGCATTGCAACAGGCGCTTTACAGGTGATTCATATGGTTTTTCTGATGAGTATTTGCTTCACTCCAGGGTCCCATTTGAGGGCACTATCTGTGACTGTTTCTTTATACCCCTGTTTTTTGTAGAAGGCTCTTGCAACGCTATTGACCTCCGTCACATGTCCTTCAATCACAGAAAATCCATTCTCACGAGACCATCTCTCAACTATTGCCACCATTCTTTCAGCAATTCCCTGTCCTCTAACGTCTGGTTTAAGCCATACAGAGTAAATATGAGAACAGTCTGTTTTCTCCTTATCTCTGTAACATCCTGCCATACCGACAATTTCAGACTTTACAGAACATAATAGAAATACTGTATCTGGATCATCAACATATCGGGAAACCCGTTCTTTCCAGTCTGCGACTTCAAGTTTTGACTCTTCAAGATAAGTTCCACCAAAAGCGAATGGACTCTCCTGTAGAGCAGTCAATCTGATCCTTCTGAATTCTCTCCAGTCATCTTTGGCTACATCTTTGATTTCGATATTCACAGTGGGTCGCTTCTACATGCTCAACATCTTTCACGCAACATCAAAACTACTCCTCCAATTCGGATAAAGGAGAACATTTTAACTTTGCTTTGACAACATTAGTCTGGTACAGGCACAACAATGAACCGGGGATTAGGGTTTGTATTTGACAGACTTCAGTGACAGGAAAGTAATCTTTCCTATGCGCGCATATCCACTACTTCTCGAAGACGTTGATCATCTGAATATTCCGTGAATGGCGCCTGGTCATCCAATAGTCGCTTAACTTCCGAGGCAGACAAATGTCGGCGAGCTTCTCTCACAAGGGGTAATGTTGATTTTACATCACCAGTTGCACCCAGATGACCACCAGCACACCACATATAGATGTGCGGATTGAATTGACCCTGCCCTGCTTCCAGAGCTTCTGCAGCGTATTTTTCGGCCAGTGCATAATGCCCCTGGAACAAACATAGAGCAGCAACCTCACCCATAAGCCAATCTACTTCCCCGTGCTGTGATCTGATCCACTCTGCACAGGCTTCGGCGGCAGATGCTGCCTTTACAGGATCGTCTCCAGCGGCAATGAGAGGTATCTGTTGTAAGATCCCTTGCCAACCCAAACGAGGGTTTCCTACACCGTTTGGCGGTAATTCACCGGGTTCGTCAATCATGCGTTGCAACACACCCTGCAGTCGAATCATGTCATCGTCGTTCCCGTCGCGTGCCGCAAACATGAGCAGGTTCCGAGCCAGGAACATCCGGTCGTGTTTGTTCTCCTGCCGTGCAGGAATCGAGGCGATGCAGGATTCCATACGACCCAGAAATTCTGCCTGACGACCAACCCGGACCCAGCAATCCCAGACTGGCGGAACACAAAAAGCCTGAGCCTGACTGGCGTCATCAAGGTTCTTTCGCACCCAGATGAAAAACTCTTCATGCGTTTTCACGACATCGTCATCAGAATGTCCCTTGTCATGCATTGCATCCACTGCCATGTGGCACACACGCCGTTCCATAGCCCAGGCCAGATCCTTGACAGATAACCCATCCTCGGTTAGAAAATTCTCCAGCGCCCTAAGCTTAAGTGTCTCTGGAAGGATCCAGAACACTTTATGGAAAGTGCCTTCTTCCCTGGCGGATGTGTGGATAGTTGCCGCGAGATTTGCAGCTTCGATAAAAAGATGCTCGCGATCAATGCGGTCACCCTCAGTTTTTTTAAACTCAGCAAGGAGTTCATCGATTCTGGAAAGTGTATCTTTGATGAGAGCTTGGCGGGCCTGGGTATAGGTTTCGCCTGTTTTGGCCATGCGTTCCCGCACAACCCGTTTGAAGTCACGTTTGGCTGTCATGCCATCCTCCTGTAATCACTGGTATCCCCCGGCAAATAACAGCGACGTTAAAGGATGGAAATGAGTTGCGACCCGAGAATCCACTTCCCTTCACCACATAATGAACCCCTGCCGGGCGGAAGTTCACGTGGCTTGGCGCTGGGTCGCGCCTGACTTTAATAATAATCAATCAATAAGGGTTGTCAACAATGCGTCATTCCGGCAACACGTGGAATATTTACCTGGCTACTGGAACCTTGTATCGTCTGCTATGTACAACATGATTCAAAACAATGAACGCTGACAACCTCAGGGATAGGTTTCAGACGCTTAAGGTCTGGAGCAACGGTGATCAACGGGCGCCACATAAGCCTTTGCTGGCGCTTTGGGCTATCGGTCGCTGCCTGAATGGTGAGGATCGAATGGCTTCGTTCGAATTCGTAAGTGAGGAACTATCCCGGCTTTTGGAAAGTTTCGGACCCCACCGCCAGGTAGTGCATACGGAGTTTCCGTTCTGGCGCATGCGAAACGATGATGTGTGGGAAATCGATCGTCCGCATCTCGTAAAGATGACCTCGAGTGGCGATGCTCACAAGTCAAGCTTGATCAAAAACAATATCAAGGGTGGTTTGCTGGAAGATGACTATCGGGCACTTCGCGCGTCCCCGGATGTCTGCTGGGCAATTGCCGAGGGTCTTATAGCTGCACACTTCCCGGAGTCGTATCGAGACGACATCTTGAATGCAGTTGGAATTGATGCATCCGTAAGTGAAAGTATGGTGACGCGGCCTGATCTTGGCAGAGACGATAACGAGGTACGTTACGCAATACCGGAATATGAAATGTCTCGACGTCTTAAACGGCATCCTGGATTCAGACCGGCGGTTCTGAAGGCTTACCGGCATCGATGCGCAGTGTGTGAGTTCGGCGTTCACATGGAAAATCGATTACTCGCAGTGGAGGCCGCGCACATACACTGGCACAGGGACGCCGGCCCTTCCGATGTCCGTAATGGTCTCTCCCTATGCGTACTTCACCACCGGTTGTTTGATCGTGGCGCCTTCGCACTCTCCGCAGAAAATCTGAGGATTTCGGTCTCTGCAAGAGCACAGGGACAGGGATTCGATGAGTCTCTTGGACGGTTCGATGGGCAATTGCTGAGTATCCTGCCGGAAAGTAAGGATCAACACCCTGCACCCGAGTTCCTTCGTTGGCACTTTAGAGAGGTGTTTCAGTCGTCCACATCGAACTCGACATGAATCTTGGGGTGGTCTCCTGAGATGTTTATATATCGTTGTCAATCGACATCAAATTTATTATGGTCAGAGTAGGGTGCCAGAGTCTGACCTGCCAGCTACTGCAGGCACTCGTCATAGTAGGCCAAACGGCTGCGGACTTCGCGCACGGGAAGACGGCTTCGCGGATGCTCAGAAATAGCAGTTAATCCATCGAATAATTGCCGGATGCT
Source organism: Gammaproteobacteria bacterium (assembly GCA_026713185.1). Lineage (GTDB taxonomy): Bacteria > Pseudomonadota > Gammaproteobacteria > Pseudomonadales > Azotimanducaceae > UBA7455. The sequence goes on from JAPOOX010000091.1 coordinate 8,048, forward strand.
GACCACGGCAGCATTGTGCATCTCGTCGAGAA
>JAPOOX010000090.1 GCA_026713185.1 Gammaproteobacteria bacterium
TCCTCATTACCTGTCGATTTTAACACCTGGCAGTGTTTGCATTCATAAGGCAGGTTTCAGCATTCATTGATGCAGTACCAGCAGTTTTTCAATGATTCTGGTATACACCCTGGATAACTTCTGCAGGCTCTCAATTTCTACACATTCATTAATCTTGTGAATGGTTTCGTTACAGGGTCCGAGTTCCACAACCTGTGTGCCAGTCGGTGCGATGAACCGGCCATCGGATGTTCCTCCGCCAGTGGAAAGTTCTGTTTCAATACCCAGGACTTCATGCAGACTTTCCTGCGTCGCGGGGATCAGGTCGCCGTCACGGGTAAAAAAAGGCTGACCTGACAATGTCCATATCAGGTCATAATCCAAATCATGATGATCCAGTATTGCTTCCGTGCGGTGTTTCAGACTTTCTTCGGATGATTCGGTAGAAAAACGGAAATTGAACATGACTTCAAGTTTTCCGGGGATGATGTTACTGGCGCCGGTTCCCGCATTGATGTTGGAGATTTGCATCGAAGTTGGCGGGAAGAGTTCATTACCCTGGTCCCAGACCATCCGGGCGAGTTCGTCCAGGGCGCCCATCGCGAGATGGACCGGATTTTTTGCATCGTCAGGATATGCCACGTGACCCTGCAATCCATTAACTGTCAAGGTTGCATTGAGAGAGCCGCGTCGACCGACGCGAATGACATCTCCGATGTGGCGATTGGCAGAAGGTTCTCCCACGATACACCAATCAAGGTGGATACCGCGGTCTGTCAATGCCTGGACAACTTTCACCGTGCCATCGACAGCCTCTGCTTCCTCATCACTGGTGATCAACAGTGCAATGGTGCCGTTATAGGTGTCGTGTGCCTCTAAAAACCGCCTGATGCCGGTGATCATTGCCGCCAGACTGCCCTTCATATCGGCCGCGCCACGACCAAACAATTCGCCTTCTGCAGACACCGGCACAAATGGATCAGTATGCCATTCACCGAGTGGTCCAGGCGGCGCCACATCGGTATGCCCCGCAAACGCCAGTATGGGTGCAGGCGTGTTGCCCTTACTGACAGCCCAGAGATTTGATACATTCCCAAAGGGTAGATGTTCTACAGAAAAGCCCATGGACTCCAGTTGATCAGCCAGAATTTTCTGACATCCGGCATCTTCCGGTGACACGGATACCCGTGCTATCAGCGCTTCGGTGATGGATACAGTAAGCTGATCCAGATTCGTTTGTTCGCGTAACATCAAATTATTTCCTGATCTGAAAATCGACTTCCGAGAGCTGTAGTTGCGACATTCGCATATAATAACCGTAGCCGGGCGAACATATCGGCCTTAATGTGAAAATTTGCATCTTGCTTAAGTCAACACTAAGATCAAAATACAATTTCCAAAGGATAGATTTTGGGTGCGCATGAATAGACCACATCCAGACCCGGCGACAATCGAGGCAGATTGGCTGGACGCTTTGGCGCGTAAATATCGCCCGGCACTGAACCGATATTTTGGCAAACGATTGCGCCAGCGGGCAGACGTGGATGATCTGGTTCAGGAGGTTCTGGTACGTCTTGCTGTGCGTGGTGACAGCCGCAGTATTGAGCAGCCGGAATCTTACCTGATGCGTACAGCCACTAATGTCTGGCGGGATTATCTTCGCAA
>JAPOOX010000088.1 GCA_026713185.1 Gammaproteobacteria bacterium
CTCATCTCCAGCGGATCCTCCTGCCGGTCAAACAGCCAGGGGTCCCGTTCGTTATCAAACCAGCGGGCGTAGGTATATCTTTCGGTACGGACACCACGCCAGCGACCCATCCAGTGAGTTCGATTGGGCCATCCATTACCCATGTTCATGAGATAAACGGACTCTTTCCCACCCGGGGTGTGTTCTGGCGCCACAGATGACTCCCCGCGCCAGGCAGCGGTAAGGTCTCTGCCCTGGAATCCTTCCGGTGCAGATACACCGCAGGCGCTGATCAGACTCGGAACAATATCAATTGCTCCCATAAATTCACTGCTGCGTGATCCGGGAGGTGTACCTCCCGGCCAGCGAATCAGAAAGGGAATATGCGCTGATTCATCGTAGGGTGTTGCTTTGGACCCGCGCATGGAGTGGTGCAGCCACCCATCACTGGGTTTGCCATAGCCGTGGCTGGAGAGATGGTCACCATGATCCGAGGAATAACAGACGATGGTATCATCGGCGAGGTCAAGATCTTCAAGTGTTGCCAGAAGCCGGCCCATTTCTGCATCAAGACCGGTGCAGCAACCATAATAATCGGCGATCTCACGCCGGGCGAAGTCCGCCATCTGGATAGGTACATTGCCGGGCAGATCAACTTCGGCCGGGTCATAAATCCCATACTCATCCGGATAATTGGTGTAGGTCCAGTGCGGTGGCCGCCAGGAAACAAACAGGGCGAAAGGATCATCTGGCCGTTTGTCCCGATGGTCACTCAAAAAGCGGATGGCCATATCAGTTTCGACTGTCGGGCACCATCCTTCGTGGCGTGTTGGCCCCGATTCATTCTCGTAATAGGACTGGTCAAAATAGTTGCCGCCCACGCCGCGAACCGCTGCCAGATAATCATTTCCGTATCGGTTTTCCTCGGTATAAGGGGGTATGCCGAGATGCCATACGCCGATGTGTCCCGTGTGATAGCCGGCACTTTTCATTACACCTGGCAGGGTGGGAATGTCCCTGAAAGGTTCATACTCATTGCAGATGACGCCATTCTGCCAGCCGTATCGCCCGGTCAGCAGAATGGCTCGAAACGGTGAGCACAGAGGATGGTTTGAGAACATATTGTCACACACCATTCCACCGGCTGCCATATTATCCAGGTTGGGGGTCTTCACCACCTTGTTACCATTGGCTCCGAGTGCTGTGTATCGTTGCTGGTCTGAGAAGACAAAGAGAATATTCATGTTTGATCCTGATTGAATATGACCTGGATGCTGGTCTGACTATACTCCCAAGCCGTCTGCAACCCGTGTATTGACAGAATAAAAAGTATCTTCATTTAAGTCCACACTTTCTTTTCTGGGAAACATTAACCTGCTTGCACATTAAAATCCTGCAATTCCTACCGGTTGTACTTCAGTTCTCTCACGGCCTGCGCCGGCGTAAGTTCAGCCACCAGGGCAAGCGCATCCAGGGTGCGTTGGCGCAGATTGAGTTCGCCGCTACTGTTTTCCCAGTTACTTACGGTAGGCGGGCTGACACCAACTAACCGCGCAAACTGTGATGTGTTCATCCTGAATCGCTTGCGCAGTCTGGTGACAGCCGCCGCTGTTGGTGTAAATGATTTCTTCTTCCTGGGCGTTTTTTTGCCAACTGCCGCTTTTTTGCTGACGACCTTTTTTTGGCGCCTGGATATTACCGGCTCTGCCATGTCCACGCCAAAAACATCGGCAAGATCCGCCCCTGCCAGCCGGCGTCGTTTTCCTGTTCCGACTGTGGCTGACTGTATATCCAGTTCGGTGGTAATCAGCTCTTCATGATCCACATTGCGCAGCAAAAAAAGCAGTTCCGGTTGCTGATCCAGCCTGGCCCCAACACCGTACAGGACGGCGGCAATATGTTTGCACATCTCTGCCCAGTCCGGGCAGTCACAGGCGAGCTTTATCTCTCTGGGTTTGGGGAACAGCCCACTATCCTGATCGGTCACTATCTGCATGACATTATCGGAGAAACGTCCTCGCAATAATTCCAGCATGGAGCCGATTTGGCCGGCACACTGCTTACGCACGTTTTTCCACTTGTTTGCGGAGAGTGGCGTGATATTAATTTTGATGTCATAGAGTTCTGATCCGCTGACGATGGCCTCAACTTTGCCCTTTGAGATCGCCAGATGACAAACCGAACCGTTGCGCACATAGGTTCGCCCCCGAGGTAGACGATTCGCATAATCACTGAATTTCTCCAGGTGATTGCACCAGGCCTGGCCCCAGAAAGTACGGGCTATCTTCCTTCCCCGAACCTCAATGGGTTCAATTTTTACCCCTTTTTTTCTTAATTTCTGAATCTCCCTGGCTGCATTGGCACGCCGTTGTGCTGCCGGCACATAGGGAGCCCAACCGTCATAACTCATGTGTGTCTCCTGTTAGATTCAGATTCGTCAGACTTGCGTCTTCTCAATATCGAGTGATACCAGGTTGAGCAGCGTCTCATCATCCATCTCGGTCAGCAGAGTGTCGGCGCCACCGCTCAGCAGGTCATTAGCGAGCGCCATTTTCTCATTAATCAAGGCGTCTATCTTCCCTTCCACCGTTCCCTGGCATATAAATTTGTGAACAAGTACGTTTTTTTTCTGACCGATGCGAAAGGCGCGGTCAGTAGCCTGGTTTTCCACAGCCGGGTTCCACCAGCGATCAAAATGGATAACGTGGGACGCCTGGGTCAGGTTCAGGCCGGTTCCTCCCGCCTTGAGCGATAGAATAAAGAAGGGCGGCCCCTCTTCTTGCTGGAACCGCTCAACCAGTTTTTGCCTTTGCTTAACGGCCGTGCCGCCATGCAGCACCAGGCCAGGCTGACCAAACTGCTGTGCCAGAAAGTTTGTTAAAGGGGTGGTCATTTCACGGAATTGGGTAAACACCAGCACCTTCTCCTGGCGTGATGCAATCTCCTCGCACAGTTCAGCCAGACGCAGAAACTTGCCGCTCTTTTTCGGATCGTACTCATCATCTCCCAGCAGTTGTGATGGGTGATTACAGATCTGTTTGAAGCGTAACAAGTAGGAGAGTACCAGACCACGGCGCTGTATGCCGTCAAGGTTATCAATGGCTGTCGCCATCTGTTCGACGGCCTGCTGATAGTGCGCCGCCTGCACCTTGCTCAGACCACAATAGGCGGGCACTTCAGTCTTTTCAGGAAGGTCGCTGATGATGGATCGATCAGTCTTAAGTCGGCGCAGGATATATGGGCTCACCAGATTGCGCAACGGCGCATATTGATCGCTCTCCCGCTCGGAGAGTGATTTCGCAAACCCCTTGAATCGCCGGGCTGAGCCAAGCAGGCCAGGGTTAAGAAAGTCGAACAGTGACCAGAGATCCGACAAACGGTTCTCTATCGGTGTGCCGGTCAGTGCAATACGAGATTTGGCACTGACTTGCTTAACCGCCTTGCTCTGTCTCGCCGTTGGGTTCTTGATCGCCTGAGCCTCATCCAGCACCAGCAACTGCCACACCTGCTCCTGTAGCCAGTCCTGACGCATGAGTGTGCCATAGGTGGTCAGCACCACATCAACGTTATTCAAGGTCGCAGGGTCAAGCGATATGGCATCCATGGTGTTTTTATTGAGCTGGGATCCGTGAAAAAACAGGCTGCGCAAGGAGGGGGCAAAACGCTCAAGTTCTATTTTCCAGTTGCCAATCAGCGAGGCAGGAAGCACTAACAGTGAGGGCCTGTCACAGTGCTGCTTTTTCAGGATAAGCAGTAGCGAAATAACCTGCATGGTTTTTCCCAGGCCCATGTCGTCCGCCAAACAGGCCCCCAAACCCAACTGGGAGAGTAACCACAACCAGTTCACACCGGCTTGTTGATAGGGTCGAAGGGTCGTTTTTAGCGCGTTACCGGGGTTGGCAGCTGTCACCTGAGCCGGTGTGCGCAGTTCTTCCAGCAGCGCAGCCAACCACTTGCCCGGTTGCACAAGCGACCACTGTCTGTTCTCCTCCCAGGCGTCGTCACCCAGATCGGCGGGCGCGCCGGCCAGCAACCGCATCCCCTGGGCAAAGGTGAGCCCGCCAGCTGAGGTCCCCGCCTCCACCTTTTTCCAGTGGGCCAGGGCTTCATTCAGTTTCTCCCGATCCACCTCCACCCACTGCCCCTTCACAAATACGAGGCCGTCGCCCGCCGCCAGCAGTTCTTTCAGTTCGGCCTCGCTGAATGGCTCATCACCCAACGCAATCTGCAGTTTGAAATCCAGCAGTGAATCAGCATTGAAAATGCTCTTCCTGTTATCACCAATGGTAACGCTGGCAATTGGCCGGTTTCGTTTTTTCCACCAGTCGGGCAGGCGGACCACCACGCCGCACTGCTCGTACTGTGGTGCATCCTGAAGAAACTCATAGGCCTCCCCAGGTGACCAGGCCAGAGGATGATAAATGTCGCCGGTGTCAACCAGGTCTTTAATCACCGGGCTGGACTCGGCGGCAAGCTGAACCGGTGACAGCAGGCGAATCAGCGCCTTTTTGTTTTTCGCACCCGCATACTCCTGTAGCGCACGGCTGAGCGGTTGGTGGCGAACACGTCCCTGGTCTGAGAGTTCAGGGGCATAGGTCGCCATAAAGGCAAAGGGGAAATCGGGATCATTTATATTTTCCGCCAGATGGAAGCAAACACGACCCACCTGATGCCACTGCGGCGCGCGCTGGGCAAGCAGCGCATCAAGCCCGCCAGTCGCCTGGATCTGTTCGCACACCCAGTTATCCAACCGAGACCGGATCTGCTGCAGTACTTGAGCCGAAAGATACTCAGCGCCACGCATCGGTGGCGCACTCATCAGCAAAGGCAGGGTGTCGGTGGCAGTAAACGGCTCAATCGGCTCAGGCTGTAACGGATCCGCTGGTACCAGCAGGCAGCGTTCACTTAGATATTTACAGGCAAGGTCGCGCCAGTATTGCATTGACGGTGACAGATCGGCGCCACTTTTCCTGGCCGCCAGGGTGAACAAACCTTCACCCACGCTACGGGTAAATGCCTGGTCGAGGGAGGCCAGGTGGGTCGCCCTGCCTGCCGTATCATCCGTTGTTATTGGGATACGGTGCAGTTGTCCTGAGGGGAGCAGGCCCAGGTCAAACGTAATCATTGCCACGTCCCTGCCTGGCTCGGCGTATGTCTTGATCACGTCTGACAATCCTTCTCCGGCTATTTGTATGAAAGGGGACTGAATTTAATTCTGTCCCCATTTTAGGCCAAAGTCATACACCGGAGACAGTTTTAGTGAACTGGATGATACTACAGCAAGACCACCAATGCCTGACGCAACACCGAATGCCACAAGTAGCGGTGTGAGTAAAGGGCTATCGTTAGTCGGGAAGAAATCCATCAATCGCAGTACAATCGGACCAACTATAAAAACGAAAGTCATACTTGCCCCAACGATCATCGTTCGGGACTTGTCGAAACGTTCGTGTTCTCGACGGGTTGCTACAATACCAATAACAAACCCAACAGGCATCGACATCAGCAGGAACATCTTTGATTGGTCAGCCAATTCCCAGAAGAAATTCGCGTTGACCAAAGCCATAGTTGAACTTGATCGGCAGGCGTACCTTGTCAACCTCAGGATTTCCATTGGCCATTTTCAATGACGCAAATTCTGCACTCTCGGGATAGTGCCAGCGATAATGCACCATAGTGCGAGCCACCCATTCGTCAAAGAAATCTTCAACAACCTGCACAAGAATTCCCAGCGGTCCTTCCGGAAACAACCGCCGTGCAGGAAAGCGATCGTCCAACAGATGTATCAGGGGGGTAGTATCAGCAATCATCCAGTTTTCGGGAGTCAGCAGGACAGGTACCTGGTGAGTCCCGGATCTGCTCTCGATTTCCTGCGGATCATGTTCGTTCTTGTTGAGCATTTCGAACGGCGCATCATAGAAAATCATCGCCGCTTCCAATTTTCGGGTGAAGTAACTCAGTTCTTCGCCATAGATTCTGTAAGTGGATTCAATTGTCATATGGTTCCCGTCTTGTGATGGCTCATAGTTATGGCCGATGGCGCCTTTGACTATTCTCAGCTTCAAACAGACTCACTAACCATCACCAAGCTGTTCAAGGTCCGCAAGATCCTGGTTGCGACCAAGAGCCATCTTATTAATACGAAGGTCTTTCAGCGAGATTACTGAATAGACCAGTCCCTCCTCTTCAACCTCTACACGATTATCCCAGCAATTATCGAATTCAACACCAGTGAGCGAAGTGAGAATATCGATTCTAGTAGGAGCATTACCAAGCTGAACAACATAGCCGGGAGCTTTAAAATCTTTGGCAGACAACTCAAGAGAGCCGAATCCAAATTCATTGAGGGCATTAATCAGGGAGCTGGCGTTTTTCGCACTGGTCAAAATCCAGATATCAATATCTTTGGTATATCGAGGATGACCATGAATGGCTACAGAATACCCACCTACAACCAGGTACTTAACCCCGTGTTTGTTGAGTAATTCTAAAAACTCTTTGAAGTCTCGGTTCAGTGCCATAACGGGATCGATGATACTCCGTGCGAATCGACTCAAGAGCTTCAATACGCTTCAGGTGAGAAAAGTCTTTCCAGACTTCAGCGCTAATGGGTTCTTCGCCGAGCCGGTATTTCTTAACAACAGAATCAATTGTCATAAGCGCATTTTACTATGTGCGGTGAAGTTTTTCCCGGAAATGTGACATTCATGCCCATCCTGGATATCAGAACAAACCTGGTGACCAATGGGGACAGGATCTGGTTGCATATGATATGGAGATGCTTAACGATCTGCGAGTTCCGTTTTTTCAAAGCGTGTACTTCTCCAATCTGGTATCTTCCCCTGACATGAAAACCGGATTAAAAAACAGTACATGACCAGGTGTCCGAACCCAATGTCGATGCATACTCAGTTTCTGGAAGGTGTAAAAGTACTCGATCTATCCGAGGGGATTGCCGGGCCGTTCTGTGCAAAGCTCCTGGCCGATCTGGGCGCCGATACGGTCAAGGTCGAGCGACCGGATGGCGGCGATATCAGCCGCACGTTCGGTCCCTTCCCGGACGACGATCCGGACATTGAGCAAAGCGCCAGCTTTTTCTATCTGAATACGGGCAAACGCAGCATGGTTCTTGATATCACTTCGCCAGAGAACAGGACAACGCTCGCGACGCTGGTGCAACGTTTTGATGTAATCATTGGCTGCGAGCGACTGACCCGTTCAGGAGTCGGCTACCCCGAAATCCACGCCTGGAATTCTACTGCGGTATTCACCTCAGTAACCGGTTTGGGTGACGACGGTCCATACGCCGGGTTCCTCTACTCTCACCTCATCTCCTGTGCCCTGGGAGGGTGGGCGCATCTGTGCGGTGTTCCCGAACGCGAACCCTTGCAGGTGGGGGGCGCCATTGCGGAAACGCTCTGTGGCGCTTATGCCGCTGCAGCAACCCTGTTAGCCGTTCTTGGTCGAACGCATCACGGTGGTGGCGATCATGTGGAGGCCAGCATCCAGCAGGCAGTTCTCTGCGGCGCGCAGATCCCGAGCCTGTTATATGAATACCGAAATATCGTCCTTGAGCGCTATTCAAGTATAGGTTCAGGCGCCGGCGCCTGTTACATGCTGCCTACCCGGGATGGCTATATCGGCTTGAATGCGCTGACGCTGCCGCAGTGGCACATGCTGTGTAAGTTTCTTGGCCGGGAAGACATCGCGCTGGAAGAGCGCTATCAGGGTATCACCCGGATTTCGCCGGATGAACGAATCGAAGAGGTCCGCGAGATCTTCCGGGCAGCGTTAGCCGATAGAACAGCAGCCGAACTCTTCCACGAAGCTCAGGCCTGGCGTGTTCCCTTTGGTCTGGTACCTGACCTCGCGATGCTCTTCGAATTAGAACCTCATCGTGAGCGTGATTTTTTCCAGGAGATCAAGCATCCATCCTGTGGGACAGTGAAGGTACCGGGTGTGGCATTCAAATCCAATGCAGCGTCGACCCAGCTCACCCGACCACCACTGCTTGGTGAACATACCGAAGAAATACTCGATGAACTTCGTAACCCCGGACCATCTGTCGACAGTGGCGGGAAAGACAATGAACTTAATCCATTGCCACTGGAAGGTCTCCGTGTTCTTGATTTGTCCATGTTCTTTGCCGGTCC
>JAPOOX010000163.1 GCA_026713185.1 Gammaproteobacteria bacterium
CGCTAAGCACATCGTTTTGTTCAGAAACCGTCAACTGATGATTTACAACTACACCACCAGCGTTGATTACGACATCCCACTCGCCCACGACTGCATCAAAGTCTGCTACTTCGCCGGCACCCACCACGCCGGGATAGTCACGCCAGATCCAGCGCAGGGTGTCGGGAAATATTGCGCCGCCGTGTTCCAGAGAGTGTCCTCCAGTACCCATCTCGAATCGATAGTCGTACCGGGCAAACATCAGCGCAGACTCCATGCTGAGGTTCGAGAGGGTCCAGTTTCCCTGGATGAGGTTGAGGTCGTTTTCACCATCCTGGAGAAAGACACGGATTGGTTTCGGGTTCCCACGGGTTTCCCGAATGAGATAAGGATATTGGGACCCACCTCGCAATCTCGTATAGCTGCCTATGTGACTGATGACTTTTGAGAAGGCGTCCGGTCTCTCCCAGGCGACGGTAAATGAGGCCAGCCCACCGTCACTCATTCCGCCTATGGCTCTTCCCGATGCATCGTCGACAAGGTTGTAGTCTTTTTCAACCTCCGGGATGATTTCTTCCAGCAGGAAACGTGCGTAGGTATCGTCCATCGTAACGTACTGGATACTCCGCTGGTCGTATGCGGTTTCTGATTGGCCGGGATTGATGAAGATGCCAATGGTTACCGGCATTTCACCCTTGTGAATCAGATTGTCGAATACTGTCGGCGCTCTCACGGGTCCCTCGGCATTGACGTATGCCTGGCCGTCCTGGAACACCATCACGCAGGCAGGTTCCGCGTCATTATATTGGGCTGGAACGTAAACCCAGTAATCAGTTGTGGTTTCCGGATAGATGCTGCTGTTCCAGGTGCGTTTTAATACCGTGCCTTTTGGAACACCTTGCTGTGGCAGTGAATCAATCCCCAGGACATATTCAGCGCCACTAGCCAGCATTGGAAGTACCATAGAAAACAATGTAATCAGAAAAATTCGCATATTCCACCCTTGAAATTGTTCGTCGACAGCTTATCACCACATTACCACGCAATGAGCACCCCCTTAAAGACACTGAATTATCCAATGACTGTCAGACTTCGGTCAATAAACCAATAGCAGGAAACTCCCCCGATCAGGTATACAGGCATCGTGACTACAGGTTGGGTCAATTTTAGTCCTGTTCGAGTTGCTGCAACAGTCAACGCCAGGACAACGGCGATGATTGACAGTTGCGCAACTTCAATACCAACGTTAAAGAGAAACAACGCCATCGCCGCGCTCGCCTGCGGCAACCCGATTTCAGCAAGGGCTCCCGCGAAACCGAGGCCATGCAGCAGTCCGAAGACAAACGTGATCAACCACGGTTTCTGATAAATCAGGCTTGTGTCCTTACGCAGAACCTCGGCTGCCAGAAGAATAATACTGAGCGCGATCATTGCTTCAACCGGAGCTTGTGAGACAGAGACGATATTGAATGCCGACAATCCCAGCGTGATCGAATGAGCGACGGTAAAACTCGTGACAACTTTGACAAGATTCCGCCATCCACTGACCAGATACAAAAGGAGCAGAACAAACAGTATATGGTCAATACCAAAAAACAGATGCTCCAGACCGAGTAAAAAGTAGACCGGTGCACTGGTCCCACCTGCGGTTTCGATTTTCGGTTCTCGTCCGGTAACGAGATAGTTTCGTCGGGCGCCATCGAGACTCTCGAGAACAATCATCGTATCGATCAGCGTTCTCTCAATACCGGCAATTTCAATCGTGGCCAGTGGTTCGGTGCAGATCAGGTCAAAGGTTTCCTCAAGTGCGGCGGAATTTACGCTGGATTTTGTGAGCCTGGTTTCACAATTTGTTTTTACCGAAAGATTGAGGAAACGTCCCTGGACCTGGGGTTGCTTGAATACAGCCTGGTATGTCGAGTCATCAATTTGCTTGATGGTCAAGAGGGCAGGGCGCATTTCGTGAGCCCAGGAAATGGGTGCAGCGATAACCAATGCAATGAAGAGGTATCTATTGATAATCAACTTCATACTGGTCCAGTAGTTCCTTGTAGTAGTCATCCAGGGACTGTTCACGCCGCTGGTGCAACAGATCGGCAACCACCCGTTTTTCGATGTAGGCGAGTGGCGTCGGGGCTGAAGCAGTCAACTGGTCCAGCCTGACCAGATGGTAACCAAAGGTGCTGGTGATGGGTCCGACCCATTGCCCCTCTATCAGTTTATTCAACTGGGCCGTGAACTCAGTTCCAAATGTCGAAGCAACCTCACGTTCGCTTTTATTATTCAGCCTGCGGGGAAGCATTGAAATTTCACCCAGCTCTGTCCACTTGCCGTCATCAGCCAGCTTATCCTTCAGTGAATCAAACTGGTCCGCATCGCTGAAGTAGACCTGCGACAGCGAGTATCTGACGGGTTGGGTGTAATCGGCAATTTGTTCCTGATACCAGGTCTGGATTTCTTCCGGGGTGACGGACTCTTCATCGACTTCCTGGGCGAGAAAACCGAGTTTCTGGACCAGCCGTCGGCGAATAATGGTGTCTTCCCTGTCGAGACCGAGTCTTAGCGCTTCCCGATAGAAGACTTCATCCCGCACCCAGTTATGAACCAGGGATTCAAGTTCCCTGGCGCTGGGTTGCTCACCCATCTGGGTTTGCCAGAGATTGGCAATCTGGTTTCTGACTGCTTCGTTGACGATGATCGCATCAGGCGCTCTTAACTGATCGGCGCTGAAAAGCAATCCACCGATCAGAGCGAACCATAGCAGGGGTTCTTTCACAGGGCAGCAAATCCGGTGATGGCACTTGTGAACACAATTTCTCTCCCACTGGCAATGATTATTCCTCCCACGATACGGTCGCGGTTCCCGGACAGCCTCCCGGGAGTTTCGCAAGAATATCGTATCATTATTGCAAGGGGCAAACCTGTATGTGCTTGATCTCATCAGGGAATTAGCACGCACAAAATATATGGTGGTCAATACGTGCCGGATATAGCGATGCACGATATAATTGTGGAATTGACAAGTGATGCCCTGGATCAATTTTCGGGTTTTGCGATCAGTTCAGGCAATGGCATGATTTGAATCAGGATCAACGGGCTTTTTATTGTGTTAGAGTACTCAAAATCCCAAGTGCCGCTGGTGCACCTGGGATGTCATTTGGGTGAAAGATAAACAATTTGGAGGTACCTGTGATTAAATTTCATGACCCCAGGGGCAGGGTCGGGACAGAGATCGACGTTTATGAGCTTGCGCATGATATACGCGCCAACAATGGTTCGGGTGTGACAGTTGGATTATTGGCAAATGGATTTCCGGATTCAGAGGTTTTCATGACGAAGATCGCGAGTGCGCTGCACGAGCGCCTTCCCAATATCAAGACCAGACTTTGGAATAAAGGTAACGCAGGGATTCCGGCGAACGACAAATTGCTCGCAGAAATCACCTCAAGCTGTCAGGTTGCGATATCGGCGTACGGTCACTGAGGCAGTTGTACATCCGGCACCGTGCGTGACGGTATCAACATCGCAAAATCTGGCATCCCTTCTGTGGCGCTGGTGACGGAAGATTTTTGGCCGCAAGGAGATTTCGTTGCGCAATCCGTTGGCATGCCGAGTATACCGCGGGTGAAATTACCTCACCCGGTAGCCGGTACCGGAGAAGTCAGAATGAAAGAGATCGCCGATAATGTCATAGAAGCAATAGTGGACAGATTTGCAGCATGAGTGAATTTCTGGAAGCAACGGACGAAGCGGCAGCGCTGGAATCGCTGCATGATCTCAGCTGTACCGATGGTCTGCCAGTTGTGATCCCTACACCTTCACGAGTTGAACGGCTTGTTCTTGCAAGTGGTTTGGACGCCGACATGGTCCTGGGCGAATTGGGTCCCGCCATGGGTATTGCAACCGTGGAAAAGGTTGCCGTTGCAGCAGTCATGGCAGGATGTATACCTGATTACATGCCACTGGTCGTCGCGGCAGTCAAAGCCGCCGCTGATCCCAGGTTCGATCTGACGGAACTACAGGCAACGACTCACTGCACCGCGCCATTAATCATTGTCAATGGCCCGGCACGCATTGAATGCGGTCCGGTCGCCTCCGGATTTGGCGCCCTGGGTCCCGGACATCGTGCCAACGCCAGTATTGGCAGGGCGCTGCGGTTATGCCTGATCAATATAGGTGGTGGAAGACCCGGCGTATCTGACATGGCGCTGTTGGGACACCCCGGCAAGTTCACTTATTGCCTTGCGGAAGCCGAAGAAGATTCTCCTTTCCCGCCATTGCACACCAGTTTGGGATTTGATGCAACGGATAGCGTTGTTACGCTGCTGGGCTGCGAGGCGCCTCATTCAGTCCTGTACAGTGACAATGCCGATGATCCGGAAGATGCAGAAAAACTACTCTACATTTTATCTACCGGCCTTGCCAACCTCGCAACCAACAACGCGATCTTTACGTCGGGGACCGCCCTTGTCGTTCTGGGACCGAAACACGCTGGTGTACTGGCACGGGCAAACATGAGCCGGGATGCGGTTGCACAACGACTTTGGGAGCTTACGCATCTGCCCACCGCTGATCATGACTATTACGGCGGTCAGTATGGATCCAGATTTTCGGACGAAGAATACTGCGTTTTTGCCGAGCCGGAAAACATACTGATTATGGTCGCCGGTGGAAGCGGTTTGTATTCCATGGTGATGCCAAATTGGGGCGGCGCAAGCCATGCCAATTGCGCGGTGAGTGTCCAGGTGGAAAACAATTTCTTCTGTGAAATACCTGGTCTTTCCGGGAACCCCTGAAAGTGAAGGTTTAACCGGGACCTTGCACTATTAGCCCCCGGTTTTGGTTACGTGATGAACCAGATGCAACTGGTCGCGGGTGACGACCCCCGCACGCTTACCTTGATAGCTGCGGCCCACGAGTCACTGAAGGGGTAGTCAGAATGAGGATAATCGGGTGGATGCAGAGAGATACAAGAATCCCTGCAAACCACAGCGCCAAGTTGGATGACTAACCTTACTATTCACTGCTTTCGGTCCCTACGATCTACTAAATGTTAGTCCGATAGTGCATGGTTCGACGGATGACGAAAATCAGGATATTCGCGACCTCTTGAGTATTACGGAGTTCCAGTTCAGCTTTAATGCGGGACAGCTGATCATTGATTTCTTTCCTGCTCAATTCTCGAGGTACATCATCTCTCTTCAACCTGTCTGACAATTCCCGCAGTTCGATCTGTGTTTGATAGACTTCCATAACGAGCTGGTCAGTAAGGTCATATTGATCGCCAACTGATTTCAAACTCCCGTACGCCGGGTCCCTGCGTTTTTGAAACTCGGCATATCGAGTTGGATCAAAGTAGTCCTTAAGACGTACTGCCGCCAACTCCGGCGACTCTATTTCCTCTTCAAGAATTCGGACCGCTGCTATATATTCAGCATCCGACGTGAAAAATTCTTCCATCTTATAGTCGAACCGAAAAAGTCTGCCTACATTGGATCTTCTGGCCCAATAGAGTTCATAATCCTCAGGTGAAAGCAGCTCCTGAACGGACCTTGTAAAATGGTCGATCGCCTCCTCATGTTGAGCCTCTCTATCCGGGATATATCGGATTTCTTCCAGCCGCGTTGTTCGCTCCAGTTCCAGCCTGGCCACCTCAATTTGTTCGTCCGAAGACAGGAAGTCCAGCGTGTCGTTCAATGGGTAAAAAAGTGACTCAAACAGAGGGTTATCCTTAACCTCTCTCCCGAATATGCTGACAAGCATGCGTCGCTGCTGGTCGAAGCATTCGAATGTATTCTGTCTGAATTCAGGGTCGCTTAAGGTGCGGCACCCGTCTGATTCTGTGAGACTAAGCAGTGCGATTTCTGTAACCATGCGGACAATCGCCTCATCGCCCAGCTTCATGTCGCGGAGTTTGGTAGTCATCAGTTGGTAATCTTCTGGCTCACATTGCTGATGGCAAACGAGAAGCGCAGGTTCCTGTCCAGCGTCCAACTTCGTTTGAACGTTCACTGTGTCCACCAGCTGCTGTTTCACGGGATCGTCTGCGACGGGTACAAGGCTACTACCATTATTCCCATCTGCAGAGAAGTAGAGAAAACTTAGCAGTACTACGTTTGCGAGCAGTGAAACGGCGATTGCCAGATCTTTCAACATGTCAACATCTTAACGCTCGTAGCAGTATCTTAACACTCGTAGCAGTATCCATAGCGGCCACGTTCCAGTGGTCCCGTTTGCAAACAAGTGAGTTTCGACATCAATAAGCATAAGACCGAATTTCAATGCCTGGTAAAAAACCGTAAATCAGGATATCTGCGACCTCTTTAGTAGTACGGAGTTCAAGTTCGGCCCTGATGCCCGGCATCTGATCATAGATTTCTTTCCAGATCAGTTGTTGCGGCACGCCTTCACTCTCCAACCTGTCTGACAATTCCCGTAGTTCGATTTGTGTTTGATAGACGTCCATAACGAGCTGGTCATTAAGGTCATAGCGTTCGCCAACTGATTTCAAACCCGCGTACGCCGGGTCCCTGCGTTTTTGAAACTCGGCATAACGAGATGGACCAAAGTAGTCCTTAATACGTATTTCTGCCAACTCCGGTGACTCTTTCTCCTCTTCAAGAATTCGGAACACTTCTAAAACCTCAGCCTCCGACGAGTAAAAGTCTTCCAACCGATATCCGGATCGCAAAAGCCTGCCTGTTTCGGACCTACTGAACCGATAGAGTTCGTAATCCTCAGGTGAAAGCAGTTCCTGAACGGATCTTGTAAAATGGTCGATCGCCTCCTCATGTTGAGCCTCTTTATCCGGGACAAATTGGGTTTCTTCCAGCCGCGTTCTTCGCTCTTGTTCCAGCCTGGCCACCTCTATTTGTTCGTCCGAAGACAGGAAGTCCAGCTTGTCGTTCACTGGGAAAAAAAGTGACTCAAACAGAGGGTTTTCCTTAACCTCGCTCCCGAATATGCTGACAAGCATGCGTCGCTGCTGGTCGGAGCATTCGAATGTATTCTGTCTGGATCCAGGGTCGCTTAATGTTCGGCACCCGTCTGATTCTGTGAGACTCAGCAGTGCCATGTCTGCAACAATACGGAAAATCGCCTCGTCGCCCAGCTTCATGTTCCGGAGTTTGGTAGACATCAGCTGGAAATCTTCTGGCTCACAATGCTGATGGCAAACGAGAAGCTCGGGTTCCTGTCCGACGTCCAACTTCGTTTGAACGTTCATGGAATCCACCAGCTGCTGTTTCACGGGCTCGTCTGCGACGGGTACATGGCTACTATCAATATTCCCATCTGCAGATAAGTAGAGAAGACTAAGCAGTGCTACATTTGCGAGCAGTGAAACGGCGATTGCCAGATCTTTCAACATGTCAACATCTCAACACTCGTAGCAGTATCCAAAGCTGCCGCAGCCCGGTGTTCCCGTTTGCAAACGAGTGAGTTTCGACGCGACATTGCCTGTACAAGTGTTTGTATTGCCATTGATCTCAATAGAAAGGCGTATGGGGCGCACTTTCAGGTAACACTCAGGATAATATCCTTTAATTCAATCAGAGTTGCGATTCGATAGCTTGCCTGTGAGAAGTCATGTGATTTTGTAAAGTCATTATAGACAATGGCACAGTCAATACCAGCCGCCACGGCTGAGTTCAGTCCTCGGGATGAATCCTCTATAACCAGGGTCTCTTCTTTGGTGGCTCCGAAATTCTTTAAACCGCTCAGGTATGGTTCCGTGCTATCTCATTCGATAACGAATCGGCAAGCTCTTCAGTCCGCCCACGAACGTTGATTGTGAATAGCGAGGCTCTCCATTCAACTCCACATGGTCCACGCGACGAAGCAGTTCCCGGAATAGCGCCGACATTTCCATTCTCGCCAGGTGCTGACCCAGGCATGTGTGGGCACCGAAGCCGAAGCCAAGGTGTTTCATGCCCGATCGATCAACCCGGAATGCAAAGGGTTCGTCGAATACGGCAGCGTCGCGGTTGGCGGACAGAAACCACAGGACACAAGCCTCTCCAGCAGCGATATCGGCACCAGCCACTTTGCAATCGGCGGTGGCGGTCCGCATAAACTGCCGGACCGGTGATACCCAGCGGACAACCTCGTTAATTGCAGACGGCATATACTGATCCGGGTCCCGGCGCAGCTTTTCCATTTCGTTCGGGTGTTCCATCAGCGCCAACAGACCACCAGATACCGACGAACTGGTCGTATCATGACCTGCGGTAGCAATGATGTTGTAGTAGCCGTTGGTCTCACGATCCGGGACGGGTTTGTCATCGATTTTGGCGTTGGCCACCAGACTGGCTACATCGTCGGTGGGATTGGCGCGGCGGTTGCGGGTCAATTCCTCAAAGTACGACTCGAAGTCCGATATCACATCCATGAGCGCGGAAGATTCGAAGGAACGTCGCGTGTCCGGGTCGGAACCTCCAAACAATTCCTGAGTCAGTTTCATCATGAAAGGCTCATCCTGCTCCGGTATGCCGAGTATCGACATGATCACCCGTAATGGATACCAGATCGCAACATCCTTCACGAAGTCACACTCGCCACCGAATTCGGCCAGGCGGTCCACATATTCTCGAGCCAGTTGGTCAATTCGTTCTGTCAGCGCGACCAGATTGGTTCTTGAGAACCACTGTTGCGTCAACGCCCGGTAGCGGTTGTGATCGGGGTCGTCCATCGTCACCAGCGAGCGAACGAGATGACGGCGTCCGGTGAGTTGCTGTACTACAGCGTCAAACATTCTGGGGGTCAGGATTGGGCGTGGGTCGTTGATGAACAGCTTTTTATCGCTTTCGATGGTCCTGATATCGGCGTGGCGGGTGATACACCAGAATGGCTCAAAACCGTTTGGCGACATCTTGCGAATCGGCGAGTTCTCACGTAACCAGGCAAACTGTGAGTGTACCCAATCTTCATCGGCCCAGCGCCTGGACTCAACAATGGCGTTGTCCAGCGATGGCGACTCAACAAAAATCTGCGATTCCATGTTGTTCACTCTGGTAAATCGAGATGTGATCAGCAAGTTTTTATTACAGATTACATTTGCATTCTAAGGCTTTCAGAAAGGAGCAATCAAGAGCAATACCAAAAACGGTCAGGGTGGCACCCAAAAAGAGGTTGGGTATGCCTGAAACTGGGGAATCATTGACATGACAGTCATGGATAGATACATTGATTCTACCTGTTTTCAGAAAAAGAGAACGCAACACGTGACCCTCACAGATCTGACCCTGCTCAAGGATGAATTTGATAGCGATGGTTTTGTTGTCCTGCGTAACTATCTCAATGCTGAGGAGTTAACAGAGATGCACGACCACATTGACCACTATGCACAAACTATCCAATCCCTGGACGAGATTCCGGGCGGTGCCATTAAAGGCATGGACCAGCACGATGCCTGGTTCCACGAGTATCTGGAGCATGGCAAGCATGTACCGATCATGAAACACTTGTTGGGCGATGGACTCGCACCCGACAATGTAACCTGGCTTAACAAGACAAAGAGCACTCAGCGCACTATGCCGCACTACGATGCCATTGGCAGCTATCTGACACCGCCTTCCGGCATCTCGTTATGGATCGCTATGGACTACATTGACAGTCGCAATGGCTGCCTGCATTACGAGAAGGGTTCTCACCTGCGTAATCTGCCATCGACCTATCCACTTCGCGACTATGATGAGCACAATGTCAACGTGGTTCCCATAGTGGCCAGGCCGGGTGATGCGGTCATGCACAGTACCAGGGTCATTCACTTCAGTATCGATGTAATCGAGGAGCGTCCCCGTAACGCCATGGTTTTTGCATACTGGGGTGGCAGTTCCAGGATAGACCCTGCATTGGTAGCCCGTTCGAGATCTGCTTACACTGAACACAGAGTCATCCTGTAATACAAACTATCACCAATGATCACCGACACTTGTTTGCTCCCTGACAGCGGTGGCGGATTCGGGCCGCTGCAGGCTCTTAACCGTAAGCTGAAGGCTCTTATCCGTAAAGCGGCGCCTCTGTGTTTCTTTCCACTTATTCTTTTTAGAGTTGCATCAATGGCTGACGATCAATCATTGAATTCGGACGAATATTTATGGCTTGAGGATATTCTTGGCGATCAGGCACTGACCTGGGTCGAAGCAAGAAATCAACTTACCGTCGATAAATACACCAAATCCGAATCCTTCAGCGAACTCTCGATCAGACTCAAAGCGATCATGGATTCGGATGACCGGATTCCGTACGTCAGTAAACTTGGCAACTTCTACTACAACTTTTGGCAGGATGCCGAAAACCCGAAAGGCGTGCTAAGGCGAACGTCTTTGGATGAATACAGGAAGCAAGTCCCAAAATGGGAAACCGTTCTGGATATCGACAAACTTAGCGTGGAAGAAGGCGAGAACTGGGTTTACAAAGGCACAGATACGCTTCTTGATCACGATAGGACATTGGTTGAATTGTCTCGAGGTGGTTCAGACGCTGCCGTAGTACGGGAGTTCGATTTGTCTCGTAAAGCGTTCGTCAAGGACGGCTTCAATCTTCCGGAAGCCAAGAGTGGCGTTGCCTGGTTGTCGCTGAATGAAGTACTGGTAGCAACTGAATTTGGCGATGGATCTTTGACCGATTCCGGTTATCCCCGCATCGTTAAACTCTGGACTCGGGGAGAGCTTTTGGAGAATGCCAATACAGTCTACGAGGGACAGAAAACAGACGTTTCCGTTAGCGGCTTCTCTGATCTCACGAAAGGGTATGAGGTTCACGGAATTATCAGAGGCATGGATTTCTATAACTCTGACCTTTATCTACGTCATTCCGACGGGAAGTTAGCGAAGATGAACAAACCATCCGATGCAGACCTCGCATTTCACCGTGATTGGGTATTCATCGAAACCAGGACCGATTGGCAAGTCGGAGATCGTAGCTACCCTGGCAACAGCTTGTTATCCATCGACCGCAAGAATTATCTTGCTGGGGGGTGCGATTTCGAAGTGTTGTTTGAACCGACTGATGGTAAAAGTCTTGCAGGTTTCAGTATTACCAAAAACCATGTGCTGGTGAATGTGTTGCACAACGTTCAGAACGAAATCTACTCCCTCAGCAAAACGGCAGTTGGTTGGACAAGGAAACGCCTGGATAACGGAGAACAGTTCCGAATGGTTTCAATCAGTCCAGTGGATGAGCGAGCGGATGATCGTTATTGGTCTACCAGCCACGACTTTATGACTCCTCCAACCCTTTCCATTGGTGAGGTAGGCAAGGAGGAAGATGAGGTCCTTAAACAGTCTCCTCATATGTTTGATTCAAGCAACCTGGAAGTGTCCCAACACTGGGTTGATTCCGCCGACGGGACGCTGGTGCCGTACTTTCTTGTAGGTCAGAAAAACACGAAAGGCCCGCAACCTGCTTTGTTATATGGCTACGGAGGATTCGAAATCTCATTGCTTCCTCAATACATGGCTGTCGGCGGCGCTGCATGGATGGAACGCGGCGGTATTTATGTCATTGCGAACATTCGAGGCGGTGGAGAGTTTGGTCCAGGCTGGCATCACGCGGCTCTTAAGGAAAATCGACCCAGAGCGTACGAGGATTTCATCGCAGTGGCACAGGATTTGATCAAGCGCGGGATAACGACCAAATCTCAACTGGGTGCCGCCGGCGGTAGCAACGGCGGTTTACTCATGGGTAATATGCTCACAATGCGACCGGATTTGTTCGGTGCATTGGCCATTGCCGTTCCTCTGATTGATATGTACAGATACCACAAGCTGCTCGCTGGTGCGAGTTGGATGGCTGAATATGGTGATCCGGATGATCCTGAACAATGGGAATTTATCCAGAAGTTCTCGCCATATCACAATCTGGTCGATGACATTGAATACCCCCATATCCTCGTTACGACTTCAACGCGTGATGAT
This sequence comes from Gammaproteobacteria bacterium, assembly GCA_026713185.1. Lineage (GTDB taxonomy): Bacteria > Pseudomonadota > Gammaproteobacteria > Pseudomonadales > Azotimanducaceae > UBA7455. The sequence goes on from JAPOOX010000163.1 coordinate 11,898, forward strand.
CGGGTTCACCCGGGACATGCGCGAAAGCTGGTGGCAAAACTGACCGGGCTTGGTCACGAGGTCTGGTATTACGAGAACACCGAGGGTGGGCACGCCGGTGCAGCCGATAATTCGCAGAGGGCGTTCATGAATGCGTTGGAGTACGAATTCCTATGGGATGTGCTTGGCAACCCACGGTAAAAATCCAATGCACTGGGGTCGGAGTAAAGTGCCGGAGAAGACAGATTACGCAACCAGTCCGGCCGCACACCGCAAGAAAGAATCGCTGATCTTTCTGCTGATGGAGTCGACGCAGAGATCCTGTTTCCCAACAAGGGTTTAGCCATCTGGGCGACACCAGATGCAAAGTTGTAAGCGTTCGGTCGAGGGTAAGCGTTCCGTTCTCGGGGGATCGGCGCTCACCGTACTCCATTTTTTCGTCATTGAGTTGGAGGATTGCTTCGAGTCAATGGTGGTATCTACAGCGATGTATACTTCGGGGGTTTACATAGTGTTAGTTTTAGACTCATATCCAACTTTTTCATATCTATCACTAGTACTCCAACAAATTTGAAATGACCAGTAATTGATGTAAACTCTCAAATTAGAATTACAACCTATTAATAGTTGAGGGTTTTAATACGATGAAATATTACAAAGTGAGCTTAACGACAGAAGAGCGGGCGATGCTAAGGTACTTGGTGTCCGTGGGTAAAGCCGC
>JAPOOX010000150.1 GCA_026713185.1 Gammaproteobacteria bacterium
AGCATAATGTCGGAGCGCCGAGTTGGAGGAGCATGACTACAGGCATGCGGGGGAAGCGAGGAAATCCGGGAGGGACGCGCAGACGCTGAAGCAAATGAATGCCCCAAAGCCATCTGCGAACACACTCGTTAATGAAGCATGCTCTCATCAAACATGACGTATACTATACCGTCCAGGTATGGCCGCTTCGCAACAGCGCATTGACATCAGGTTTCCCTGATTGCGCGCGCACCTGGTCCCTCTGGGCATAAACATCAGCCTCATAGGATTCCGCAGGATTGCAGTACAGTACTCCGACGGGTTCGGGGAATTCCGGCCCCTGTAATTCCGCCAGCATCTGGGCAAGTACTTTGTTGGTTTCGTCATGAACCAGAATATCGTCTTCTGTTATGCCGTTTTCACCGATGGTCACCACCTCAAAACGCAGTTTCCTTGAATCAAGGAAAATACCCTTATCGTTATTGGCGCCAAACGTCAGTGCTTTGCCGTGTTCCAGCAGTAATCTCGTTTCCGCAGCGGTCTTCCTGTCCTTGATATAATCAAAAATGCCATCGTTATAAACCGGGCAGTTCTGATATATCTCAACAAAAGAGGCGCCTTTATGTTCATGGGCGCGCATCAAAACCGGCGTCATTTGTTTGGTTTCCGTATCGATACTTCTGGCGACGAATCGCGCTCCGGCGCCGATAGCAAACGTGCAGGGTCTGAGCGGCAGGTCAACCGAGCCATTCGGGGTTGACGGAGATTGCGTACCTACTCTGGAAGTAGGTGAATACTGGCCTTTGGTCAGTCCGTAAATTTCGTTGTTGAACAGCAAAACCTGCATATCCACATTACGCCGAAGTACATGCATCAGGTGGTTACCGCCAATGGAAAGACCATCTCCATCACCGGTGATTACCCAGACATCCAGATCAGGATTTGCCAGTTTCACCCCGCTGGCAATAGCAGGCGCCCTGCCGTGAATGGTGTGAAAACCATAGGTATTCATGTAGTAAGGAAATCGGGAAGAGCAACCTATACCTGAAATAAACACCATGTTCTCTTTTGGTACTGCCAGGTCCGGCATTAATCTCTGAATGGTCTTGAGAATTGCGTAGTCGCCGCAACCGGGGCACCAGCGCACTTCCTGATCGGAAGAAAAATCTTTCAAGGTCAGTTTTTGTACAGGAGCATTCATGGTGTTACGCCTCTAATTGCGCCTTAATGGCTTCTTCTATCTCGCGGATTTTAAAGGGCTGGCCAGACACTTTATTCAGTCGCCGGGCATCGATCAGAAATCTTGACCGGATAATCTCAACAAACTGTCCATTGTTCATTTCCGGAACGAGTATTCTGTCGAATCGCTTCAACAGGGCTTCCAGGTTGGCTGGCATCGGCCACATGTAACGCACGTGGATGTGCGACACATCCAGACCTTCCTTTCGACACCGCTTGACGCCCTGGTGTATCGGCCCAAATGTCGACCCCCAGCCAACTACAGCCAGCTTACCGCTGTCATTGCCCAGAATAACCTCTTGATCAGGGATAAATCTGGCAATACCGTCAATCTTGGCTTTTCGAATGTCCGTCATCTTCTGGTGATTATCCGGCTCATAGGAAATGTCGCCCGTTTCAAAGCTCTTTTCGAGACCACCGATACGATGTTCCAGTCCAGGTGTTCCCGGCTTTGCCCAGACTCTTGCCAGGGTTTCCGGGTCGCGATTTGCCGGGGTGAATTCCTCTGCATTTGTTTCAAACGTGACCGGGAAGGGTTCGAAATCATTAAAGTCCGGAACATGCCACGGTTCCGATGCATTTGCGATATACCCGTCACTAAGCAGAATGACCGGTGTCGTGAACTTGACAGCAATTTTCACAGCTTCGATCGCCACTTCAAAACAATCAACACATGTTGAAGCAGCGATAACGGGTAGTGATGAGTCCGCGTGTCTTCCGAAAAGTGCCTGGTTCAAATCCGACTGTTCCGTTTTGGTGGGTAATCCGGTTGACGGTCCGCCCCGCTGTGTATTCACGATTATGAGTGGCAGTTCCGTAGCACAGGCCAGAGAGATGGTCTCGCCCTTTAGAGAAATACCGGGACCTGAGCTTGATGTCACTCCCAGGGAACCAGCGAAGGAAGCCCCCAGAGCGGCGCCGGCCGCTGCAATTTCATCTTCAGCCTGAAAAGTCACTACATCAAATTGCTTCTGCGACGACAGGGTATGCAACAGACTGGATGCAGGAGTAATCGGGTAAGACGCGAAAACTATCGGCAAATCAGAAAGCTGACCGGCTGCAAGTAATCCGTAAGCCAAGGCTTCAGTGCCGGTAGTATTCCGATACAGTCCCGGTGTCACCTCGGCACGGGGAACCATATAGACTTCCACACCTGACGGTAATTCGGCAGTCTCACCGTATGCGTGACCTGCATTCAGGGCGGCAACATTAGCGTTGGCAATTTCCGGTTTGCTGGCGAATTTGGTCTGTAATCCGTCAATGGTTGCTTCTCTGGGCCGGTCGAACAACCACATGATAAGACCGAGGGTCCACATATTCTTGCAGCGGACGGCAAACTTGTGAGACAGGCCAAAAGGTTTAACGGTTTCTACAACCTCTCTGGTGATATCGATGGATAACAACCGATAGCCGTCAAGAGTCCCGTCTTCCAGAGGGTTTTCCAGATATCCGGCTCGCGTCAGATTCCTCCTGGTAAACGCATCTTTGTCGACTACCAACAATCCACCGTTCACCAGGTCTTTGAGATTGGTTATGAGGGCTGCCGGATTCATGGCTACCAGTACATCCACTTCATCACCTGCTGTGGTGACATCCTCTGAGCCAAAATAAATCTGGAAAGCAGAAACCCCGAAGGTAGCCCCCGCAGGCGCCCTTATTTCGGCTGGAAAGTCGGGGAATGTTGCCAGATCATTGCCATATATAGCAGTTGCTTCGGTAAAGTTATTACCTGTTAACTGCATACCATCACCGGAATCTCCGGCAAATCGAACGACTACGTCTCTAACAATGTTATCTTCACCGTCTACACTGTTTATATTTTCAACAACTGACATCAGTACCTTCTATTATTAAAAATGGGGTCAGACCCCATTTACTCCCGTTGCGCTGAAACAGGATTTTATCCCGGGGATTCGCCTGTCACTCTATAAGCATCTTTGTGACTATTGCTTCAGGTAATTCAAATTTCTCCCGACAGAATCCGCTCCCGGCAGTCTTCCAGGATAAAATAATATTCCTGAGTGCGGATTCTAACAGAATAATTTCTGATTTAAAGAAGATGTGCCCGTTCGACAGCGTAAAATGGGGTCGTTTATGTTAAGTTACAAATTTGCGACCTATTGGACCATGTCTCATGAGTGAAACCGTCTCAGATTACGATCTTGTCACTGATCCCTATTCGATTCCTCTCGATGGCAGGTACAACGTTGCACAGTCATTCCTGTTTCAGCAGGAAAAGCACTGGCAGTATTTTGACCGGTTACGCAAAGAAGCCCCAGTTCATTATTGCAGTGAAAGTCAATTTGGTCCCTACTGGTCAGTCACCAAATATCACGACATCATGGAAGTTGATACCAACCACCAGATCTATTCTTCAGAAGGCGGGATTGTCATTTCCGAACCGGATGAAGAATTACCATTGCCGATGTTTATTGCAATGGACCCGCCAAAACACGATGAACAGCGTAAAGTTGTCAGTCCTGTGGTATCCCCTCTCAATCTCACCAAACTGGAAAGCACAATCCGAAGCCGCGCCGCCAGGTTGCTGGACCAGCTTCCTCTTGGTGAAGAGATCGACTGGGTCGACAATATCTCAATCGAATTGACCACTCAGATGCTGGCTACTCTTTTCGACTTTCCCTTTGAAGAAAGACGACGTCTGACCCGCTGGTCTGACGTTACAACAGCTAACGAAGAATCCGGTATTGTCGATTCCATGGACCAGCGACGTGCAGAATTATATGAGTGCCTGGCTACATTTACGGAAATTTTCAAGCAACGGCAGAAAAAACCGGGGAATAACGATCTCATTACCATGCTGGCTCACGGAGAGGCTACAAAAGATCTGTTGGATCGTCCGATGGAGTATCTGGGAAACCTGCTACTTCTGATAGTTGGAGGTAATGATACAACCCGGAATTCAATTTCAGGCGGAGTACTTGCCCTGAACCGGTACCCGGATGAGTATGACAAACTCCGGGCAGACCCATCGCTTATTAAAAGCATGGTTCCGGAGATTATTCGCTGGCAGACACCGCTTGCTCACATGCGCCGCCGTGCTCTCGTGGATACGACATTGAACGGGCAGAAAATCAGTGCTGGCGATAAGGTAGTCATGTGGTATGTCAGTGGGAACCGCGACGAGGATGCCATTGATGACCCATACGACTTCATCATAGATCGTAAATTCCCGCGCAGGCACCTTGCCTTTGGCTTTGGTATTCATAGATGCATGGGTAACCGGCTCGCCGAGATGCAGCTACGAGTCGTCTGGGAAGAAATCATGAAGCGATTCGAGGCCATAGAAGTGGTCGGTGAACCTGATCGTCTTCCCTCGACTTTCGTCAGGGGGATTACAAAACTACCCGTTGTCCTGCATGGGAAGTGTCCTGTGGGGTCGGAGTAAAGTGCCAGAGTAAAACTCAGAGAGTTTTACTCTGGCACTTTACTCCGACCCCATTTCAGGGATATCGATGGGAACCGTGCGGAGCGTGTGTTCTCGATAGGTCTGTTGCTAGCTTCATGGTAAGTAAACACCAGTGAAAATTTGGTGCTATCCGTCAGATTTCTTCCGGCTGCATGCAACAATCTGCTGTGGAAGAACAACGCATCTCCTGACTGTAATTCAATCGGAACCGCTCTGTTCAACAGTAATTTGTTTCCAGCAAGATCGGTTCTGAGAAAAAGCTCTGCATCAAATCGACCACCTGGTAATTCTTCTTTGTGTGATCCGGGAATAACGCGCAGGCAACCATTACGTTTGTGTTCATTACCCAGCGCCAGCCAGACACTGATCAGGTTTTCCTCATCAAAGGACCAGTATCGATTATCCTGATGCCATCGGGTAACACTGCTGTATCCGGGTTGTTTGGTCATGATACAGTTGTGGTGACATTGGGACAGTCGTATGTCTGACCTGCCAAACAATCCGGACAATATCATATAAATCAAAGACTGCCTGGCCCACTCTCGGCAGTCCGGATGTCGGGAATATGCCTGCAGCAATCTCCGTGAGGTATCAGCACCTGCTGAATACAAGTCATCAGGTGCTCCGGGGTACCTGACATCCACTTCATATTCAATGGGCGCCATCTGTTGTTGCAGATGCTCATCGGCAACCGCCAACAACTTTGCACAGGTATCCGTATCAGCCAGAGATTTCCTGACGATAAAACCATCCCGCCAGAAGGTAGCAACATCAATGTCATTTATTGGCGTTTCAAGTTGCATCATGATTCGTTATAAACGTCCTTTCCCCAGTTCCAGCTTGCCCCTGGCAAGGTTGATACGTAGTAGATCACTGGCTCCTTCTATCAGCCGAAGCGATCTCACCTGCCGGTACATCCGCTCCAGAGGGTGACCCTGAACCAATGCCTGACCACCAAGCAGTTGTACCGCACCATCGATAACACGCCCTGCCGTTTCGGTACAGAAAACCTTGGTAGCAATAGTCTCATTGACAATATTTTCTCCGGTATCCGCCAATCGAGCCGTTCGATAGAGCGCACTCCGAGCCACGTAGGTTTCAATTCTCATATCGGCGAAACGCATGCGTACACCTTCACGTTCACCCAAAGGTGTGCCGGACCTATGGGGTTCAAGCAGATGATGTTCGACAAAATCAATCGCCCACATGCACATTCCGGTAGCCTGTGCAGAGACCATCAATCTGACATTACCGATATTACCCAACGCTCTGGGCATGCCTTCGCCTATCCTGCCTATGATATGTGAGACTGGTACACGGACATCATTAAACAGCATGGATACATGCCCACTTCCTTCCATAGAAGAAAACTGACGTGCAATCTCTACACCCGGCGCCTCCCGATCTATCACTACCATAGCCGTACCGGCTTTGCTGCCATCGGCATTCTCTACGTTGATCAATGCGGACACAAAGTCAGCCGTTGCACCCCCTGTAACATAGGATTTCTGTCCGTTGACTATCAAATGATCACCATCGATACGAGCCCAGGTCGGACGCCTGGCGGTCTCCGATTCGGTGAAGGCGAACGCCCCCTTTTTATCACCGCGCATCACCGGGTCCAGATATTGTTCCTTCAATTCACCACTAGCTGCATGCAGGATGCCGGGACCCGGACCAAATATCAGTCCTGTAAGACGGGAATTAGCTGCAGCCCAGGTTTCTCTCAGCATAGTGAGTTCCAGGATACTCGCTGGATTGCCGCCAAATTCTTTTGGTTGGGTCTTGTAGTAGAAACCGGCTTTCTGCGATGCTTTTCTGACCTGATCCTGAATAAGCGCCGGGGCATCGTCGGACTGTTCCAGGGGCAGGATGACCTCTGCCAGAAATTTTCTGGCAGATTCACGAGTCCGAACCAATTCCTCAGGAAGTTGATCAGGCATGTGATTTCATCTCTAATCGGACTGACATTTTATTCCAGATAACCAAAAAATATGACTCAATCAGTCTCGCCCTCGCTACTGTCGCAGTTCTCGGACAGCCTTCTGGATCTCACCAATCTTCAAGGGCGGTGTTCCCGCGAAAGATATTCTTCTGACTGCATTTCCTGCAACCGGCTTGCAGTACGACGGAATTCAAATCGCAGCAATGTTCCACTATATAACGCTTTGATGGGGACTTCCGCAGAAATTATCAACTTGACGTTCCGATCGTAAAACTCGTCTACCAGACTGATAAATCTACGAGCCTGATTGTCACTTTCAAGTCTGGGGACATCGGAAAGCAGAACAGTCTGAAACAATCGGGCCAGTTCAATGTAGTCATTCTGACTTCTCGGTCCGTCACAGACCGCCGCAAACGTAAACCAGACCACACCGTCGGCGCATCGACGTGTGTTGATCATCCTGTTCTCTATGTCCAACTGCACATCCCTCCCCCCCTCATCGGGAGCAATTGCCTCAAAGCTCTTTTCAAGATTGACTTCTGCCATTTCATCCAGTGGTGAATGGTAAATCTCACTCATCTTCAGCGCCCGCAATCGATAGTCACGGATACCGTCCACATTAAAGACTTCCGTATGCGTCTCAATAAGATCTATTGCCGGTAGAAATCGCCGCCTTTGCAGTCCATTCTCATAGAGGTTTTTCGGCTCAACATTGGAAGTGGCAACCAAAACCACTCTTTGTCGAAACAAAGCGTCCAGCAGGTTGGCAAGAATCATCGCATCGGTTATATCGCTGACATGAAACTCGTCAAAGCAGATCACCCGTGTCTCATCTGCAAATTTGGCAGCTATTTTCTCCAGAGGATTCTTTAATCCCTGGAATCGTTGTAATTCACCGTGAACCAGCTTCATGAATCTATGAAAATGAATTCGTTTTTTTTCTTTGAACGGCAGAGACTGGTAGAACATATCCATCATGCAGGTTTTACCACGACCGACACCACCCCAGAGATACAGTCCCTTGACAGGTGCATGCTGTGTGCGGATAAACATTCTGGAAAAAAAATTACCCTGCTCAGAAATCGTGATCAGGTCCTCATAGACTCGTTGAAGATGCCGCATCATCCGGTCCTGTGATTCGTCATACTGGAAATCTCCTGATTCCAGTGCTGCCCGATAAGTGGTAACAGGATCGTTCGATGCCATCATCTTTCAGTCAGGAGTTGTTTTGAAACCCGCTTCCATACGACATTCTGCGGACTCTGCATGAGCGTGCAATCCTTCCTGACGAGCAATTATAGCTGCATCTTTGCCGAGAGCATCTGCTCCCTCTACTGAACATTGTATGATCGAACTGCGTACCTGAAAATCGTATACTCCCAGCGGTGAAGCAAAACGTGAGTTTCCACCGGTTGGCAGAACATGACTGGGACCGGCAATATAGTCTCCGACGGCTTCTCCGCTGTGGTTCCCGATGAATATTGCACCCGAGTGTCTGACTAACCCAAGTGCCTCATCCGGGGCTTGTATTGCGAGTTCCAGATGTTCAGGCGCAATGTTGTTGACGATTTCCATGGCTTCGTCGAGGTTCCGGACTTTCAACAGTGCGCCTCTACGTTCGAGAGATTGCCTGATGATAGCCTGACGTGGCATAGCCGCAAGACGATGGGAAAGTAGTCTTGATACCTGGTTCAATATTTCATCATCCGGACTGATCAGAATTGCCTGTGCCATCTCATCGTGCTCAGCCTGTGCGAACATGTCCAGTGTCAACCACTCCGGATTCGCTGAACTGTCAGCAACAATCACCACCTCCGATGGGCCGGCAATCATTTCAATACCAACATCACCAAATACCATTTCCTTGGCGGTCGCAACGTATATGTTGCCGGGACCAACAATCTTGTCTACTCGCGGGATACACTCGGTACCATAAGCCAGAGCGGCAATGGCCTGGGCGCCACCAACAGTGAAAACCCGGTCAATGCCGCACAGATAAGAAGCCGCCAGCAGCGCATCGTTAACTTCACCATCGGGAGTCGGCACAGTGAGAATTATCTCCCCGACATCGGCAACCCGGGCCGGTATAGCTGACATCAGCAGAGTAGAAGGGTATGCCGCCTTGCCACCGGGAGTATAAATACCCACTCTCTCCATTCCTCTGACCAACTGCCCCAGTCTATTGCCCGCAGCATCGATAAAGTCCCAATCCCTACCATTGCCGAAAACCTGTTTTTGTTTCAGATGATAGGATCTGATCCGGTCCGCGGCTGTTTCAAGAGCTTCTCTTACCGATTGATCGATGGATTCAAATCCCTGCCGCTGACGCTCTCTTGAAATTTCAAGGTCGTTAACGGACCCGGCTGTGAGTCCATCAAATTGACGAGTCAGTTCAAGTACTGCGTCGTCACCTCTTGTACGTACGTTTTCTACAATCATACGCACGGTGGCCAGTACTTCTTCACGGTCCTCTTCAGGCAGGAACAAACGCTCCTGCAACTGACTGGTAAAATTCCGGTCAGTCGAGTTCAGTCTGGCTATCATCGGGTTGCCCCGCCCAGTGCATCTATCAACGGTTGAATCTTGTCGTATTTTGTTTTCAATGCGATCTTGTTGACAATCAAATACGTACTGATCTTTTCGATCAGTTCAAGTGGAACAAGTCCATTGGCTCGTAATGTATTTCCAGTCTGCACGATATCGACAATTCTGTGGGCCAGACCTGAAATGGGCGCCAGTTCCATGTCACCATAGAGTTTGATGATATCTACCTGAATCCCTTTCTCCGCATAAAACCGCTTGGCTGTATTGACAAACTTGGTCGCAATCCTGAGCCGGTTGGGCAAAGTGCCCTCGTCCTTCAAACCAGCAACCATCATATTGCATTGACCGATGTGAAGGTTTAATGGTTCATAGAAACCATTTCCCCCGTGTTCCAGAATGATATCCCTGCCCGACATACCCAGGTCTGCAATACCATGCTCAACATAGGTCGTGACATCCATGCCACGCAGAATCATCAACCGGATATCATTTCTGTTGGTCGGAAACACCATTTTTCTGGAAGACTCAATCTCTTCCTCTGGTCGAATGCCGATTTTGTCAAGGATATCCAGGGCTTCCTGAAGTACGCGACCTTTTGTAATTGCAAGCGTAATTGACTGGCTCATGGCATCACCCGGACGATGTTCTTTGAATGTTCGCACCCAGATTCCTGAGCTTCTCTTCGATATGCTCATAACCACGGTCGATGTGATAGATCCTGTCAATGATCGTAGTTCCATCCGCTATCAGACCTGCTATCACCAGACTGACGGATGCTCTCAGGTCATTTGCCATAACCGGTGCGCCTTTCAGTTGACAGACGCCCTCGATATTCGCCGTTGTATTGTTTCCTTCAAGCCGGATTTGTGCTCCCATGCGCTTCATCTCATGAACATGCATAAAGCGGTTTTCAAAGATTGTTTCCCTGACAGTACCCGTTCCCTCTGCAATGCAATTCAACGCCACGATCTGGGCTTGAAGATCCGTTGGGAAGCCAGGATAAGGCGCAGTCACAAGACTGACGGCTCTGGGTCTTCTACCCTGCATATCCAGTTCAATCCAGTCATCGCCAACAGAGATTTCAGCACCCGCCTCTTTCAGTTTACCCGTCAGTACTTCCAGATGATCATGTTTGGCGCCCTGAACTTTAATTTTTCCGCTCGTCGCCGCGGCAGCAATCAGGTAAGTTCCGGTTTCTATCCTGTCAGCAATGACATCATGCCTGCAACCACTCAGAGACTTGACACCTGTGATAGTAATGGTGTCAGTTCCTGCTCCTGTTATGTCCGCACCCATGGCGTTCAGGCATTCTGCAAGGTCGACTATTTCAGGTTCTCGCGCACAATTTTCAAGTACAGTCTCACCATCGGCAAGCGTTGCCGCCATCATGATATGCTCTGTACCACCTACCGTGCTGAAATCAAAATAGATATGTGAACCTTTCAGGCCACCGTTGGCATGGGCTTTGACATAGCCATTTTCCATCTCGATCTCTGCACCCAGCGCTTTAAGCCCCCTTAAATGCTGGTCGACAGGTCTGGAGCCAATAGCACATCCTCCCGGCAGGGAAACTTCAGCCTGACCGTAATGTGCCAGCATAGGGCCCAGAACATTAAAGGACGCACGCATTGTTTTGACCAGGTCATAGGGAGCGGTAAACCTCTTTATTGTATTTGCATGGATCTCAATATTCATTTTTTCATCCATCACCACTTCAACACCCAGAGAACCCAGCAACTCAATCATCGTGGTTATGTCGCGTAGATGAGGAACGTTACCAATGGTGACGGGTTCATCTCCGAGCAATGCTGCAGCAAAAATTTTCAAAGCAGAATTCTTGGCGCCGGAGGCACGCAATTCACCGCAGAGTCTGGTACCACCTTCGATCATCAGTTGGTCCATACCTTCAACTCCTGGTGTTTTCTTCCGGTGTGACTGTTCGCATCATCACAGCATGAATCTCACCACTTGCGATTTTGTCTTTGAGAAATCCATAGACCAGCTGCTGCCGCTTCACACGGGTCAAACCGGAAAATGAAGAGGACACAAGGTCCAGATATACCTTGTTACCATCGATCTGTATTTCAATTTCACAGTTATCCAGTGCTTCCGAGAGGATCTTTTTCAGTTCCTGGACATTCATCGGTACCTCGCTTTCAGAGAGCGCATGATACTATGATTTCTTAAACAATTCGGAGAATTCGATGATCTTTTGCGGGATAACTCATACAATAAAGCAGACAACACCTCAAGGCTGAAACTTGGCAAATCGAGTCATAATCCTGAGTTGCATCATACTTGTCATTGCATTTGCCACTGACTGGCTGCTCAAAGACGCTATCACAGACCCCTTGCTTGAGGATTTGAAACGCAATGACCCTGACATCTATATGCTGGATGCAACCATCAGGCAGTTTGCAGATACCGGTGAGTTACAGTATGAACTCAGTGCCGACCGATTCACCCACTTTCCACTAACGGATGTCACGATTCTGGAGAGGCCAAACCTTATGCTCTATCCCCAACACGGGAATCCCTGGACCATTTCATCCAGTAATGGCCGTCTGCTCTCGAAATCAATATACCGTGAGGAAGTCATGGAACTCTGGGATGATGTGCTGTTGTCCAGGCAAAGTCAGGACGTTCAGTTCGTAAACATCAAAACACAGAGTCTCACCGTCTATCCGGAACGTGAATATGCAGAGACAGACCTTAAAGTGAGCATCAATGATAATGCCAGCACAACAAGTGCTGCCGGAATGGAGGCTCACCTGGACCAGGAGAAGTTTGTCTTTTTTTCCAATAGAGAAGAGCGGGTTAATACCGTTATAAGGGGGTCGGAGTAAAGTGCCAGAGTAAAACTCTCTTGCTTTGGCCCCTTATAGGCCAGTTTTACTCTGGCACTTTACTCCGACCCCAATACTTTCGACCCCAAGAGAGTGCTATACTCTGGCACTTTACTCTGACCCCAACATAATAATGCTCACCAGGTTGATTATTACCATCGGAATACTGCTGTTGGCTAACCAGAGTCAGGCGCTCAGTACTGACAAGAGCCAGGAATTAGTGGTAATCGCCGAATCAGCAGTGGTGGATAAAAACAAGGGATCCACTGTCTACAGTGGTGATGTGAGCATCAGTCAGGGATCCATGCTCATCGCTGCTGATGAAGTTGAAATCATTACCAGCAATGATGGCGACGTCATCCAGATCATTGCCCAGTCACATCAGGAATCCGACCAGCAGGCACATCTGGAACAGCAGCCGGACAACAAGGAACCTGCCTATGCCGAGGCAAGGAAAATCAGTTACTTCATTCAGGAAGAGAGAATTCATCTGTCAGGAAATGCCACATTAAGGCAATCTGAAAACGAATATACCGGCGAACTGATTGACTACGACATCAACCAGGGTATTGTCAATCTCGATAGTGGTCCAGACAGTGATGATAGAATCAGGATCAAATACAACACCAGCGATTAGCAGTTCCCCATGCACATCCTCAAGGCAGAACATCTAGCCAAAAGCTATCGCGGAAAACACGTCGTTCGTGACGTCAGCATCTCTGTTTCCAGTGGCCAGGTGGTTGGTCTGCTCGGTCCAAATGGTGCAGGCAAGACAACCTGTTTCTACATGATAGTAGGTTCAATCAGTCATGACACCGGGAAAGTACTGCTTGACGATGTCGATATTACTACTCAACCTGTACATCAGCGGGCACGATACGGCATTGGTTATCTGCCGCAGGAAGCCTCGGTGTTTCGCAAACTATCCGTAGAAAGTAACATCCTGGCAATTCTTGAAACACGAGTGGAACTTTCCAGACAGCAAAGAACAGACTCTCTGGAGGCATTGCTCGAGGAATTCCAGATAAGCCACATCAGAGATAATCAGGGCATGACATTGTCCGGTGGAGAACGGAGACGGGTTGAAATAGCAAGAGCCCTTGCGTCTGAACCAGCCTTTATCCTGTTGGATGAACCATTCGCCGGCGTTGATCCCATTTCGGTTGAAGATATCAAGTTGATTGTTTCTCAACTGGCCAAAAAAGGTATCGGTATTCTGATTACAGATCACAACGTCCGCGAAACACTTGATATCTGCGATATAGCCTATATCGTCAATGAAGGATCAATCATCGCACAGGGTGATACAGAGACGATTCTGGCCAACAAACTGGTTAAGCAGGTGTATCTGGGTCAGGGTTTCCGCATGTAAGACTGAGCCGAATCAATTTCTCTTGAACCTGTGATTGAAGTATGATTGATCCATGGCAATGAAACCCACACTGGCTCTCAAACTTGGTCAGCAACTGCGTATGACCCCACAACTACAGCAGGCAATCCGCCTGTTGCAGTTGTCGACGACCGATCTTGAATTGGAAATTCAGGAAGCGCTGGACTCGAATCCGATGCTCGAAGAATTGCTGTCGGACGAATTGAATGAAAGTGAGGAACCTACTTCACTTGATCCACCCGAAGCAGAGCCGTCAACGGACCAGAAATCCATGGATGAAGGTCAAATCTCATTATCCGACCCGGAAGTGGAGGGTGAATCAATACCCGATACCAGTGAGGAAGTCAGTGCAGACATTATTGCAGAAGAACTGCCAGTGGATAGTGTCTGGGAAGATACATTCGACGATGGTATTTCGGCGGCTAATTTCCAGTCTTCAAACGACACAGACGATTATTTCGATGACCGAAACAGCGAAGACATTTCCATTCAGTCACACCTGCTGGAACAGATCAACCTTTTGAGATTGACTGATCGGGATGAATTCATCGCTCTCTCTATCATTGACGGACTGGACAATGAAGGAATGCTCACGATACCTCTGACCGATATTATGGAAAGCGCACCGGTGACCTGGGAACTGGAAATTGAAGAAGTCGAAGCGGTTCTTCACCTGATACAGCATCTTGACCCACTGGGTATCGCCGCCCGGGATCTTGGTGAGTGTCTGACCATTCAACTTGAGAGCTTGCCCGACAACACTCCCTGGAAGCAGGAAGCTGTCACGATAGTACAGCAGTACATTCAGCAATTGGCAAACCGGGACTACACCCTGATCGCCAGGAAAACCCGTCTGAAAGAACTTCAACTCAAAGAGGTATTGTCTCTCATTCTATCGTTGAATCCGAAACCCGGCAGCAACATTGCTGCAAATAAAGTCGAGTACATTGAACCGGATGTGTTTGTCAGTAAACGGAATAACAGATGGGTTGTAGAACTGAACCAGAAATCAGCACCCCGGATCAGGGTCAACCCTGAATATGTATCCATGATCAAGAGATCGGATAACAGCCGGGACAACATGTATCTCAAAGACCATCTGCAAGAGGCCAGATGGTTTATCAAGAGCCTTCGTCAAAGAAATGACACTCTTCTGCGGGTCGCGACAAAAATTGTGGAATTTCAGAAAGGTTTCTTCGAATATGGTGAGCAGGCTATGAAGCCACTGGTTCTGCATGACATCGCCAGGGCAGTTGACCTGCATGAATCCACCATCTCGAGAGTGACGTCACAGAAGTACATGCATATACCCTCGGGTGTTTACGAACTCAAATATTTTTTTTCCAGTCATGTCAGCACCAGTAACGGTGGAGAGATCTCATCAACTGCGATTAGAGCACTGATTAAAGAACTGGTCTCCAAGGAGAATCCAGGAAAACCTTTGAGTGACAGTAAAATAGCCGGATTGCTGGCCGCCCGGAAAATCAATGTAGCAAGACGGACAATTGCCAAGTATCGGGAATCCCTGTTGATCCCACCATCCAATGAGCGAAAACAACTCTTTTAGGTACTTGTATTGCGAACCTATTGCCTGAAATCCAGTCCAATATCAAGTGTTCATCTATAACTGGATTAAATAATCCAGCCATATACTATAACCAGGAGAATACTATGCAAGTAAATGTTAGTGGCCATCATCTTGAAGTTACGGACGCGCTTAAAAATTATGCAAATACAAAACTGTTACGTCTACAACGTCATTTCGACAGAATCACTAACATAAATGTCATACTCCGTGTGGAGAAGCTGCGGCAGAAGGCAGAATCAACTATCAGAATCAACGGCGGTGAAGTCTTTGCAGACGCAGAAGCGGAAGACCTCTATGCAGCAATTGATCTAATGGCCGACAAGCTTGATCGACAACTCATAAAGCGAAAAGAGAAGATCAATGGCAGGAAACAGCGCACCATAAGGCAGTAAGAACAAATCGGATCAGTTTCCAGCAAAGACACTATACAAACTTGTTATAATACGATTTATTCTTTGTATGGCAGATAGATGGAAATTGATTCAATTCTGGTCCCTGAGCGTACATTCTCGAGCATAGAGACCAGCAGTAAAAAGCGTGCTATCGAGATTGCAGCAGACCTGATTGCCAGAACAGAACCAGCATGTGCTGCAGGTGAAGTATATCGGGGGCTTATTGATCGGGAAAAACTGGGTCCGACTGCTGTCGGACATGGTATTGCCATACCTCATTGCCGTCTCAAAAACTGTACAAAAACCATATGCGCCTTGTTTCGTCTATCAGAAGGTATGGATTTTGGCGCCTTTGACGATGAATTGGTGACGTTGATGTTTGTCCTTTTGTTCCCGGGAAATGAAGAGGCTGATCATCTGCATACATTGGCGATGCTGGCCAAAAGAATTGAATCAGAAACCTACCTGAAGGGACTGAAACTGGCAAAAGATGATCGTGAGTTATTCGAAATGGCTCTCTGGAATCCCGAGGAGGAAGCCAGTCATTCGCACCATAAAGGTACATCATGATCTCACTTATCGTGATCAGTGGCAGGTCCGGTTCGGGAAAAAGTACTGCACTGCATGTTCTTGAGGATATGGGGTTCTACTGCATTGACAACCTGCCGGTTACCTTGCTCCGGCCCCTCATTGAACGCCTGGTTAACCTGCCCATCGACAATATTGCTGTCAGTATTGATGCCAGGAATATCCAGGAAGATCTGGCTGACAAACTGTATGCATATTTCAATTCACGCTGGCGAAATGTACAGATCCGGCACCGTGAATTGGGAACAGTTACCGCAAGCTCAATCGATGAATCCGTATGATCAGTCGGAAGGCCACTATCAGGAACAAACTGGGACTACATGCCCGGGCAGCATCCCTCTTCGTGAAAAAAGCCAAAGGATTCGCTTCTTCAATCCAGGTACAGAAAATGACTAAAACTGCCAATGGGAAAAGCATCATGTCGATGTTGATGCTGGAGGCATCTTTGGGCACTGAACTCGAGTTGCATGTCGAGGGGGCAGACGAGAAGGAGGCTATACTATCACTCGTGGAGTGCATCGAACTCGGTTTTGGTGAAGATGAATAATGATTGAAAAGGCTCCGGTTAAGAGTAAAACCCGGAGGAAACGAGACATGCTTGAATTCAGGCATGCTGCCGAGCTGCTTGTAAATGCTTCAGAACATCAACTTGCCTCACTTGATAATCAGGAGATAGTTACTGCCATTCGACAGTGTCGGAAGATAACCAAAGGGAATGCCCGGAAACGTCAAATCCAGCACATCGCCAGGCTAATCCGGGTAAAGAGTCCTGATACCGCAGAAACATATATCGGACGCCTGGACAACGGCAGTCGATATCAACAGTTACAGGTCCGCACTTTGGAACGTTGGCGTACACAATTGACCAGTGGTAATCCGGAAGTTTTCAAGGAAATCATAGAAACCTGCCCCGATGCAGACAGGCAACAACTCAGACATCTGACCAGACTGGCCATCGCAGAGCAAGCAGAAATGCGATCACCTCCAGTTCACTATCGAAAGCTCTTTCAGTATCTTCAGAGCCTTCAGCGGGTGTAACAGGAGCCTTCAGCGGGTTTAATAGAGAGCCTTCGGCGGGTGTAACATTGATGGGGGTTGTTTCATTAACCAGTGTGTTCGCAGATGGCTTTGGGGCATTCATTTGCACCAGCGTCTGCGCGTCCCTCCGGGATTCCCGAGCTTCCCCCGCATGCCTGTAGTCATGCTCCTCCAACTCGGCGCTCCGACATTATGCTGGTGCAAATGAACACCCCA
>JAPOOX010000024.1 GCA_026713185.1 Gammaproteobacteria bacterium
AAAAAGTACAGGTTTCAGGTGGGTCTTATTCGGGGTAATTCAACCGGCAAAGATAATTGACGCCAGATACTTGTCAATATGCACACTTTAATGTACATTATTATGTGCACTAATTACAGAGTAATTTATGAAGTCGATTTCATTTACCGAGTTTAGAAAACAGGCATCCAACCTGATCACCGAGGTGGAGAACGGGGAATCAATAATTCTGATTCGTCGTGGCAGACCTGTTGCGGAAGTTATTCCAATTGTTGGACAAGATATCAAAACCCCGTCCTGGAAACGACCTGGGATTCGTCTGAAAGCGAGTGGGAAGAATCTTTCTTCGGCGATCCTGGAAGACAGAGATGCGGGCACATGAATGTGTACTTTGATTCATCTTCACTGGCGAAACGGTATATTGATGAAAATGGCTCCGCAGAAGTGGACAGTATTCTTCAGGAAACAACACAATTAGCGGTGAGTGTCATAGCTGTCCCGGAAATCTTGTCAGGTTTGAATCGACGTATTCGCGAAGGGTCTATTACCTCTGCTGACTATGTAGAGGTAAAGAAACATATGGCTGACGATATGAAGGATATGATTACCATTCAACTTGTTCCCGAGGTAATTGCCACCTGCATTAAGCTATTGGAGAAAAACCGCTTACGAGCAATGGATGCATTGCATGTCGCATGTGCAGTTGAATGGAATGCCGGTTTATTTGTAACCTCAGACAAAAGGCAATTGTCGGCAGCCAGACATGCTGGATTGGAATCAAATTACATTGGTCCACCCAATTGATCCATTTGCTGGCCTCAATGAATATTGGTAAGGATCAAGTACTGGCTGTTAAGTGGTAGCATATAATTTTTCCAAATCAGAGACGAGACAAGGTGGCCTGCATGGCTATAGAGGTAAAGGAGACAAGTCTGGACTTTTCGGAGATCCATGACAGGATGCAATGGTATGTCGATGAGGAGATTCTTCCCTGTTGTAACACATTGATTCTTCAGGGAACAGATGTTGTCGATGTCAAAACCTATGGGCCGATTGACCACGAAACAAACCGTCCCCTGACCGAAGACTCGATATTCAGAATGCACTCATGCACCAAAATTGTCACTTCAATTGCGGTGATGATGCTATTTGAAGAAGGCAAATTTCAGTTGAGCGATCCACTTGAAGACTATTTACCTGAATTTTCTGATATGGCTGTTCTGAAGTCAGATGCTGCAGATATTGAAGACACGGAACCTGCAACGGACTCAATTCGGATTAATCAGATTCTCAGCCACACGGCCGGTCTCTCCTACGGATTCGTTGATCCCGAGTCGATTATCGACAAGGCATACACGGAAGGAGGTGTTAATCCAATGGTTCCGGATTTTACCAGGGACCTTGAATCGCTGAGTCTGAAACTCAGTCAGTTTCCACTGGTTTACCAACCGGGTACCTACTGGCGATACAGCTTTGCAACTGATGTTACAGCACGCCTGGTCGAGGTACTTTCGGGGCAACGGTTTGATGTATTCCTGAAGGAAAGAATCTTTGATCCACTGGGGATGGTCGATACAGATTTCCATGTGCCGCAAGAAAAGCAGGATCGTTTTACCACGATGTACATGCCAACCAATCCACTGGACCCTATGGCCAGTGGTTTCGTAAAAGCTGATGATCCATACAAAGGTGCTAGTTCAAAACCTGCCACTTTTTATTCCGGTGGCGGTGGATTGCTGTCAACCCTGGTTGACTATCTCGCCCTGGTTCGGATGCTGGTCAATGGAGGAGAGTGGCAGGGGCATCGATTGATAGAATCCGCCACGCTTGATGTAATGAGAACCAATCAGCTGGCCGATGGTGTCAGTGTTAATTTTCCATTCTGGGATTTCACCGGCAATACTTTTGGGCTCGGGTTTGCGCTTAAGAATGAGCCGTTCAAGGGTGAGCCGGATTCAGCCATTGGTGAATACCACTGGGGTGGTCTGGCTGGTACCCACATCTGGATGTCAGACAAGGCAAATATTGCCGGTATCTGTATGACCCAGCTTTTACCCGCTTTCTGGCACCCCTTCAGTCATGATTTTAAACGCATGGCCTATAAAATTGCCGGGCAAAAGAATTCAAGTGCCTGAGTTTGGAATGTGTCTACGTTCAGTCAGGATGAGTTGATTACTCAAGAACTCCGGCGACCAGCAATTCGCCAATTTTCTCATCGTCGTATTGCAGGACATCGTTGAGTACATACATCATGTCCCGGGAGAAAGTGGGAGCGCTGGTGTCCATGCGCGACCGGGAACGGGACAGGTGAATCCTCGGTCCCTCGATGACGGTATTGCCGCCTTCATGATGTGGCAGGGTAACAAAGTGTCCCAGGTGATTTAACTGTGGGTCAGCGACCAGTTCGGGACTGTTTTGTACTATAGACGCGGGTACCCCGACTGCCTGCAGTCTATCCTCCAGATCAGATCCTTGCTGGTTTTGAGTAAATCGGGAAATCAACTGATCCAGTTCCTTTTGACGTGCCAATCTGCCCCTGGCGGTAAGCAATGTCAGGTCAGATTTATCCAGGCCAGGGATGATGCTGCACAGGGCCAGCCACTGGGCGTCACTTTCGCACGCAATTGCAATGTGCCGGTCGTCTCCAGATACGGGGTACACCCCATGTGGCGCACAGTAAGGGTCTGAATTACCTGAACGGGATTGAATGTGTCCGTTGGCGGTATAGTCCAAAATCGCCGGCGTGAGAAAATGCATGGCGACCTCTGCCTGAGACAGATCGATGTGTTGTCCTTGTCCGGTACGATGCCGGTGTTCCAGAGCTGCCAGAACAGCAGTGGCATTGAAACGCGGCGCGATATAGTCCGTGTAAGCGCCATAGGGTCCTGCAGGCTCCCGGTCCGGCCATCCGGTAATCCCATAAAAACCGGTAATCGCTGCAGCGAGGTTGCCGTACCCGGCAAACATGGCCAATGGTCCCGTCTGACCCATGAGACAGGTGCTTAACATGATGAGGTTTTCGTTAACGCCACATAAGGTTTCATAGTCCAGGCCAAGCGCTTTCATGGCTTTTGGTGAAAACGATTCGGCCACTACATCACACCAACGTACCAGATCGAGTATGACTTCACGCCCTTCGGGCTTGGAAATATCCAGCGTAAACATTCGTTTGCCGGCATTGACGTTATGGAATAAAGCTGATTTTTCCGGTGATTGATCTTCATCGATAAAAGGCCGGATAGTGCGGCATGCATCCAATCGTGTGGATGACTCTATCCGAACCACAGTCGCACCAAAGTCCGCCAGCGTTCGAGTAGCGCAAGGCCCAGCCAGTGCCCACATTAAATCCAGTATTTTGACATCCGCCAATGGTGTTGGGTCCGGGCTTTCTCCGCCCTTGACCTGCACCTGTGGCATAGCCTTCATCTCCGACAGTATTTCCCGCGTATGTTCGCCGATTCCCGGTGGCCGCCTGTTCAGCTGCAGTGGTGTGGCACTGAACCTGGCAAAAGGTCCCGGGTATTGAATCCTGGCAGACGGACTATCCCCTTCCGGCTTCGTGAAGTAACGTCTTGCGTGAAATTGATCGCTGTTAACCACATCTTCGATGGTGAACATGGGCGCCAAAAGCAAGCGCCGCTGCATAGCCGCTTGCAATAGTTCTGCCTTGGTCTTTGACGCGGTACAGGCTGCTACACAGTTCTTCACCCGCTCGAATTCGGCAATAGGCTCAGCACCCGTCATCAACAACAGGCCATATTCTATCCAGTCCTTGTCGCGAGTTTCCTGATCACAAAAACCTTCATCGTAGACGTATTCCATCAATCGTTGCGTTGGTGGACCAAGTGTGGCGCCAAAAAGGTGAGTGATGGACACGTGGCCATCCAGGGCCGGGTAGGTCAGCCGGAGACGCAATTCCCCGGCTTTGGCGCCACCGGCCATTCGTTCAACGGTAGACTCCCCTACGGCTGCGGACAGAAGGTTACTCTGGGTGGCGAGTGTGAGGGCTTGTTGAGCACTCACACAGACATGTTGGCCCAATCCGGATTGATGGCGTTCATGCAGCGCGATGAGCGCACCGGTTGCCGCCTCGGCAGCGGCATGATTCCAGGCCTGAGGTACGCTGACCCGAACCGGCGGCAGGTCTTCATCGCCAGTAACAACCAGGGGGCCGGCGCTGGCCAGTAAGGTGAGGTCCGTTGCAGCCCAGGAAGATTTTGGACCGGTTTCGCCGTATGGCGTCATGCTGACATGAATGAGAGCAGGGTTGTGTTTACTCAGGGCGGCATAATCAATACCGCGTTTTTGCAAACTCCCCACTGGCTCGGATTCAATCAGAAAATCCGTGCGCTTGACGAGTTCCAGGAAGACATCCCGCTGAGTATCGAGATCAAGCTCCATACTTCGTTTGCCGCGGGCGTAGCTCCACCAGTTCAGGGAATTCTCAGGATCTTCCCGGTTCCTGTAAAAAGGACCCGTCTGCCTTCCCGGCGCTCCACCGGGAGGTTCGATCTGGATGACGTCTGCTCCCAGATCTCCCAGGATTTGTGCACATAACATGCCTTTTTTGCTGGTCAGATCCAACACCCGGTACGGACTTAGCAACACTGTAATTCACCTCTCTGCATTAATCATTTACACCACAGAAACCTGGTTTCTGATAAACCAGTTCACCGTCAACCATAGTCGCCCTCACGTGGGCACTCGACAAGGAGAGACGGACTGTGGACCAGGGGCTATCGAGCAAACAGAAATCTGCCGGGACACCGATGGCGATTGAACGGATCTCCGCCGGATGTTCCAGTTCACCGAGGAAACAATCCACTGCAGCTTCAGGCGTCATGGCTTCGTTTTCTCCCAGTATTTTCCCGGCACTGGTTTGCCGGTTGGTGGCGGCTTTGACTGCAATCCAGGGGTCTGGATTGCCAAATGGCAGATCAGTACCAAAAGCGAAGGGGACTGATCCAGAAAGACTTTGGCAACGGTATAACCAGCCATGTTCGCTGTTCGGAATTGCAGACAGGTAGGCATCACCGCGGTCGAGAATAAAGTTCGGCTGGGTGACCACGCAACACCCGGATTCCTGCAAAATCGTCAACAACCTTTCCGGTACAACCGAGGCATGTTCAATACGGTCTCCCTGCAGAAATCCGGCTTCCTGCACTGCCGCAAGTGCAAATACAAGTTCGGTTTCGGTGACGCAATGGATGGCGACTGCACGCTGATTGTCGTGACTGGTTGAGATTGTCTGGCAAAGCTCATGATAATCGGGGAGGTCGGCCTCATGAAGGTGTATTTTGCATTCGCCAGGTTGGATTCTGCCACAGCTGGTTTTGCCGACTGCAGATAATTCGCCCGTACCGGAAAGCCTCAGTTTCTGCAGCAACGCTCCGGTGGACTGGAGTTCAGAAAACCATTTGTAGGTGTCAAGATTGTTAGAGGGCGTCATATCGTTGATGCCGGTTACCCCAAAGGAAGCCAGGTTCCTGCTGACTTCTTTGATCGGTAGCGTGTCTTTTTTTGTGATTTCCCGCAGAAGATTGTCGACGTCATAGAGACGTCCGTCTTTGGGTGACAGCTTTATCTGGCTTTCTAACGGAAGAGGGGAGTTCTTTATTACTTCCAGTGCCAATGAATTCAGAATCCACAGCCTGCCGGAACGATGCTGGATTCTAACGGGTCTTTTGGGCGCATATTTATCCAGCCAGCGACGATCGATGTCTCCGGCAACACTCTCATGATAATTGATTCCTCTCAGCCAATCGCCGGCGCGCGTTTCGCTCATGGAGTGATGCCAATGAACTCCGAAACGGGTTTGCTCTGAGACAGCCGATGTCGATTCGGGTTGTTGAAGGCTCGAAGCCTTGTTCAGTTGTGCTATTAAATCCGGCTCAGTGCAAACCTCTGGAGGTCCGCAGGGAACAGACCCAAGAGCAGCGGCGTATGAGGCAAGATGAACATGATGATCGTGTAATCCAGGCAGAAGTGCGGCCCCCGCTGCATCCAGCACCTGTTCTCCCGGTTTGGGTTCAAGCTTGCCAATGGCTGTGACAATACCCTGTTCGATCCGCACATCCTGTTGTTGCACGGGATGATAATTGCCCCGGGTGCAGCACTCTGCATTACTGATTAACATTGACGATGGCATGTATGCCTGTCTATTCGAACCACGATTTGACCACTCGACGGAGCAGTTTTCCGGTTTCATTGTATGGTAATTCACTGGAGAACAGGATTGTTTCCGGCACTCGTGATGAACGCAGCTTTGCTCTGATCAACGATTCAATTTCATCTTCAGTCAGGACAGCGTCTTTTTTTAACACGATGGCAAGTGCTATGGCCTCACCCCATTCTTCTGACGGTATACCAACCGCGGCGACATCAATGACCCCCAGGTGTTCATGCAACAGATTTTCGATTTCTGCGGGGGAAATATTTTCACCGCCCCGAACAATCACATCGTCTGCACGCCCGGACAGATAAAGGTAATTGTGGTTGTCCAGATAACCATTATCCCGGGTGGGAAACCAACCGTCATCAAGCAGGGCTTTATACTCCAGATATTCACCGGAGACCTGTGGGCCGCGTACGAAAATTTCACCTGCCTCGAAAGGACCGAGATTGTTTCCGTTATCATCGCGGATTTCTATTTCAACCGAAGGCAGTGGTTTGCCGACAGAACCGAGCTTCGATCGAATCGCGGGATCGACATGA
>JAPOOX010000098.1 GCA_026713185.1 Gammaproteobacteria bacterium
CTGGTTGAAGCCGCTGTGAAACTCCTGCGCGAAGCCCAGGTTCAGAGTGCCAGACCCAGAGCTGTCGATGCCGCGGAAGAGCGGATACTGGATGCATTATTGCCACCGGCCAGGGGCGAAGAAGAGTCCCGAAATACCGGCACCCGCCAGATATTCAGAAAAAAACTGCGGGAAGGTGACTTCGACGAACGGGAAATTGAAATCGAGATACAGACACCATCTGTAGGCGTTGAAATCATGGCGCCTCCCGGAATGGAGGAGATGACAAGTCAATTACAGAACATGTTTTCTTCTCTGTCACCCGAAAAGACAAAACGCAGGAACATCAAAGTCAAGGACGCCCTGAAACAGTTGACCGATGAAGAGGCGAACCGTCTCATCAATGAGGATGACCTCCGTTTACAGGCTGTCGAGGCAGTGGAGCAGACAGGAATCGTTTTTATTGATGAAATGGACAAGATAACCAACCGGTCTGAACGCAGCGGAGCGGATGTCTCCCGCGAGGGTGTGCAACGGGACCTGTTACCACTGATTGAAGGGAGTAATGTATCCACCCGGTACGGGATGATTCGTACTGATCATATTCTGTTTATTGCCTCTGGCGCCTTTCACCTGAATAAACCGTCCGACCTGATTCCGGAGTTGCAGGGTCGATTGCCGATTCGAGTAGAACTCAATGCCCTTGACTCCCGGGACTTTGAGCGGATTCTGACGGAACCGGACGCTTCATTGACCGAGCAATATCATGCGCTGATGCTGACAGAAGGTCTGGAACTGGAATACACCCCGGAGGGTATTACCCGGATTGCCGAGATTGCCTGGCAGGTAAACGAATCCACTGAAAATATCGGCGCCCGTCGATTGCATACCGTCATGGAAAGGCTGTTGGAAGAAATTTCATTTAATGCCGGTGATTCCATGGAAACCGAAAAAGTTGTAATAGACGCGGATTACGTCAATAAACATCTGGAAAATCTGGCAGGAGACGAGGATCTCAGTCGTTACATTCTCTGAAACATGATCCCTGTAAAAATCAACATACATAAAAAATCCGCCGAGTTGGAACTCGTTTACAGTGAAAATTCCACATTCACTCTGAGCGCGGAATATCTCAGGGTTTTCTCACCCTCCGCAGAAGTTCAGGGACATGGACCCGACCAGGCGGTGCTGCAGTCTGGCAAGCGGGATGTACAGTTCAGAGACGTGGAACCACAGGGTAATTATGCCCTGAAACTGATTTTTTCCGATGGTCATGATTCGGGTATTTTCTCCTGGAATTACCTGTATGAACTGGCTGTTAATCAGGAATCCAACTGGGCCGGCTACCTGGAACGTCTGGCGAATGCCGGGAAAAGCCGTGATTCCCGGTTTATCGAAATACGCCACTCGGGAGACTGACCCGCTTTACATCGGCTATACTGTTACCCGTGACTTCGATGGGTTTTCCTAAACATGTCCGAAGACGATAAAACAACCTGGTTCGGTTTCCAAAAAATCCCTGTAAGGGAAAAAGCAGAACAGGTAGCGGGAGTATTTCATTCCGTGGCAAGCCAATATGACATCATGAACGATGTGATGTCTCTCGGTACCCATCGCCTGATGAAACAGGTTGCTGTTGAGTACACGGTTGCCCGTCCGGGCCATTGTATTCTCGATCTGGCTGGTGGCACCGGCGATCTGGCATGCAGATTATCTCCGATAGTGGGTGACGACGGACAGGTTGTTCTCTGCGATATCAATGATTCCATGTTGACTCACGGCAGGAACAGACTGCTGAACAACGGCATCAGCAACAATGTCACCTACGTTCAGGCGGATGCGGAAGTACTGCCATTCCCGGATAGCACATTCAATGCAATCACTATTGGTTTTGGATTGCGAAATTTCACCGACAAGCAGGTCGCCATCAACGCTTCAAAACGCGTACTCAAACCGGGAGGCAAACTGGTTATCCTTGAATTTTCACGGCCAGAGAATCCCATTGTTCGCAACCTCTATGATTCATATTCCCGACTGTGGCCGGAAGTGGGCAGGTTCATCACGGGTGACAGGAAAAGTTATCAATACCTTGTAGAGTCAATCAGGATGCATCCCCCCCAAAAAGAACTTTGCCGGATGTTGTCAGATGCCGGATATGAACAGGTGGAGTATCACAATATTTTAAATGGTGTGGCGGCCATTCATGTTGGCCGTAAGGTGTCTGACAATGCATGTGTTTAGACTCCTTCGGATCCTGGGGGTCATCGTCCATTACAGACTGGACCGCATCATCCCGCAAGACCTGATTATCCCGTTCTGGCTGAAATACCCGATGTCAGTACTGCGGCTGTTCCCGACACCCGCCAGTTCGACCGCGGTGTCATTGCGCATGGCAGTAGAGAAGCTTGGCCCGGTCTTCATCAAATTCGGCCAGATACTGTCTACCAGAAAAGATCTCCTGACAGATGAGCTTGCATTGGAACTGGAGAAATTACAGGATCAGGTTCCGCCATTTCCTGCGACGCAGGCTCGCAGTATCGTTGAGGCCAGCCTGGATGATTCCGTGGACGCCGTATTTATCGATTTTCAGGACATCCCTCTCGCCTCTGCATCTGTCGCCCAGATTCATACCGCAAACCTCAAATCCGGTGCAGAAGTAGTCATTAAAATCATCCGACCCGGCATCCGGCAGGTGATTAACCGGGATCTGCAGGTCATGTATTTTCTGGCAGGTATCGTCGAACGCTTCTGGCAGGACGGGAAACGGCTGCATGCCATAGAAGTTGTTAAAGACTACGAACAAACTATTCTCAACGAACTCAATCTGCTTATGGAAGCGGCCAATACGGCAGTATTACGGAAGAACTGGCTCGGCAGTGACATGCTCTATGTTCCGGAAGTCCACTGGGATTATTGTTCCACGGATGTCATGGTCATGGAACGAATCCATGGTGTACGCGCTACGGACCTGGAAGTATTGAAAGAGAATGGCGTCAACCTCAGGAAACTGGCCCACCTCGGTGTGGACATTTTCTTCACCCAGGTTTTTGAACACAATTTCTTCCACGCAGACATGCACCCCGGCAATGTCTATGTTGACATCAGCGATCCGGAAAACCCGACTTATATCGCACTGGATTGCGCCATCATCGGATCGCTGACCGATGCAGACAGAAATTATCTGGCGCAAAACCTGCTTGCCTTCTTCCATCAGGATTACCGGCAAGTCGCGGAACTGCACGTTGCCAGTGGGTGGGTACCCGATGATACTGATGTAAGGTCTTTTGAATCAGTGATCAGAAGTGTTTGTGCGCCGATATTTCAAAAGCCGATCTCGGAAATTTCGTTTGGGAAAGTACTGGTCAGTCTTTTCAAAACTGCCCGCCAGTTCGAAATGGAAGTTCAGCCCCAACTGGTTCTGCTGCAAAAGACATTGCTGAACATTGAAGGCATGGGTCGCCAGATTTATCCGGCGCTGGATCTCTGGGAAACCGCTGCACCGTATATGGAAGAATGGATGCATGCAAGGGTTGGGATCAAGGGTATCTTCAGGGAATTCGAGAAAAATGCACCACGATGGCTGCAACAGTTACCCCAACTTCCTGAGCTCGCACTCGGAGCGTTATCGGAACTCAATTCTCTGGGAGAACACACGCAACAACAGACCAGACTGTTGAACGATATCAAACAGGCACTCCACCGGCAGTCACGCACAGTCAGATATACCCGTATTGGCGGGGTTGCGCTGATCGCAGCGGTCCTGGCATCGTTACTGCCGTTAAGCGGATATGCTTCCATTCCGGAGGCCTTGATAGGCACCTCTATCCTGGGTAGCCTGGGTATTTATTGGATGTATATCCAATCCTGACATGGTATTCTGAATTACCCCCGCACCACGAGTACATTCATGGAGTACATTCATGGAAAGTCAAACACCTGAATGGCTTGATGAGATCACATTCGATCAAAACGGATTGATCATGGCCATTGCCCAGGACAGGTCTACGAACAGGATTCTGATGGCCGCGTGGATGAATAGAGAATCATTGCAAGAGACGGTGGAAACCGGCATGGCGGTTTATTATTCCCGCTCGCGTAACAGAATCTGGCGGAAAGGTGAAGCTTCCGGGCATTTCCAGTCAGTCCATGAAGTCCGTCTCGACTGCGATGGCGATGTGTTAATATTGGCAGTGGACCAGACGGCTGATATCGCCTGCCATACTGGTCGTAACTCGTGTTTTTTCAGAGTTTTGAAGGATGGCGTGTGGCAGATCGTCGATCCGGTGATTAAAGACCCAGACGAGATATATTCAAATGAGTGACATCCTGTTGCGTCTAGAACAAACGATCCGGGACCGGAGAACATCCGATCCTGCAGACTCCTATGTCTCCAGCCTGCAGCGGCAGGGAATTAACAGAATACTGGAGAAGATCGGTGAAGAAGCCACGGAAACAATCATTGCGGCCAAGGACGCATCGGTTTCCGGCAAAAGAGGTGACCTTATTCATGAAACCGCTGATCTGTGGTTTCACACAATGGTCATGGCAGACCACCTTGATGTCTCACTGGACAGTATATTGAAAGAACTGGAACGGCGGTTCGGTACCTCTGGACTTGCAGAAAAAAAGTCACGGTCTGAATCAAACGCCACCAGGAACTAAAGGAGGAATCCTATGTCATTCGGTATTACAGAACTGATCATAATCATGGTCATCGTACTTCTGCTTTTTGGAACAACCAAGCTCAAATCCATCGGTTCAGATCTGGGGTCTGCCATCAAGGGATTCAGATCTGCGGTCACCGACGATGAGGCATCCAAGAAAGCCGATGAAAAAGTCAACGAGAAGAAAACCGATCAGACCTGATGTTCGATATCGGTTTTCCGGAGCTGGTGCTGATAAGCATCGTGGCTCTCCTCATCCTGGGACCCGAGCGGTTGCCTGACGCCGTCCGCACCATGGCCCTGTGGGTCGGCAGGATCAGACGCAGTTATGCCAAACTGAGAAACGAGATAGAAAATGAAATTGGTGCTGACGAGATCCGCGCACAACTGCGCAATGAAGAGATCATGAAGGAACTTGAGGAGTCCAGGACCATCATCAAGGAAACTATCCAGGATACAGGCAACCTGGTCAACTCAGCCGGAGATGATATTCAAGAAGAGGTTGATCAACTGGATAAATCGTTAAGCAACCGGAAAAATGTCAGCCAAAAAAAATCTGAATGAGGATGAAGGACAACCTCTGATCGAACATCTGATTGAATTGCGCAATCGGATTCTGCGTTGCCTTGGCGCCGTCGTTATCATTTTTTTGCCCCTGTTCTATTTTGCCAATGAAATCTATGCCTATATTTCTGAACCCCTGAGAGCCTTTTTGCCAGAAGGAGCCTCCATGATTGCAACGGAGGTGGCATCACCCTTTATAACGCCATTCAAGCTGAGTCTGTTCATGGCTTTGTTCTGTGCAATGCCTTACATATTGCATCAGATATGGCGATTTATTGCTCCGGGGCTGTATGCCAATGAAAAACAGATCGCTTTCCCGATGCTTATATCCAGCGTCCTGCTTTTTTATGCGGGTATTGCCTTTGCCTTCTACGTTGCCTTTCCGCTGATGTTCGGATTCTTTACCAGTGTGGTACCGGATGGTGTGGTGATGATGACAGACATCAATCGTTATCTTGATTTTGTGCTGAAACTGTGTTTCGCCTTCGGTGTTGCCTTTGAAATTCCGATTGCCACCATGCTGCTGATCTGGACAGGTGCAACTGATGTGAAGAGCCTGAGGAGAAAACGCCCCTTCGTCATTGTTGGATGTTTCGTCGTGGGCATGTTGTTGACTCCACCAGACGTTATTTCACAGATACTGCTGGCAGTTCCCATGTGGGTGCTGTTTGAACTCGGCATTATATTTTCGCGATTTATGAAACCGGGAACTTTGGGGTCGGAGTAAAGTGCCGGAGTAAAACTACCCATAACTGCACGATCAGGTCAGATGTAAAGATTTACTCCGGCACTTTACTCCGACCCCAAAGTTCATTTATTAAACCGGGAACTAACCCTGGAGAATAAAAGTCACAGGTCCACTGTTGACCAGGTGCACATTCATATCGGCTCCGAATTCACCACTACTGGTGGGGCACAGGGTACCCGATGCGGCTACGAATTCATCATAAAGCTGACGGGCTTTTGCCGGTTGCGCACCGGATGAGAAAGATGGCCTCAGCCCTTTTCCTGTATCCGCGACCAGCGTGAACTGGGACACGATCAACAACGCTCCCTTTACATCCAGCAGACTCAGATTCATATGGCCCCTCTCATCCGGGAACACCCTGTAAGAGACGACCTTGTTGAGCAGTCGTTCAACGTTCCTGCTGGTATCCTGTTTCTCAATACCCAGCAGAAGCAGCAGGCCCATGTCAATTTTTCCTACGCCTGTCCCTGCCACTTCCACTGATGCCATGGACACTTTCTGAATGAGGCCCAGCATGATTTTCAGACCCCGAAGTCTGCTTCAAAACGGATTGCCATGTCACGGGTTGCCCTGATCAACGCATCAGTCAACGCTGGTTCTGTA